>DBQB01000013.1 GCA_002305685.1 Ruminococcaceae bacterium UBA1405
CAGAAATGAAATATGGTGTCAGCAGCAAAGCGTATTTAAGCGCTATACTGGATTGCTGTGCGCCCCTGTTTGTTTCGGCCGGAAAGGAAGATGAGAATGTCGTTTCTCAAAGAGCTGGCGGAGAGCTGTATCCCTCTGTGGGAGCAGTCGCTGGAAAAGCCCTTTCTCCGCGAGATGGCGCTGGGCACCCTTGCGCCGGAGCTGTTCCGACAGTACACCATCGATGACAGCATCTACCTGCGGGAATATGCCCGGGTGATCGCCTATGCCATCTATAAGTCGGAAAATATGTCCCAGATGCAACAGCTGTACCGGTTCCTCAATTTTATCAACGCCACCGAGACGGTCACCCGAGTGCGGTACCTTCACCTCTGGGGGATGGATCAGGATATGGTGGACCGGATGCAGCCCCGCGAGGAAAACCTCAGCTACACCTCCTATATGCTTCAGGTGGCAAAGGAAGGGGAACTGCCCGAAATCCTCATGGCGATCCTTCCCTGTATGCTCAGCTATACCTATATTGGTCTGAAGCTGGTGGAGCGGTATCCGGATATCCGGCAGTCGCCCTACTGGGAGGTAATTGAGGAGTATATCAGCCCCTTCTGTCTGGACTGCTGCCAGCAGTGGGGGAGCTTTGCCCAGCAGCTGTGCGAAGATTTGGAGGAGTCCCGAAAGGAAGCGCTCAGGGAAATTTTCCGGTGCAGCTGCCGGCACGAACAGGCTTTCTGGGATATGGCATACCGCCCCTGTGACGCGCAGGACCGGGGGGCTCCCATTCAAAAGCTCATCCCCTAAGGGATGTGATGCAAAGGAAAAAACAGAAAAGGGAAAGGAAGAATTTACGTTATGGATATGAAACGGGTACTGAGTATTGCGGGAACCGATCCCACAGGCGGGGCGGGGATGCAGGCGGATATCAAAACCATCACCGCCCATAAGATGTTTGCCATGAGCGTGGTGACTGCGCTGGTGGCGCAGAACACCATGGGGGTATACGGGGTGATCGATACGCCGCCGGAGTTTGTGGGGCAGCAGATGGACTGTGTGATGACCGATATCTTTCCCGATGCTGTCAAAATCGGTATGGTATCCTCCCCGGCCATCATTGAGAAGATTGTAGAAAAACTCAAGGAGTATCAGCCGGGACACATTGTGGTGGACCCGGTGATGGTTTCCACCAGCGGCGGAAAGCTGCTCTCGGACGACGCCATGGATGCGCTGATCGGAAAGCTGATCCCAATGGCGGAGGTGATTACCCCCAACATTCCGGAGGCGGAGGTGCTCTGCGGCGGAAGTTTGGAGATACGCTGCCGGGACGATATGGTCAAGGCGGCAGAGCAGATTTCCACCTTCTACAAAGGCAATATCTTAATCAAAGGCGGCCATCTGGAGGATAGTTCCGACGATCTGCTGTACCATGACGGTAAGGTAATCCGGTTTGCAGGGGAGCGGGTGGACAATCCCAACACCCATGGAACCGGCTGTACCCTTTCCTCCGCCATTGCCTGTAACCTGGCGGCAGGAAAATCGATGGAAGAGAGCATACGGGAGGCCAAAAGCTATATTACCGACGCCCTGAAGGCCAACCTCAATCTGGGCAAGGGGAGAGGACCGTTAAACCACTGCTGCCGGATGTAAAGTGCCTTAAGGGAGAAAAGATGTACCGTAGGATTGCCATTGTAGGGGGAAACGGAAGCGGAAAAACCACGCTGGGGAAGCGGCTGGCGGAGGCTATGGGATATCCTCACCTGGACATTGAAAAATATTTCTTTGCAGAAGCAGAAATACCATACCAAAACGCCAGGAGCCGTGACGAGGCGCTCAGCTTGTTGCGGGCGGATTTGCTCCGGGAAGAAACCTTTGTCCTCTCGGCGGTCACCTGCGACTTTGGGGCAGAGTTGGAAAAATTATATGACTGCGTCATCTATCTGCAGGTCCCTTTGGAGATCCGGCTGAAACGGGTGATCCAGCGCTCGGTTGACCAATTTGGAGCAAGGGTAGCCGAAGGCGGGGATATGTATGAGCAGGAACAGCGCTTTTTTCAGAAAGTTGCCGCCAGTTCCACCGATCGGATTGATCGATGGCTGGAAAGAATACCGGCGCCGGTAATTCTGATGGACGGAACGATGCCGGTTGCAGATCAGTTACAAATACTGCAAAGGCGGATGCAGGAAACAGCTCTTTGCTGCGACAGCAAGGAGGTTCATACAGAATGAATCCCGCATCGATGAGAGAATGGATTTTTGGGAAAGGAGAGAAATCATGAGACGTAAAATCGCCGCTTTTTTTCTCTGTTTTGTATTGCTGGGCGCGCTGTTTCCCATGACGGTATATGGGGATATGGGGCCCAAAGCGTCGGTGCGGATCACCTTTGAAAATATGGAAGATACCGATACCCCCTGCTATGGGACGCTGCTCTCTCAGAGCAGTTCCACCGGCCCTGCCTCCGTCTGGGATGGCACCCCGGAATTTCAGCGTTACCGCGAGGGGGACGAGGGGTATGAGATCTGGAAGGCGTTTGTAGAGTATTCGGACAGTGACGGTTTTTACTTTTTGCAGCAGTGGTGGGATTGCGGGGAAAGCGGGACCCTCAACTGGACCTATTATCCACCCCAAACCTTTAAGATTTTGCTGTACTATCCCGAGAGCGATACCTTTGCGGTGAGTGGAATTTATCAGAAGTACGCTTTTGACAGCTACTTTACGGTGGATTTGCGGGGTGTTTCCCAGAATGCGGCGGAAAATCCGCTGCTGGTGGCGCGCAGAAGCTATGATTATACCTGGGAGCTGATCTCGCTGTTTTGCCGGATTGTCCTTACCATTTTGCTGGAGCTTATCCTGGCGCTGTTGTTTGGGCTGGGGAAGAAGCCGCTGCTTTGGCGGATTGCAGGGGTGAATGTGGTGACCCAGGTGCTGCTCAATGTGGCGCTGAATGTGATCCGTTATCAGCAGGGAAGTTTGATGTTCGTGGTGTACTATATCCTCCTTGAGATGGCGGTGCTGGTGTTGGAGGCGGTGGTATACTCCATCATGCTTCCCAAGGTCAGCGGCGGCGGTGTTTCTGTCTGGAAGTCGGTGGTGTATGCCCTTGTGGCAAACGCAGCCTCCTTCGCCGCGGGGCTCGGCCTTGCAAGAGTGATACCAGGGATCTTTTGACCGCGGAATCGAGAAAGAGGGCTTTGGCCGTACGGCCAAAGCCCTCTTTGTTTTGATTCACGGCGCAGACGGTTAAATGACGCCTTTTTGCAGCATAATATTGGCATAAAGCGCCTTTTCCCCGGTGGCAATGATGGCGTAGGCTTTTTTGGACTGGGCGTAAAAGGCGAAGCGTTCCAGATAGCCGATGGTATCCTTTCCTCTGGAATCGTATTTGGAGAGGATCTCCTCATAGGTATCCCAGATGGGGGTTTCCACCGGATCGCCCTGCACCACCTGCATCAAATTGACCGGCTTATCCACATAGCTGTCCAGCGGGAACAGCTGCAATATGGCATCCAGCAGCTCAGGAACGTTGTGGCCGTCGCAGCGTATGACAATGGCGTCCTTTCCCATGCTTTCGGCGGGAAAATTTCCGTCGGCAATGACCAGACGATCGCCATGGCCCATCTCACAGAGCACCTTAAGCAGCTGGGGAGATAAAATTTTCGGGATTCCTTTTAGCATGACGGTTTCTCCTTTCATTCTGCGCGTCCTTCGATTGCAAAATGCGTTTGGATCATCTTTGCAACTTCATCCGGAGCTAAAGCAGTGTTATCAATTTTCATATAGTTTTCAAAGGGAAGATTTTCTCCGTCATAAGAGTTCAGACGGTATTTTTCACTGGTGTTTCTCATTTCTGCTTCGCTCCTTTCCAGGTTGCGTTTGGACTCTTTATGGAGCAAGCGGTTCTCGCTTTTGTTGCGAATGAGACGTTCTTCAAAATCAGCACAAAGCTCTACCACGTAACAATTTGCGCCGTTTGACGAAAACAGATGAATCATATTTTGCAGATAATCAAGATCGCTTTGCTCATCAAACGCACACATATACGTGAAAATCAAACCGGGGAAATCTCCCTTGGCAAACAGCTCAAATACGGTTTTCCGGATGGTTTCATTGAGAATACTCCATTCCTTTTCTGTGTATGCAAAGAGCTTTCGTGCCAGCTCGATGGACATATGATTGTGAAAAAGGCGCAGCTGTGTGATGTTTGCAAGCTCCTGCCCAACGGTCATTTTTCCTACCGCGTGCGGGCCTAAAATAATAACAAGCGTCTTTGACATATCATTTCCCTTTCAAAAAAAGACGCCGGTGTTCCTTTGAGAAACACCGGCATCCATGTCAGCAGAATATCCTGTTACCGGATGTTTTTGTACATGGGACCGTAGGCGGCGCAGGCTCTGAAGTCCTGTCCCTCCTTGTCCATGCCGAAAGCGTTCCAGCTGGCGGGACGGAAGATCTTTTCTTCCGGTACGTTGTGCATACACACCGGGATGCGCAGCATGGAGCACATGGTGATCAGATCCGCACCGATATGGCCGTAGCTGATGGCTCCGTGGTTGGCGCCCCAGTTGTTCATCACGTCATAGGCGGAGGCGAAAGCGCCCTTGCCGGTGAGACGGGGAGCAAACCAGGTGCAGGGCCAGGTGTAGTCGGTTCTCTTCCACAGCTTGTCGGAAACCTCGTCGGGCAGATTGACGGTCCAGCCCTCAGCGATCTGCAGCACCGGTCCCAATCCCTTGACCAGGTTCAGACGGATCATGGTGACAGGCATCTCGCTTCTGGTGAGGAAACGGGAGGAGAATCCGCCGCCGCGGAAGTATCCCATATCCGCCGCATTCCAGGTGGTGGCTTTCAGGCAGGCCTGCTGGTCTGCTTCGGTCATCTCCCAGAAAGGCTTGATCACGCCGTTGCCGTTTGGATCCTTGACCTCGCCGCAGGCATCGATGCAGGCGGCGCCGGAGTTGATCAGATGGATAAAGCCCTTGGACTCCTTGGCAACCCCTTCCAGCTCATAGCCGGTGGCTTTCTTCACCGCCTCAGGACTCCAGTAGGTGCGCACGTCCGCAAAGATCTGAGCGGTGTTGGTCAGCAGCTTGCCAAAGAGCATTCCCAGACCGTTGAGGGTATCGTTTTCGGTTGCCAGGATATAAGGCTCTCTGGCGCCCTCCCAGTCAAAGGAGGAGTTGAGCAGCGATTCCGCAAAATCGCAGTTGGGATAAAAATCGGTCCACTGGCGCTGGCCCTGGAAACCGCCAACAATGGCGTTGTGACCCACCATCTCTTCCTCGCGGCCCTTGGGAAGGTTGGGGTTGCCGTTAAACAGATCCTTGATGATGCACATCATCTTGACCACAAACTCCCAATCCTTCTCCTTCTGCTCAGGAGATTTTTGCAGCTCGGCAGGGTTTTTGTCAAAGCCTTCGGGGCAGTTGGCCTTGGTCCAGGCAAGAGCCTTCTGGAATTCGGCCTCATCGTAGATGCCCTCGGTCATGCGGCGGATGATCTCCACCTCGTCCACCGATTCCACCCGCATTCCCAGATATTCCTCAATGAATTCCGGGCTGATGATGGAGCCGCCGATTCCCATACAGATGGAGCCGATCTGCAGATAGGATTTTCCCCGCATGGTGGCAACCGCCACGGCAGCGCGGCCAAAGCGAAGCAGTTTTTCCCTGACGTCCTCGGGAATTTCGGTGGCGTCGGCATCCTGCACGTCATGGCCGTAGATGCCAAAGGCGGGCAGCCCTTTCTGGGCATGGGTGGCCAGCACCGATGCCAGATATACCGCGCCGGGGCGCTCGGTACCGTTAAAGCCCCATACGCCTTTGATGGTCATGGGGTCCATATCCATCGTTTCCGCGCCGTAGCACCAGCAGGGGGTTACGGTCAGGGTGATATCCACCCCTTCTTTTTTGAACTTGGCGGCGCAGGCAGCGGATTCCGCAACCCGTCCGATGGTGGTGTCTGCGATGACAACCTTCACCGGTTCGCCGTTGGAGTATCTCAGATTCTCCTCAAAGAGTTTTGCGGCGGATTTGGCCATATTCATGGTCTGCTCTTCCAGCGATTCCCGTACCTTGAGGGCTCCGCGGCGTCCGTCGATGGTGGGACGGATACCGATGACAGGATAATCACCGATCAGTCTGTTTTTTGCCATATCGCATAACCTCCATTTCCATTTTTGCAGACAAACCAGACGTTCTATGGTATACTATCATTATACTATCCTTCTTTTGCAAATTCCGGTGCAAAAGTAGCAAAAAAACAAAATAATATTCATATTATTTTGGCTCTTGAGAAAAATCATCCATCTATCGGCAACCGGCAGGGAGCGCTTTGCCCTGTGTGGCGCCGCAGATACAAAGGAATGAAATCGGAATGCAGTATTTATCCTACAACGAACGAATCCAGCGGGGAACCTTCGATTTCCCCATCGAAATTTACCGGCTCAATCCCTACCATCCTCAGTATGTGATGGCGTTTCACTGGCACGTGGAATACGAAATGATCCGGATCCGCCGCGGTACCTTCCGCCTGACCCTGGACGATCAGGAGTTTACCATCCGGGCCGGGGATCTGGTTTTTGTCAGCAGCGGTACCCTCCACGCCGGCATTCCCGACGGGTGTGTCTACGACTGTATCGTATTTGATATGCGGATGCTCATGCGGCAGGACCATGCTTGCCATCCGCTGTTACAGCGGATTTTGGACGGTGAGATCTGGATCGACCAGCAGATGCCCCGGGAGGATGCCCAGTTAAACCAGGTGGTTGACACCCTTTTTGACGCCATGGAATCCAAAAACCCCGGTTACCAGCTGATTGTGCAGGGATGTCTCTATCAGTTTTTCGGACTGGTGCTGCAAAAAGGATACTATGCCTGCGCCCCTGCGCAGAGTCATCGCAATTATAAAAAGGTGGGACAGCTCAAAAAGGCGCTGTCCCTCATCGAGGAGAATTACAGCGCTCCCTTGACGCTGGATCAGCTTTCCGCCGCCGCCGGGATGTCTCCCAAATACTTCTGCCGCTTTTTCCAGGAGATGACCCACCACACCCCCATCGAGTATCTGAATATCTGCCGGATCGAGCACGCCTGTTATCAGCTGATTACCACCGGGCAATCTGTCACCGATGTGGCTTTTAGCTGTGGGTTCAATGATCTGAGTTATTTTATCAAGACGTTCCGGCGCTACAAAGGGACGACCCCCAAACGATATTTGAACGGCGCCGCCCAGTCCCGGGGGAGCCGGAACCCGGCCGTGCAACAGGGCTAGCTTTTCCCAGCTATTTACTTTCCCAAAAGAATGTTCTATACTGGATGTGCTATTTGGGATGATCTGAAAGGAGCAGGATGTATTATGACGCTACAGGGAATTTTGGATTTTTCTGTGGGATCGCTGAGTGTGGGCGGTGTGGTCAACGCGGCGGTTTTGCTGGTGATCTGTCTGATTATCATCAAATTTATCATGAAGATGGTGGAAAAGGTACTCAGTGTCAACCATCATATTCCGCCTTCCTTTTATACCTTTATCCGTTCCGGTATGAAAGTGGCGCTCTATTTTGTAACGGTTCTGATTGTTACCGGAAGCCTGGGAATTGAAACTTCATCGCTGCTGGCGGTGTTCAGCCTGGTAGGTTTGGCGTTCTCCCTGGCGCTGCAAAATTCTCTTTCCAACCTGGCCAGCGGTGTGCTGCTGCTGGTTACCAAGCCTTTTGAGGTGGGGAATTTTGTGGATGCCGCCGGCATCAGCGGTACCGTTGCGGAGATCGGACTGATTCACACCCGCATCACCACCCCCAACAATGAGGATATCTTTGTGCCCAACAGCGAAATTTCCGCCGGAAAGGTGACCAACTATTCCAGCCAGAAATCTCGGCGCATCAATATTGCCATCACCGCCTCCTATGATTCCCCGGTGGATACCGTTAAAAATGCGCTGCTGCAGGCGGTGGAGCGCACCGAAAATGTGCTGGCCGACCCGGCGCCCTTTATCCGTCTCTCCAACTATAAGGACAGCAGCATCGAATATACGGTGCGCGTCTGGGCCAACAACAGCGATTACTGGGCGGTGTACTTTGATCTGCTGGAAAACATCAGCGTGACCTTTGAGGAGAACGACGTGGAGATGACCTACAACCATCTGAACATTCACATGATCGAGGATCGCAAAAAAGAATCCTGAGCCGCCTGGATAGCCCGGCTTTTAAACGGCAGCTGGACCCGTTGCAAAATTGAAAAAT
>DBQB01000018.1:0-55207 GCA_002305685.1 Ruminococcaceae bacterium UBA1405
TGTGGCCAAAGCTGCACCAAAAACACCCATATCAAACACAAAAATAAACAGAGCGTTGCCTGCAACGTTGAGCAGATTCATGACCAGGGAAGTATAGAGAGAAAGCTTGGAGTTTCCCATGGAACGAAATAACGCCGCGCCGGAATTGTAAAGCGCCAAAAACGGATAGGAAAGAGCGGTGACCATAAAATAGATCAGAGCGTTTTCCATGACATCCGCCTCGATGGCGCCGAAGATAAAGCTGAGAATCTGTTGGCGAAAGATCAATGCAATCAGCATGATGGCCGAGGAGAGTGTTGCCACCGAGATCATCAGCTGATTGGTGGACTGACATCCGCTGTGAATATCGCCTTTCCCAATATATTGGGAGGTGATAACCGCACCTCCGGTGGCCAGAGCGCTAAACAGGTTGATCAGCAGCAGATTGATGCTGTCCACCAATGAGATGCCGGAGACGGCTGCCTCTCCGCATACTGCTACCATCAAGGTGTCCGCCATACCGATGGTGACGCTGAGGGTTTGCTCCAAAATCAGCGGAATGATGAGTTGTATTAGGCTTTTTCGAGTAAAAATCATGACTTACTCCTTCTTGTTCAAACTTGTACTACCTCAATCGAAAATCAGAAAAAAGTACCAATAACTTATAGTTTATTGTGTAGGATATTCCTAAGATTTACAAGGTAATTCTGCAAATACGATAAAATCTTTTACAAAATTGTAAAGAATCTATAAATGGCCGATGTTTTTTTGGAGGAATCTCCTGAGCACAAAAGGAAACTATCATAGATAAAATGTTAATTTGATATTAAAATTATATAATTCAGTTGACAAATTATGATTGATGTGGTAGACTTTAATCACAGCATAGGTGGATGCCTGTGCAGGTAACAAGAAAGAAGGGATTTCTCATGAAGCGCAGCGTCTATTCACTGGTATTGATGGACGACGTTGTGCGGCAGATCGACAAAGTGGCTTATTCTATGAACACCAGCCGTTCCAATCTGATTAATCAAATTCTGGCGGAATATGTCTGCTGCCCTACGCCTGAGCAGCGTACCAAGGATGTCTTTGAACAGATCACACAGCTTATGCTGGGCAACGATGGCTTTCAAATTCAACAACAGCCTTCCGATGCGCTGCTTAGTCTTCGCAGTGCGCTTCGGTTTAAATATAATCCGACCATCCGGTATGTGGTGGAGCTATACCGGGGATATGACCAAGTGTTTGGCGAACTTCGGGTTTCCTCCCGTACCCAGAGCAGTCAGCTGCTCCGGTATCTGGAAGATTTCTTTACCCGATTTGCTCATTTGGAGCTGGAATGCCGGCAGGCAAACGGAATGGCTGTAGATCAACTGGAATACCAGCTGGTGGACGGGCGTTTTACAAGAAAATTTGTGATGCCGCCTTCGGTGGATGGCTCCACCCTCACCAACCAGCAGTTGGGTAGCGCCATTGCAGAGTATATTCAGATGTTTAACGAAATGCTTCAGCTGTATTTTGAACATCTCTCCCCCAAAACCGATCTGCAAAGCAATATGAAATATCGTTATCAGCAATACCTACAAAACAGTTCATGTATGATTTGAGATGAATTTACGTCTTTTATGAAAGGATGAACGCCTATATGAATGCACAAAAATACACACAAAAATCTCTGGAAGCGATTCAGGATGCACAGAATCTTGCCATCGAGCACCAGAATATGCAGATTGAGCTGCCGCATTTGGCCTATGCTCTGCTCAACCAGGAGGGTGGATTGATCCCTCAGCTGATGGTCAAGGTAGGGGTTGAGGCGGATGTACTGGCCCAGCGTATTTTGGAGCTGGTGCAGAAGATGCCCAGAGTCAGCGGCTCTGGTCGGGAACAAGGAAAAATTTATGTCTCCCAAAAGGTTGATCAGTTGTTTGTGGACGCTGAAAAAACGGCAGATAAGATGAACGATGATTACGTTTCGGTGGAACATCTGTTTTTGACGCTGTTGGATGCACCGGAACGGGATCTGCAACAGCTGTTTCGCTCCTTTGGGCTGTCCAAAGATGCTTTCCTCAAGGTGCTGATGGAGGTTAGAGGAAATACCCGCGTCACCTCCGACTCTCCAGAATCCACCTACGATGCACTGAAAAAGTACGGGTATGATTTGGTGGAGCGGGCTAGAAACCATAAGCTGGACCCGGTGATCGGGCGGGACAGCGAGATCCGCAATGTCATTCGGATTCTTTCCCGTAAAACCAAAAACAATCCAGTGCTGATTGGTGAGCCGGGCGTCGGCAAAACCGCGATTGCCGAAGGGTTGGCACAGCGTATTGTGCGCGGTGATGTCCCAGACAGCTTGAAAGATCGCAGTGTCTTTGCGCTGGATATGGGCGCACTGATTGCAGGCGCAAAGTTCCGGGGCGAATTTGAGGAACGTCTGAAAGCGGTACTGGCAGAGATCAAAAAGAGCGAGGGAAAGATCATTCTGTTTATCGATGAGCTGCACACCATCGTGGGCGCCGGCAAGACGGAGGGCTCCATGGATGCAGGCAACCTGCTCAAGCCCATGCTGGCCCGTGGCGAGCTGCACTGTATTGGTGCAACCACACTGGACGAATATCGCCAGTATATTGAAAAGGATGCCGCACTGGAACGGCGGTTCCAGCCGGTGATGGTCAATGAGCCCACTGTGGAGGATACCATTGCCATCCTTCGTGGACTGAAGGAGCGCTATGAAGTGTTCCATGGCGTCCAAATCCAGGACAACGCCCTCATCGCCGCGGCAACCCTCTCCAACCGGTATATCACCGATCGATTCTTGCCGGATAAGGCCATCGACCTGGTGGATGAGGCCTGCGCCATGATTCGTACCGAGATTGATTCCATGCCCACAGAGCTGGATGAAATCTCTAGAAAGATCATCCAGCACGAGATCGAGGAGGCTGCGCTGAAAAAAGAGACCGATCAGCTCTCCCAGGAGCATCTGGCGGAGATTCAAAAAGAGCTTGCCGAGATGCGGGCGAAATTTAACGCCATGAAGGCACAGTGGGAGAACGAGAAAAACGCGATCTCCAAAGTGCAGAAGCTGAAAGAGGAACTGGAACAGGTGAATGCCCAGATTGAGCGTGCGGAGAGGGAGTATGACCTGAACAAGGCAGCGGAGCTCAAATATGGCCGTCTGCCTCAGCTGCAAAAGGAGATGCAGCAAGAACAGGAACTGGCGGCACGCAGTCAAAAAGGCGAAAGCCTGCTGCGAGACAAGGTGACAGAGGAGGAGATTGCCCGAATTGTGGGACGTTGGACCGGCATCCCTGTGGCCCGTCTGATGGAGGGCGAACGGGAAAAGCTGCTGCATCTGGACGGTATCCTGCATCAGCGGGTGATCGGACAAGACGAGGCGGTACAGCGGGTTACCGAAGCGATTCTGCGCTCCCGTGCCGGAATCCAGGACCCCAACCGTCCCATTGGTTCCTTTTTGTTCCTTGGTCCTACCGGCGTAGGAAAGACGGAGCTTGCAAAAGCGCTGGCCCAGGCGCTGTTTGACGACGAGAAGAATATCGTTCGGATTGATATGAGCGAGTATATGGAGAAATACTCCGTCTCCCGTCTGATCGGAGCGCCTCCCGGATATGTGGGATATGAGGAGGGCGGTCAATTGACCGAGGCCGTGCGCCGTAAACCCTATTCGGTGGTGCTTTTTGATGAAATTGAAAAGGCGCATCCCGACGTTTTCAACATTCTGTTGCAGGTGTTGGACGACGGACGGATTACCGATTCCCAGGGCCGTACCGTGGACTTTAAAAACACCATCATCATTCTGACCTCCAATCTGGGTTCCGATATCTTGATTGAGGGGATTGGCAGCGACGGAGAGATCACCGAACAGGCTCGAGACCAGGTACAGCAGATTCTGCGGCAGGCTTTCCGTCCGGAGTTTCTCAACCGTCTGGATGAGATTGTGTTCTATAAACCGCTGACCAAGGACAATATCTTCTCCATCATCGATCTGCTGATCAACAGCCTGCGGGAGCGCCTGAAAGAGCGCCAGTTGGATCTGCGTTTGACTGATGCGGCCAAAAATTATATTGTGGAGCAGGGATACGACCCCACTTATGGCGCGCGTCCGCTCAAACGTTTCCTGCAAAGTAAGGTGGAGACGCTGATTGCCCGTATGATCATCGCCCAAGATCTCCGTCCACAGTCGGTGCTGGTGGTGGATTATGACGGAGAGAAGCTTCATGTGGATGTGCAGTGAGTACAGATCCGTCTGAGTGTTGGGGGCCGTCTCGGAAAGAGACGGCCCTCTTTTTATGGAGAAAGGGAGAGAAATAACTGGCCTTGCCTGTATGAAATTCCAATCGACGCAATCTGCGGGAGAAAAAGCGAAAAAAATATGAAAAAAGCCGTAGAATTTGGGAAAAATCCTATTGCGAAGCCATCTGGTATATGCTATAATATCCCGGTAATACACACGTTGCCGCAATTGACCCGGTGGGTGGCTGTGCTCTCCGGACCGGCTTTTCCGGTTTTTGAGAAAAGACAGAAAGGACAAGCATAGAACGCTTGGCAAGATGCGCGGCGGCGGAGGGTATACGGTTCCGTTTCGGAAACGTAAAAAACCAAATTCAGGAGGATTTTATCATGAGCGTAGTATCTATGAAGCAGCTGTTGGAAGCTGGTGTTCATTTCGGACATCAGACCAGAAGATGGAACCCCAAAATGGCTCCCTACATCTTCACCGAGAGAAACGGCATCTACATCATTGACCTGCAGAAGACCGTTAAGAAGCTGGAAGAAGCTTATATGTTTATCCGTGATCTTTCTGCTTCCGGTGAGAGCGTACTGTTTGTTGGTACCAAGAAGCAGGCTGGCGATTCTGTCCGTGAGGAAGCGGAGCGCGCTGGAGCTCACTATGTCAATGCTAGATGGCTGGGCGGTATGCTGACCAACTTCAGAACCATCCGTCAGAGAATTGGCCGTCTGGAACAGCTCAGAGCGATGGAGGCTGACGGCACCTTCGATCGTCTGCCCAAGAAAGAGGTTGTAAAGCTGGATCTTGAGATCGAGAAACTGGAGAAATTCCTGGGCGGTATCAAGACCATGAACAAGCTGCCTGGCGCTCTGTTCATCGTCGATCCCCGCAAGGAGAAGATCGCTGTTTCCGAGGCAAAGAAACTGGGCATCCCGGTGGTAGCCATTGTGGATACCAACTGCGATCCCGATGAGATCGACTATGTGATTCCCGGCAACGACGACGCCATCCGCGCTGTCAAGCTGATTGCTCAGACCATGGCTGACGCCATCATTGAGGGTCGTCAGGGTGCCGATGCTGAGGCTCAGGCCGAGGAAGAGACCGCTGCTGAGGAAAAGGACGCCGAGTAATTTTCCGGTAAGCGTATAGCGCTTATGAATGTTTTCAAAATGCCCGCGCAGACTTTTTGTACGGGCATTTTGTGCGCGTTTGTTCGATGGCCGTGGAGATCACGGCGTATCATCGTTTTTTTGATACAAGTTTAGGAGGATGAATCAAATGGCATTTACCGCAAAAGATGTATCTGCTCTGCGTGAGAGAACCGGCTGTGGCATGATGGACTGCAAAAAGGCTCTGACTGCTTCCGACGGCGATATGGAAAAAGCGATTGAGTTCCTGCGGGAGAAGGGACTGGCCGCCGCTGCAAAGAAGGCTGGCAGAATCGCTGCTGAGGGTGTTGTTTACGCCATCGTAGACGAGGCCAAGAAGGTTGGCGTTGTCATTGAGGTTAACTCTGAGACCGATTTCGTTGCCAAGAACGAGCAGTTCATGACCTTTGTTGATACCTGTGCCAAGACCGTTATCGCTGAGAATCCTGCTGATGTGGACGCGCTGCTCAACTGCACTGCGGTTGGCGGTACCGAGACCATTGCAGATCTGCTCCGCGAGAAGATCCTGACCATCGGTGAGAACATGAAGATCCGTCGTTTTGCTCGTTTTGAGGGCGACGTGGTGACCTATGTCCATGGCGGCGGCAGAATCGGCGTTATGGTAAAATTTGACACCGATGTGGCCGACAATGCTACTTTCAAGACTTTGGCAAAGGATATCGCCATGCAGGTTGCCGCTTCCAACCCCAGCTACCTCAATAAGGAATCCGTTCCCGCTGAGACTGTTGCCCACGAGAAGGAGATCCTTACTGCTCAGGCAATCAACGAGGGCAAACCCGCCAACATTGCCGAGAAGATGGTTATGGGCCGTATTGGCAAGTTCTACAAGGAAGTTTGCCTGGTAGAGCAGCCCTTCATCAAGGACGGCGATATCAACGTGCAGAAGCATATCGATGCCGTTGCCAAGGAGATTGGCGGTTCTATCAAGGTTGTGGAGTTTGTCCGCTTTGAGAAGGGCGAGGGCCTGGAAAAGAGAGAGGACAACTTTGCTGACGAAGTTGCCAGCATGGTGAAATAAGATTTCTATTTTGTTTGATACAGTGAGGGAGTCTTGGGCTCCCTCACTTTTTTTGTTATGGCAGTGCTGTTCTTTGCCAGAATAAGAGACCGTTGATGGTGCGGTGTTTCCAAACGATGCCGGCAAACCTTGGAAAACAGAGGACTTATTTATGTATTTGCGTTTCCTTACCGACGGGGAATTGGAACTTGACAGATTGGGTTTACTGCGATAAACTTATCTCAAAAGGTTTATTATAATAAACCTTTAGACGGGAGATGGTTGCCTTGCAGATGTATAAACTTTTCGACGGGGAATACCGGTTTATGTCCATCGTGTGGGAGTTGGAACCGGTCAATTCCACCCAGCTTTGCCGGGTATGCCAGGAGCGGTTGGGTTGGAAGAAACCAACAACCTATACGGTACTGCGAAAGCTGGGGGAGCGGGGGCTGCTGCGAAATGAAAAGGCGATGGTTACCGCATTGGTCAAGCGGGAACAGGTGCAGCAGTATGAAAGCCAGGCGGTGGTGGAAAGATCCTTCGATGGTTCGCTCCCTGGATTTTTGACCGCATTTTTGGGAGCGCATAAGCTTTCCCGGCAGGAAGCGGAGGAACTCAAACGAATCATCGAGGAGGCGACAGAGAAATGAGCGCAACCCCTTTGTTTCTGATTGTATTGCGCATGAGCTTATATGCAGGCTGGACCGCTTTGGTGGTGATGCTGGTAAGATTGGTCTTACACTGCGGACCCAAACGGCTCAGTTATCTTTTATGGGGTGTGGTAGGGTTTCGGATGGTTTGTCCGGTTTCGTTTTCAGGTGCTGTAAGCTTGATGCCATCCTTTTCCAATGTCGTTTCTCCTCAGGTTATTATGGGGTCTCATAGACAAACATCAGCCCTTTTTGCGGAGCCGGCAGCGACCGCTCCCCTTCCTCAGGCGCTGGCGTCAATGGAGCGGGGAGGAACCGGGGGTTTCTGGCTTGAGATCGGGGCATGGATATGGCTCAGTGTGGCGGTGGTGTTGATGCTCTGGAATGTGGTAGCTTATCTGCGGCTGCGCAGAAAGATGTCCACGGCGGTTTTGGAGCAGGAAAACATTTTTTCCAGCGACCGGATTTCCACCGCCTTTATCCTCGGCTTTGTCCGTCCCAGGATTTATCTTCCAACCGGACTTTCGGAGAAGCAGCGGGAGTATATTCTCTGCCACGAAACAATTCATCTGCTCCGAAAAGACCACTGGATCAAAATGGCGGCGATGCTGGCGGTATCTCTGCACTGGTTTAATCCACTGCTCTGGTTTTCCTATCGTCTGATGTGCAGAGATATGGAGATGTCCTGCGACGAGAAGGTGATGGACCGTCTGGGGGAGGAGGTGCGTGGGGATTATTCCAGGTCGCTGCTCTCCGTCTCCATGCGTCAGAATGGCTGGGCCGGTCCTCTTGCGTTTGGAGAAAGCGATGTGGCAGGGCGCATTCAAAATGTCTTGCGCTACCGTAAACCGCGTTTTTGGATTCTTCTGCTTCTCTTGGCTGTGGTGGTGGGATTGATGATTGCTCTGGCGGCCAATCCACTGGATTGGGTCCCTCTTTCCCGGCAGGATGGGATTTTCTATCATGACAACATTTGGGGTGAATCGGCCACGATCTCCAGAGAGGATGAAACCTATCTGGTGGACGATGCGGTGCAGCTGGAAAGCCTTTCCTCTTTTCTCTCCGACTTAAAGGTAACAAGACAACCCATTTCTGAGAGCCGGGATGAGGAGCGTCCCTGGGAGTATGCCGTATCATACTACCGTCCGGAGCAGGTGAGCGTAGGAAATTTTACCTTGTATTTTACCGGGGAAAGTGTTTGGTGTGATAACGGGGTGAAGTCCTCCTTTTCTTATGGCCTTTATCCTGGTCAGACTGAGGAGCTTTTCCGGATGTTGGAGGAATGTGTGGCCGGTGCTTCCCGGCTGAAAGATGAAACCGGAGGATACTATGTGGGGTTTCAGGAGGTGACCGAGGGGGAAGCGTCTTCTCTGTGGTGCGGTGAAGATTCGGAGACAGGTCGGCAGCTGGCTTCTCTTTTGCTCAGCGGTGCACTGGTGGCGGAGAAGGTTGCTGCGGTGCCCCCGGTGGATGATTATCTGCTGATACAGATGGGAGCCCCCGAGACCGTATATTATCTTTATCAGCAGCAAGATGAATATTATATGGAAAAAGCCGGGGATTACCGCTTGAAGATGGCAAAGCAGGATTACGACGACATACAGCAGCTTTTTCACAACTTTGTCTCTCAGGAAAAGCAGGGATAAGCCGCTGTGTTGTGTGCTGTACCTTGATTCTTAAAACTTTGCCCAATGCCCCTTTTTTTCAGCAAAAATATGCCGTATTTATGAATTTGAGAGGAATTATTTATGGTTTTGCGTTTTCCTCTTTACAGAATCCGTTTGGTATTGTAAAATGAACGATGGAAAATATCGTTCACAGGAAGGAACGTGAAAACAATGCCACTCAAGTATAAACGTGTGCTCATCAAACTCAGCGGGGAAGCGTTGGCTGGGGATAAGAAGTTTGGACTGGATTACGATGTGGTTCATAACATCTGCGAGGGAATCAAAAAATGTGTAGATGAAGGGGTTCAGGTTGCCATTGTTGTAGGCGGCGGCAACTTCTGGCGCGGCCGTTCCAGCGGAAAAATGGATCGCACCCGCGCTGACCATATGGGAATGCTTGCCACAGTAATCAACTCCTTGGCGTTGGCCGATGGGTTTGAGGAACTGGGGGTGACAGTGCGGGTACAGACTGCAATTACCATGCAGCAGATCGCAGAGCCGTACATCCGCAATAAGGCAGTGGCACATCTGGAGAGCGGAAAGGTAATTGTTTTGGGCTCCGGGACCGGAAGCCCCTTCTTTTCCACCGATACCGCAGCAGCCTTGCGGGCAGCTGAGGTGGATGCGGACATCATTTTCAAGGCGACGATGGTGGATGGGGTGTATGACAGCGATCCCAACAAGAATCCCAATGCGAAAAAATATGAACACCTTTCCTTTAGTGAAGTGCTGAACAAAGAGCTGGGGGTAATGGATATGACGGCGGCTACCCTCTGCCGGGATCACCATATTCCGATTTTGGTGTTCAGCATTGCGGATCCCGACAATTTCCTGCGTGCCGTACACGGGGAGGAGATCGGTACTCTGGTTGAGTAACCGTTCGGGTACCTGGGCCATACTGGCCAACCAATCAAATTAAGGAGGAAACACAATGAGACCGGAACTTAAACCATACGACGAGAAGATGCAGAAGACCATCCGCGTGCTGTCCACCGAATACGGCGCCATCCGCGCAGGACGTGCCAATCCTGCTGTGCTGGATAAGATCACGGTGGATTATTGGGGTACCCCTACCAAGATCAACGCCATGGCGGCGATCTCGGTCTCTGAGGCGCGTACACTGCTGATAACCCCTTGGGACAAATCTACCCTCAAGGCCATTGAGAAAGCGATTCAGACATCCGATGTGGGAATTAACCCGCAGAATGACGGTTCCGCGCTGCGCTTGACCTTCCCGCCGATGACCGAGGAACGCAGAAAGGATCTCTGCAAGCAGATCCGCAAGATGGGAGAAGATTCCAAGGTAGCGCTTCGTGCGGTGCGTCGGGACGCCAACGACAAATTCAAAGCCATGAAAAAAGGAAATACCTTGACCGAGGACGATCAAAAGGATTTGGAGAAAGAGCTGCAAAAGCTGACCGATAACTACTGCAAAGAGGTAGACTCCATCTCTGCCGCCAAGGAAAAGGAGATCATGGAAGTATAATGTCACCGGAGAAGGGGGGAGCTGCTTGACGGCACGCTCTCCTTCTTTGATGGAGCGCTGAAGAAAGAAAAAGTATGGCAGGGACAGGGATCCTGAGATCCCGCCGTCAAAAATGGGAGCAGATATGGCATTTGAAACACGAGAGCTGAAAGAGATATCTCCACAGGCACTTCCCAAGCACATTGGAATCATTATGGATGGCAATGGACGCTGGGCAAAAAGCCGGGGGCTGCCCCGCACCGCTGGACACCGGCAAGGGGCGAAGGTGTTCAGCGAGATTGCCAAGTACTGTCGGGATAACGGTATTCGATATCTAACGGTGTATGCGTTTTCCACCGAAAACTGGTCCAGGCCCAAAAGCGAAGTGGACGCCATCATGAATCTCTTGGCAGAATATCTGTCAGATGTGAAAAAGCATGAAGAAGAGAATATACGGCTCTGTTTTTTGGGTGAAAAGGATCCGCTGCGGGAAGATCTGCGGCGGCAGATGATGGATATTGAGTCTAGAAGTGCGAAAAACGACGGTATTACGGTGAATATCGCCCTCAATTATGGCGGTCGGGATGAGATTGTTCGCGCGGCGCGCCGCCTGGCGCAGGAATGTTTGGACGGGAAGCTGTCCGTACAGCAGATCACCGAGGAGAGTTTCTCTGCCCATCTGGATACCAGCGGGCAGCCGGACCCGGATTTGATTATCCGCCCCAGCGGGGAACAGAGAACCTCCAATTTTTTGCCGTGGCAATCCACCTATGCGGAGTATGTTTTTATGAATGTGCTTTGGCCAGATTTTACGGCGAAGGACCTGGATAAGGCAATATTGGAATATCTGCATCGTTCCCGGCGTTTTGGCGGGCTTGATCGGCAAGAGAAGAAATCGTAAGGAGAAGGAATGGGGGTGACAGCCATTGAAACAACGGATTATTACTTCAGTAATAGGACTTGTGATTCTGGCTGTTGTTGTGCTGGGATTTGAAACGCTGCTGCTCAATGTGGTGGTGAGTTTAATTTCGCTTTTGGCGCTGATGGAACTGCTGAAAGCCGCTGGATATCTGCGACATCGTTCTTTGGCCGCGGTAGCAGGAATCTATGCAGTGCTTTTCCCGTTCTTTCGTGCATTTTGGAATATGGATTTGCTGCTGTTGGTATCGCTGCTCTATTTTTTAACGCTGCTCTGCGTGTTGCTCCGGTGGCATAACGATATCTCCTTTCAGGAGATGCTGACGGTGGGCGCTTTTGGAATTTTGATTCCTGCCTCCTTTACCAATGTTGTGCTTCTGCGCAACAACCATGGCTGGCAGGGCGGTATCTTTTGTTTTCTGATTTTGTTGGGCAGTGCATGGTATTCGGATACCTGTGCCTACTTTACCGGCCATGCCTGGGGCAAACATAAACTTTCCCCCGTGATCAGTCCCCATAAAACGGTGGAAGGACTCATCGGCGGTTTGGTGGGTTCGGTGCTCTGCAATCTTGCAATGGCTTCGGTTTATTCCAAAATCGTGTCGATGATGGGTACCCCAAACGAGATTGCATATGGCGCGGTGGCACTGGTAACCCTCTGCGGTTCGGTGGCCAGTGTGCTGGGAGATCTTGCGGCTTCCACCATCAAGCGCCAATGTGGCGTTAAGGATTTTGGCAACATTATGCCGGGGCACGGGGGAATTATGGATCGGTTTGATTCGGTTCTGCTGGTTTCTCCGGTAGTATATCTCCTCAGCTGTTTTATCCCAATGTTTATCACGCTGTGAGCGTCGGACGGCATGGCTTTGCCGTCATATGCGCTGATGTTCTAACTATGGACTTGAGAACAAAACCGGATGCTATCCGGTGGATGCCAGATGTTTGTTGCTGGCGGAGGGCAGCCTTTGTTTGCCGTCAATGCTCCCAAAACACCGAAGGGCAGCATGGCAGGAGGCTACCTTTCTTTTTCCAATATAAATTTGTTTATAACCGGTAACAGAAAGGGAGAAGGAGAATGAAACGCATTGCCATTCTTGGTTCCACCGGCTCCATTGGAGTGCAGGCGCTGGACGTCTGCCGCCGGTCTCCGGAACGGTTTCGGGTAACAGCCCTTACCGCCAATCGCAATATAGCTTTGCTGGAACAGCAGGTGAGAGAGTTTTCCCCACAATATGTGGTAACGGCACAGCCGCAGTTATATCCGGCGCTTTGTCAGGCGTTACGGGATCTTCCGGTAAAGGTGCTTTGCGGCACAGAAGGGATTTGTCAGGTGGCGGCAGACGGGCAAAACGATATGGTGCTCAACGCCATTGTAGGGATTGCCGGGCTGCGCCCTACCTTGGCGGCGTTGGAAGCCGGAACCGATCTGGCTCTTGCCAACAAGGAGTCGCTGGTCACTGGCGGTGAACTGGTGCTGCAGGCGGCGCGGGAAAGCGGGGCGGCGCTGATTCCGGTGGACAGTGAACACTCAGCCATCTTCCAATGCATCCAGGGATTGGCGGACCCCAGCGAGGTGTCCCGAATCCTTCTGACAGCTTCCGGCGGGCCATTCTACGGAAAAAAACGGGAGGAACTGCAAAATGTCCGCGCAGCGCAGGCGCTGCGCCATCCCAACTGGGATATGGGGGCCAAAATCACCATCGATTCCGCTACACTGATGAACAAAGGCTTGGAGTTGATCGAAGCCTGCCATCTGTTTCACAAACGCCCGGAGGAGATTGAGATTGTGGTGCAGCGGGAGAGCATCATCCATTCGATGATTCAGTGCGTGGATGGCGCAATTTTGGCCCAAATGGGAGCTCCGGATATGCGGGTTCCCATCCAATATGCCTTTACCTGGCCGCAGCGCACCCCCCTTGCGACTACACCGGTGGATTTTGCCCGGTTGGGAAAGCTCACCTTTGGGGAGCCGGATGAAGAAACCTTTTTGTGTCTGAAGGCCTGTAAGGAGGCATACCGGCGCGGCGGACTGTATCCCAGTGTGGTAAACGGCGCCAATGAGGAGGCGGTGAGCCTGTTTTTACGGGATCGCATCGGCTTTTTGGAGATTGGGAAGCTGGTATGGGGCGCCATGGAATCGGTGAAGCCTGACGGGATCGAGGTAACGCTGGAAAATATTTTGACAGCTGACCATCAGGCGAGAACGTATGTAAAGGCCAACACCGGTATCGTTGGCGGCAGATAACAAAAACAGTCACAAAACCGTTGGAATTTCCCGTATGTTTGGTCATGGTTTTGACGTATACTGAATTAAGAAACCTGTTGCGGAGTGCGGATGGTTTGGGCTGTTGGCACTGGCGGTTTTCTGAGAACGGCGCCCTGTGATGGGCGAAGAGAGGAGCGGTTGGTGGCTTGAGTATCTGGACGATTTTGTTGGCACTGCTGATTTTCAGCGTGATTATCATGATTCATGAGCTGGGACATTTCGCCGCAGCGAAAGCATTTGGGGTAAAGGTGGAGGAATTCTCCATCGGAATGGGTCCGGCACTGCTGCATTTTCAGGGGAAAGAAACCCGCTACAGCCTGCGGGCGATTCCCATGGGCGGATATGTACAGATGGAGGGAGAGGACAGCGAAAGCCAGGATCCTCGTGCTTTCTGCCGGCAAAAGGCCTGGAAACGCTTTGTAATTGTCAGCGCCGGAGCAGTGATGAATCTGCTGCTGGGCTTTGTGGTGGCGGTGGCAATGGTTTCGATGAAAGGGTATATAGGCACTGCGCAGATTGTTCACTTTGAGGAAAACGCTCAGAGCAGCCAGGTATTGCAGCAAGGGGATGAAATTCTCAGCATCAATGGCTCCCGCATCTTTATCGATCAGGACATTGTATATACGTTGGTCCGGGACGAGGATGGGCTGGTGGATATGACGGTGCTGCGCCAGGGAGAGAAGCTCCAGCTTCAGGTGCCGTTTGCCACCCAGACCCTTTCGGATGGAACCCATGTGGTTGTACTGGATTTTAAGGTGTTGGCAACCCCCCCAGACTTTTTTCAATACCATTCGTTATGGCATTGGATGGAATATTTCGGTGGCCAGACAGGTCTGGATGACGCTCTTTGATCTGATCACCGGGCGGTATGGTCTGAACCAGCTTTCCGGACCGGTGGGTACGACTCAGGCCATCGGGCAGGCCAGTTCCTATGGTTTGGGTTCGCTGCTGATGATTGTCGGATTCATCACGGTGAATCTGGGTGTGTTCAACCTTCTGCCTTTCCCGGCGCTGGATGGTGGGCGGCTGCTGTTTTTGGTGGTGGAGATGATCCGCCGGCGTCCGGTCCCGGCCCGGTATGAGGGTTATGTCCACGCGGCAGGATTTCTGCTTCTGATGGCGCTGATGGTGACGGTGACCTATCAGGATATCCTGCGGTTGATTGCCTCCTGATCATGTAAGAAAATACAAAAAATAAGACGAAAATGGTGATTGCTATGACTTTGCGGGAGAATACACGAAAGGTGCGGGTTGGAAACCGGTATCTGGGCGGCGGAAGCCCGGTAGCCATCCAGTCGATGCTCAGCGTTCCTTCCACCGATCTGGAGGGTAGTGTCAGACAGGCCAAAGCGCTGGAGCAGGCTGGCTGCGAGATTGTTCGGATTGCAGTACCGGATATGGCGGCGGTACGGCTGGTGGACGCCATCAAACAGGAGATTTCCATCCCTTTGGTGGCGGATATCCATTTCGATTATCGCCTGGCTCTGGAGTGCGTGGCGGCGGGCATCGACAAAATCCGCATCAATCCCGGCAATATCGGGGAGGACAGTCGGGTTCGGCAGGTAGCCAATGCCTGCCGGGAGAGGGGGATCCCCATCCGTATTGGGGTCAATTCCGGTTCGGTGGAGAAGGAGATCCTGAAAAAATATGGAGCTCCCACCCCTGAAGCGCTGGTGGAAAGCGCAATGTATCACGTTTCGCTGTTGGAGCGGTATGATTTTGAGGATATCGTGATCTCCCTCAAATCCTCCGATGTAAAAAGCACCATTGCCGCTTACCGTTTGATGGCCCGGAGATGTTCCTATCCGCTGCATCTCGGGGTGACGGAGGCGGGAACCGAGCGGATGGGTCTGGTAAAATCCGCTATGGGCATCGGTTCTCTGCTCTGTGACGGCATTGGGGATACGCTGCGGGTGTCGTTGACGGCGGATCCGGTTCGGGAGATTGCCGCAGCCAAAGATATTTTGCTGGCTGCCGGATTGGGACGAGGCCCCAAACTGGTATCCTGTCCTACCTGTGGCCGGACCCGCATCGATCTCATCTCACTGGCCGGGGAAGTGGAAAAACGGTTACAGACGGTGGAGGCTCCCATTACGGTGGCGGTGATGGGCTGTATCGTCAATGGGCCAGGGGAAGCACGGGAAGCAGATATCGGAATTGCCGGCGGTGTGGGGGAAGCGCTGCTGTTTCGCAAAGGGGAGATCCTGCGCAAGGTTCCCGAAGAGCGGATCGTGGATGAGCTGATGGCGGAGATTGCCGATATGACCCAAAAACGTAAGATCCAGTAAGATCATTAACCTCCTTCCAGGCGCATACCAAGGGTATTGTGCTGCGGAAGGAGTTTTTTTGCCTTAGAGGGTAAGGTCCAGCGCTCTGATGAGAAATTTGCATCCGGCCTTTTTGGTGTGGTGGGAGCAGGATTGCTATCTGAAAAGATAGGTCAGAAAAAAGGGGCCACTGGCTTTGAAAATACGGTGGTTTATGGTATCATAGTATTCTGGAATGAAGTGATAGAACGCGCAAGGATAACAGGGATATGGAGGCAGTCAGCACGCGATGAGAGAATTTGGCAATTTGTTTTCTCGGGTGGTATCGATAGAGATCTCGCAGCCGTTGCGGGATGGAGAAATCAGGGCAATGCGGGTGGATAAGTCCAGGCGCACGATGGAGATCGAGATATGGATGCGGCAGCTCATGGCCAAATCTATTCTTTCCACTGTGGAAGGGCATCTGGCGGAGAAACTGGGAATCGAGCGCGCATCACTGTTGCCCCGCTATCCAGGGGAGCTGTTCGGTTCCGACTATCTTCCGGAGCTGGTCAGCGCCGTCAAGCGGCAGGGGGCGTTGGTCAACGGCTTTTTTGATGACGCCAAGGCAGATTACCGGGATGGACTGCTGCGGATTTATCTCTCCCATGGCGGATACGATCTGCTCAAAAAGATCGGATGTGACCGGATGCTGCGCCAGGTAATCCGTGAGGAGTTTGGCCTGGAAGTGGTGGTGGAGTTTGACGGGGTATTGACCCTCTCCAAGGAGCAGCTGGAGGAGACGGTGCGCCCACCCAAGGAGGATACGCCTTCGGTGGTAGTATCCAGCGCAGTGAGCGCAGCGCCAGGAGCATCGGCAGCGCCAGCGCCTACGCCGGCAGCTTCTCGCAGTCCCCGGGGTTATGGCGCCGCGAAGGGCGGCGTAGCTCCCGGGGAAAAGCAGGAGGTGCGGGTGACCTTTGACGCGGCTTCGCTGCCCATTGAGACGGATAAGATGACGGTACTGATGGGACGTCCGATTCGAGATACCCCGATGCGTTTGGCGGAGGTAAGCCAGGAGAGCGGCCGCGTGACGGTGTGGGGCGATATCTTTTCGGTGGAAAAGCGGGAGAGCCGGGACGGAAGCAAATGCATCTACTCCATCAACTTTACCGATTACACCAGCTCCAACACCCTGAAATCTATTGTAGACAAGGAACATTCCCAGACAATGGACGAGCTGCAAAAGGGGATGACCATCGTGGTGCGCGGGGACGTCAGCTACGATAAATATGACCGTGAGATTGCCATCCGCCCCTACGACATCTGTCAGGTAACCAAAAAGCAGCGAAAAGATTTGGCGGAGCATAAGCGGGTGGAGCTGCACTGCCATACCAATATGTCTGCTATGGATGCGGTGACCAGTGCAGGTGATCTGGTTAAGCAGGCTGCCAAATGGGGGCATAAAGCCATCGCCATCACCGACCACGGCGTTGCTCAGGCGTTTCCGGACGCCATGAACGCGGCGGCTAAGCTGGATGATTTTAAGATCATCTACGGGATGGAGGCTTATTTTGTCAACGATCTGGTGCCGGTGGTGGAAGGACCGGAGAAGATGTCCTTTGAGGAAGGCACCTTTATTGTGTTTGATCTGGAGACCACCGGGCTTTCGGCATCCACCGAGCGGATCACCGAGATCGGTGCGGTGAAGCTGAAAGGCGGAGAGGTCCTGGATACCTTTGATACTTTTGTCCAGCCGGGAAAGCCCATTCCGGAGAAGATCACCCAGCTTACCGGCATCACCGATGAGATGGTGGCGGATGCTCCCTCGGAGGAGGAAGCCTACGAAGCGTTTCTGCGCTTTTGCGGGGAGGAACCCTTTGTGCTGGTGGCCCATAACGCGGCTTTTGATACCGGCTTTTTGCGGGAGACGGCGCGTCGTGCCGGAAAGGAATTTCCCTATACCTTTCTGGATACGGTCAAGCTCAGCCGCAGTCTGTATCCCGATCTCAAGAGCCATAAGCTGGATAAGGTTGCCCAGTATCTCAAACTGCCGCCTTTTCAGCATCATCGCGCCTGCGACGATGCCGGGATTCTCGCCCAAATCCTGCTCAAGATGATTGCCCGGATGGAGGGAATGGAGATACGAAGGGTAGAACAGATCAATACCGGTCTGACGGGAGGAGATCCCAAGAAACTGCCCAGCTATCATCAGATTCTGCTGGTGAAAAATCTGACAGGGCTTAAAAATCTGTACCGGCTTATCTCTTTGGGACATCTCAACTACTACTATAAACGTCCGCGTGTGCCCAAAAGCGAGCTGATTAAATATCGGGAAGGTTTGTTGGTTGGTTCGGCCTGTGAAGCAGGGGAACTGTTCCGCGCCATTGTGGAGGGGAAGGACGAGCGTACGCTGCTGGAAATTGCCTCCTTCTACGATTATCTGGAGATACAGTCCATTGAGAACAACCGTTTCCTGCTGCGCAGCGGCCAGGCAAAGGATGAGGAGCAACTGCGGGAGTTTAACCGGACCATCATCCGCCTGGGAGAGAAGCTGGGAAAACCGGTGGTGGCCACCTGCGATGTACATTTTATGAATCGGGAGGATGCCATTTATCGGGAGATCCTGATGGCGGGACAGGGATTCACCGACGCAGCGGAGCAGCCGCCTTTGTATCTGAAAACCACCGACGAGATGCTGGAAGAGTTTTCCAGCTATCTGGGGGAGGAGAAGGCCTATCAGGTGGTGGTGGAAAACACCAACCGCATTGCCAATCAGATCGAGAAGATCAAACCCATCCCCGACGGAACCTATCCCCCCTCCATCGATGGGGCAGAGGAGGACCTTCAGCGGATTACCTGGGGCAAAGCAAAGGAAATCTACGGGGATCCGCTGCCGGATATTGTGCGGGACCGGCTGGACCGGGAGCTGACCTCGATCATCAAACATGGATTTGCGGTACTGTATATCATTGCGCAAAAATTGGTGAGCAAGTCGGTGAGCGACGGATATCTGGTAGGTTCCCGAGGTTCGGTGGGAAGCTCCTTTGTGGCGACCATGGCGGGCATTTCAGAGGTAAACCCGCTGTTTCCCCATTATGTCTGTCCCAAATGCAAATACAGCGAATTCATCACCGACGGCTCCTACGGTTCCGGTTTCGATCTTCCGGAAAAAGATTGTCCCCACTGCGGTACCCGCCTGAATCAGGATGGACACAACATCCCCTTTGAGACCTTCCTGGGCTTTAAGGGAGACAAATCCCCCGATATTGACCTGAACTTTTCCGGGGAATATCAGGCGCGGGCCCACCGGTATACCGAGGAACTGTTTGGCTCCACCCATGTCTTTAAAGCCGGGACCATCTCCACCGTAGCGGAAAAGACCGCTTACGGTTTTGTCAAAAAGTATCTGGAAGAGCGGGGAAAGGTGGTACATAGAGCCGAGGAGCTGCGGTTGGCAGCGGGATGCACCGGGGTGAAACGCACCACCGGACAGCATCCGGGCGGCATGGTAGTTGTCCCGCGCGCCTATGAGGTGTATGATTTTTCACCGGTACAGCATCCGGCGGATTCCACCGATTCCGGCATTGTGACCACCCACTTTGATTTCCATTCTCTGCATGACACCATCCTCAAGCTGGATAATCTGGGGCACGATGTTCCAACCCTGTATAAGCATCTCAAGGATTTGACCGGGATCGATGTGATGGATATTCCCATGTCAGATAAGCGGGTTATCAGCCTGTTTACCAGCCCCAAAGAGCTGGGTGTCACCGAGGAGGACATCGATTGCAATACCGGAAGCCTTTCGCTGCCGGAGATGGGTACCCCCTTTGTACGGGGTATGCTTCAGGAATGTCAGCCCAAGACCTTCGCGGATCTCTTGCAGATTTCCGGTCTTTCCCATGGCACCGACGTATGGCTGGGCAATGCTCAGGAGCTGATCCACAACAAAACCTGTACCATCTCGGAGGTAATCGGTACCCGTGACAGCATTATGACCTACCTGATTCAAAAAGGTCTGGACCCCAGTATGGCCTTTAAGATTATGGAGATCACCCGTAAAGGAAACGCACGCAAACTGCTCACCGAGGAACACGTAAACGCCATGAAGGAGCACAATGTACCGGACTGGTATATTGAAAGCTGCTACAAAATCAAATATATGTTCCCGAAAGCCCATGCCAGCGCCTATGTTATTGCAGCCATCCGGTTGGGCTGGTATAAGATCTATAAACCGCTGGAGTATTATGCCGCCTTTTTCACGGTGCGCGGCGGGGATTTCGACGCGGAATCGGCGATTCTGGGACGCAGTGCAGTGCGCTCCAAAATGGATGAGCTCAAAGCCAAAGGCAATGAGCGCACCACCAAGGAGGAGGATCAGTATACCACGCTGCAGGTGGTCAATGAGATGATGGCCAGAGGGCTTTCTTTCCTACCGGTGGATCTGTATAAATCCTCCGCCACCAAATATAAACCGGAGGATGGAAAACTGCGGTTGCCCTTTACCGCGTTAAAAGGCCTTGGAGAGGCGGCGGCCCGGGGGTTGGAGGAAGCAGGAGCACAGGGAGAGTACCTCTCCATGGATGAGGTATCCGTCCGTTCCGGTGCGTCCAAAGCCATCATTGAACTGTTGCGCGGCGCGGGCGCTTTGAAAGGTTTGCCGGAGAGCAGCCAAATGACCTTGTTTTAGGAGTTGATCGCGTGCGGTTTAAGCGTGTTTATCTGGAGATTTCCAATCTCTGCAATTTGCATTGCCCGTTTTGTATTGCGCTGGAGCGGAAGCCTGGAAGGATGAGTGCTCAGCGATTTTATGAGGCAGCCAAGCAGATTCGCCCTTACAGCGATTATCTGTATCTGCACGTAAAGGGGGAACCGCTCTGCCACCCCCAGCTTGCGGAAATCTTAAGCATTTGTCAGGAACTATCCTTCCAGGTGAATGTCACCACCAACGCGACATTGCTTGGAGAAAAAGGGCATTTGCTGCTGGAATGTCCGGCGGTGCGCCAGGTCAACCTTTCAATCCACGCCTTTGGCCAGCTGCCCCCGCAGGAGCGGGAGAGGTGCCTTGAGGAGGCTGTGGCCTTTGGTCATAAGGCATTGGAACAGGGCAGGCCTTTTGTGGTATACCGAATGTGGAATCTGGGAGACGGAAAAACCATTGACCAGGAGAGTATGCAGGTGTTGCAGCGGATTGGAAAAGCCTTTCCCACCGCTCATGATCTGGCAGCGGAACTTTCGGTCAAGCGCAGCGCCGCCATCGCCAAAGGTGTTTTCCTCAGCTGGGAGGAAGAGTTTGTCTGGCCGTCTTTAAAGCATCCCTATATCTCAGATCGCGGCCGCTGTTATGGCGGGAGACAGATGCTGGGGGTGCTCTGGGATGGTACGGTGGTGCCCTGCTGTCTGGACAGCAACGGGGAAGCGCCGCTGGGAAATCTGTTTGAGACGCCGTTTTCTCAAATTGTGGACTCTCCTACCCTTCAGCAGATGGTCAGCGGCTTTGACGGCGGAAGGGTGACATTGGATCTTTGTCAGCGCTGTAGCTACCGGCTACGTTTTTCCCGGGAAGATTGATGAAACGATGGTGCAAAGAGATTTCCCATAGAGATAGAGAGGGAAAGTTTTTGCGGTCAAGAAATACAAAAAGGAATGGGACGCCGGTTTGGCGCTTGTTCCTTTTCGATAAGTACCAAAAAACAAAGGGGATATGACAAAATGGAGAAACCGTCTGAGAGGTTAAACTGGGAAAAATTTATGGCGCGGCACAATCTGATCTGGAGTAAACCACCGTTATGCTGGGAGGAAGGAGCGTTTCTAGGCAACGGGCTTTTGGGACTCTTGGTATATCTCGATCCTGACAGTCAGGGTCTTACCCTGGAACTGGGTCGAAACGATGTCTATGACAATCGAGATCTTTCCTCCCAGGGCAGCGAAAGTTTGTACCAAAATCCCCGTTTACCCATTGGCAAGCTGTATTTGGCTCCCAAAGGGGATATCCGCAGTTTTTCCATGGAATTGGATCTTTATCGCGCTACCCTGAATGGTTCTATGGAAACAGAGGAGGGAGGGCTGGATTTTACCATCTACATTTATGCGGATAGACCGTTTTTCTCTGTTGAGACTGTCTGTAGAGGGCAGGAAGCAGAGAACTGGCGCTTTGCCCCAGCGGTTTCAGAGAGTCCAAGACAGCGTTACGGGTTGGAACACGGAGATACCACCCGTATTCGCCCCAATTATCGCCCGAATCCACCGGCAGAGGTGATGGAAAAAGAGGGACAGCATATCATTTTACAGCGCATTTCCGACGGCGCCGGGTATGTTACCGTTTGGCAGCTTCAGCAGCTGGAAAAAGGCGGTCGGATGTATGCCACGGTGAATATCGGGGAGCAGATCCATCGTCTGCTGGCGGAAACAGAAACGCAGATCGGCGCTCTGTTTTTGGAGGATCCTGTCGCCCAGTATCAGAGTCATTGCCGCTGGTGGGCGGAATATTACCAGCAAAGCTTTGTTTCACTGCCTGATCGGCGGATGGAGAGCTTTTATTGGATTCAGATGTATAAAGCTGCCTGTGCTACCCGCAGCGATGCTTTGGTGATGGATAACCAGGGCCCTTGGCTGGTTACTACGGCTTGGCCGGGAACCTGGTGGAATCTCAACGTGCAGTTGGCCTATTCCCCGCTGTATACGGCCAATCGCCTGTCCCTGTGTGAGTCGGTGTGGCGCAACCTGCAAGGGCATCTGCCAGATCTAATCGCCAACGTTCCGCCCCACTGCCGGGAGGATTCGGCTGCCATCCACACTACCACCACCCGCACCTATCGCAGTGACTGCCCGCCTCCTGGGAAAGACAATGGACCTACCGCCTTTGCGGAGATCGGAAATTTGACCTGGGTGCTGCATGGCTGCTGGCTTTCCTATCGCATGACCATGGATCAGGGATATCTCAGAAATTTCCTATATCCGATGCTGCGCCGCAGCATCAGTTATTATCTTCACTATCTTGAAAAACGGGAGGATGGATGTTATCATCTTCCGCTGACCTCATCCCCGGAATACCATGAAAACTGTGAAGACTGCAACTATAATCTGAGTTTGCTGCGCTGGGGACTGGAAACGCTCATTGAGATTTCTGAAAAAAGTCCTGTCTGGGAACCAATGCTGTCCCGCTGGAAAGAAATTTTGTCCCATCTTGTCGATTATCCGCAGGACGAGGATGGTTATTTGATTGGATCTGGAGTAAAGTACCGAAAATCCCATCGGCATTACTCTCATCTTTTGATGATCTATCCGCTGCATCTGGTCAGCGACGAGGACGGACATGAGGCGATCATCCGTCGTTCCATTGCCTTATGGCAAAGTCTGCCGGAACAACTGTTGGGATACTCTTTTACCGGTGCGGCTTCCATGTATGCCTGTATGGGGGAAGGAGATCGAGCGTTGGAGAGTTTGCAGCGGCTTTGGAGCGATTTTCTCAAGCCCAATACCCTTTATAAAGAGGCAGGGCCGGTGATTGAGACGCCGCTGGCCGCCGCACAGACCTTGCAGGAAATGCTGCTGCAAAGTTGGGGAGACCGGGTGCGGGTGTTCCCGGCAATGCCGGACAGCTGGAGAGATGCCGCTTTTGGGAATCTGGCAGCCGAAGGCGGTTTTCGTGTCAGCGCTCAGCGCAAGGATGGCAAAACCCAATGGATTCAGATAGAAAGCTTAGCCGGAGAACCGTTGTTGTTGCAAACAGATATCGAGCAACCGGTTGTAGCTGCGCCCCAAGGCGGCATGGTGACGGTCACGCCGTTGGAGCAGGAGGCTGCACTGGAGAGAAGAAAAGGAAAACTTTACCGCATTGAAGGCCTGAAAGCTGGGATGACGGCAGTGTTTTGTCCTGGAGGTTTTGAAGGTAAGGTGTATCCGCAGCCGCTGCCGGTGGATGCTGTCAGTTACGCGGATTACCGGTATGGTGTTGGAGAAAACACCATCTACAATCGGGAGAGCCTGTGTTTTTCCATCTAACTATTTTAAAAGATAGAAAACCGGCGCCAGCAAGATGCAAAATTCTTGCTGGCGCCGGTTTATATTTATGTTCTTAAGATTTGTCAGCAGTTCTATGCATTAGCGGAAGCTTTTCATATCGCCGCCTCCGCCCCAGGTTTCCAACTCAATGATGTTAAAAGTAAGATGAGTTGAGGGGATACCGGTAATCTCAGTCATGCGGGCGGTGAAAGCTTTGACAAAGTCCCGTTTGGTCCCGATGGGGGCGGGTCCAAACAAACGGATATCGCAGAATCCACAGGGGGTGGAGCGGTCTATGCGGGAGATACATTGATTGTCCTGAATGTGGATGGTGGTGGCGTTATAGTTTTTTCCGGGTAGCAGAACGATGGTGTCGGCGACAGCCTGATGGATGGCGCTGATTTGTTGTTCATCCAATTTGGGAGAGACGGAGAGATGAAGATACGGCATATCGGTGGCTCCTTTCCATGAACTTGTTATGACTCTCTGACAATACACATAAAAGCCATAGGCTTGCGGCTGCTTTTAGTATAAAGTTTTTATGGCAGTTGAGCAATAGGAAATTGGAAATAAGTGGGCAATATCTAGGTGGAATTCACAGATATTTCTGAAAAAAGCATAAAAAATAGGTTGGTTTTTCTATTTCTATTTGGATAGGGAAATACTATAATGGGGCTGTGTGATGGAATCCTTTCTGCACCGACGCAATCCTATGAGGATATCGGTGTATCCCAAAACAAAGGAGTTGGAACAAAAAATGAAGATTGCTATTGTTGGTTGCGGCGGAATTGCAAAGGTACACGCCGGATCTGTGAATCCACAGGAACATCAGTTGGTAGCTTTTGCAGATATTCTGCCACAGCGCGCCCAGGATTTTTCCCAGCAATATACCGCAGGAAAAGCGCGGGTATATGCCTCTTTGGAGGAAATGCTGGAGAAGGAAGACCTGGATGTTTTACATATTTGCACCCCGCATTATCTACATGTGCCAATGGCGCTGGCGGCGCTGGAGAAGGGAGTCCATGTATTTATGGAGAAACCGCCTGCCATCTCCCACCAGCAATATGCCGCACTGAAGGAGGCCGCCCAGAAGAGCAGCTGCCGGTTGGGCGTCTGTTTTCAGAACCGGTATAATCCCAGCGTACAAACGGCCAAATCCTTATTGGAGAGCGGGGAATTTGGACGGCTGATTTCAGCGCGGGCCTTTGTGACCTGGAGTCGCGGCGGCGCTTATTATACCGAAAGCGGTTGGCGGGGTGCGCTGGCTACCGAAGGCGGCGGTGCGCTGATCAATCAGTCGATTCATACATTGGATTTGATGACCATGTTTATGGGGCACGCAGAGAATTGCGAGGCCTCCATCGCCAACCATCACCTCAAAGGGGTGATTGAGGTGGAGGATACCATGGAAGCGTACATCCGGTATGAGAAAGGCGTTGGACTTTTTTACTGTACTACTGCCTTTGGCAGCAACGCGCCGATTCTGCTGGAGCTGCACTGTGAAAAGATGGTGCTGCGCATTGAGGGAGATACTTTGACGCTGATCGCACCGGACGGCACCAAAACCGCAGTGGAACTGGAAAAGCGGGTTGCACTGGGGAAAGGATATTGGGGGACAGGCCATACCGCCTGTATCCGTGATTTTTACCACGCTGTTCAGACCGGCGCCCAGCCTGCCATTGGTTTGCCAGAGGTGGAAAATACCTTCCAGCTTATGATGGATCTGTATGAGTCTGCCCGTGGGCAGCGGTAAGTATCGGAATTAATTCCTTATGGGCGTACAAATTGTTTTGCAGCTACTTCAGAGGGTTATATAAAAGAAAAAACCAGCGGACACTTTTGAAGTGAACTGCACCCCATTTGTTATGAAGTGTCCGCTGGTTCCTTTTATGTTGGAAGATCAGGAGGAGTGTTGCACCGTCACCTTTCCGGCGGAAGAACCGGTGGTGCTTTCTTCCACACGCTCCTTGGTGCCATCGGGTTTAATCACGATCACACCGCCGCCTTTGGAGGAGGAACTGCTCTCAGAGGAGGAGCTACTTTCAGAGGAGGAAGAGGTCTCAGTGGGATAATACCATTCGGATTGGGTGAGGATACGCTGAATATACCCGATCTGGGAAGAAGTGTTGGCGGCGAAGATATTGTTGATAAACAGGATTTCGTTGATGCCATTGTCCTTGATAAACTGTTCGCCGTTGAGCTGGAAATACCGAGCGTCCACCACAAACACCTGTTCGTAATGAGGGATCAGATAGGGAGCAAAGGCGTTGCCAAAGGATTCCTTCACGACCATGATTTTTCGTCCGTTCTTATGCTGGGTGTCGATACGGGTCAAAGGATAGTCGCCGTGGAGAAATACGGAATAGCTGTTGCCGCCGGTGGCATAGTCCGCCCAAACCGAGATGGGAACACCGTAATGGGGGCTGTTTTTTACATACTGATAGGCGGTATGCTGGGTGTCGGTGATATAGTAATCCACATAGTCGGGATTTTCCAGCAGTTTGGCATCCTGGGTCTGATTGTACATGGTGCCGATGAAGGGGGAGATGGTGCGTTTCTCCATCTCACTGAGAGGTTTGGGCTCAAAACCGGCCTGTTGGGCAAAGGCGGTATAGGCGTAGTAAGCGCCCAGCGCGGTCCAGTGATGATCGGTGGCAAAGTAGAGGTATTCATCGGTATGCTGCTGCAAAGCAGTATAAGCATCCACCCGTTTGATCCGTGCATCCAATTGAGAATAGATATAGTCGATGCTATCTTTCTGAGAATTGGTCATGGATTGGTACTTTTCCGGCAGATAAAATTCAATCGAAGTGGGGACCAGCAGATTATAGATGGTGACCGAATCTCCCAGTGTCTGTTGGTATTGGGATAGGACAGAGGCATAGTATCCGCCCATAGCTTCCGAACCGCCAAAAGGCGCCATGGCTCGATTTTGATAAACCAGAATCGAATTGTACTGTTCCGGTGCAACGGTACCGGGATCAGTCGTGGCAGTGGAAGAAGTCTCCTGGGAAGATGAGGAGGCGGAAGCATCCGACGAAGCAGCAGAGGATTGAACGGAAAGAGAGGAGCCGCTCTGCTGGGAGGAGGCACTGTTCTGTTCTGGCAGGGTCACAGGAGTTTCCGGCTGCGAGGGCTGAGGCGTGGTTTCGTGCAGCCGGAGTTCGTCAAAACGAATCCCGCGCATATCTTCCAACCGGGCTCCCAATTTGACCAGCGATTCCCGCATGGGGAAGGTGTCGGCAAAATAGTTGTCCAGCTGGCTGGTGAATTCCCCCCGAAAAAGGGAGGACAGCGAAAACTCTGGAAAAGGGGTTAGCTCCCGGCGTTCGTACTGGGAGACGGTGGGCTTGGGGAGGACAATGGCGAGAATTCCTCCCACAGCCAAAATGGAAGGGATCAGGGCACAGTGTATCAGGGTAAAGAAGCGATGGGCGGCGGATGGTTTCATATTTGGTTATCCTTTCAGACAAGATGGACTAGAATCGATAGTACAGGAACGGATTGTAACTTTGACCAACCAACATGGTGGAGGAGATCAGCAGCAACGCTGCAGAGAGAACGGTGCGTGCCAAAGCGCCAGCGGTTGCCACAGGCGGATGCCGTTGCGCCAGTTTTCCCAGAGCCGGAAAAATAGGCAGGCAGCACAGGATGGCAGCAATGAGCCAAAAAAGATTGTTGAGCAGGTGCAGCTGAAGATTCATATCCCAAAGCGGTGCTCCGGCAAAACCGAACATTACCTGAAGATAGGTAAACAGACGGGTAAAATCGGTAAAATAGAAGAGCACCCAGCCGAACACCACCGCCAGCAGCAGGTATAAATGGGAGAATAGAGCGGGTATTTTTTCCAGCCATCTACCCAGAAACGCCTTTTCCAGCGTAATCAGCAGGCCGTAGAATAATCCCCATAGCACAAAATTCCAGCTGGCGCCATGCCAAAGTCCGGTACAGAACCAGACAATAAATAGATTTCCAAATTGGTGCCGGCGGTTTCCACCCAACGGGATATAGAGATAATCCCGAAAGAAACTGCCCAGGGAGATATGCCAGCGGCGCCAAAAATCGGTAGCGCTTTTGGCCAGGTAGGGATAGCGGAAGTTTTCCGAGAAGGTAAAGCCAAACATTCTTCCCAAGCCGATTGCCATATCGGAGTAACCGGAAAAATCAAAATAGATTTGCAGGGTGTAGAGAATGGCGCCGAACCAAGCGCCTGCCACTGAAAGTTTGGAGAGGTCCCCATCCAGATACAGCGCGCCCAGGGCGCCGGCGGTGTTGGCAAGGATAACCTTTTTGCCCAATCCAACCGTCAAACGAAATAACCCGTCACTGAAATCCTGAAAGGAGACATGGCGGCTGGCAATTTGATCGGCGATGGTTTTATAACGCACGATGGGTCCGGCTACCAGCTGAAAATAGAGAGAGAGGTACATCAAATATCCAAAATAGGATTTTTCCGCTTTGACGTCTCCGCGATAGACGTCGATAACATAGGAGATGGTCTGGAAGGTATAAAAGGAGATTCCCACCGGTAAGCGAAATGCTGGAACTGGAAAAGAGAGACCCAACAGCATATTTATGCTTTCCACCACAAAGCCACTGTACTTAAAAAGAAACAGGATGGAGAGATTGAGTACCAGAGAAGAAATCACTCCCCATTTTGCCAAAGAGGTACCGCGGTGTCGCTCAATGAACCGACCGTGGAGATAGTCGATGGAAGCCGAGAAAAGCAGCAGCACAATCCAGACCGGCTCTCCCCAAGCATAGAAAAAAAGCGAGAAAAAGATCAGGACAAAGTTCCGGTAAACATGCCGGCGAAACACGGCATAATAAATAAGAAGATTTAGAGGTAATAATAGGTAGAGAAAAAAGAGGCTGGCAAAAATCATAGCTGGTTTTGCTCCAATCATAGGTAATGTTGACGCGATGCCGGTTTGCCGGGAGATGGACATCCATCAATAGTAACATTATACACGTTTTTGCGGCAAAGCAATACCATCGACGGTAAAATTGTCTCACAAATCCCAAAGAAAAAATACGATATTTTTGTATCATCTTTGAAAAGCGGGTATCCATCCGTCTAAAAGGAAAAATCTTTCAATCTCATGTGAATTGTTTATAATATATTGTTAAGAAATTGTAACATGTTGATTTTGCCTGAAATTTCGTATATCATACCGGTAGATGAATCGAATGTGCTGCCGTGATACGGGGCTGGCACACACACAATTTCCTATGAAAAGTAGGAGGGGAGATTTATGTTCCAATTCCAATGGGTATGGCACAATATGGGGAATACACAGCGGAAGTTCATTCTGGCAGTGATTCTGCAAATCATTCATCCCGCCACAGCGTTGATCAATCCCAAACTGACAGAATTGTTGGTGGATTGGGTGGTTACGGGCGTCACCGATCCGGTAACAGGGGAAGTAGTGCGTCGAATGGATCTGCTGATTCCCTTAGCAGTGGCAATGTGTCTTGTTACTGCCATCCGGACCGCTTTTGGCTATTTTATGATTGTCTGCTTTGAGCAGGTATCCCAGCAGACAGTCAAGAATATCCGTGTGAAAATGTATCAGAATATGCAGGCCAATGAGATGGAGTTTTTTGACAGCTATCGCACGGGAGACTTGATGACCCGTATGACCGGTGACCTGGATATGGTTCGGCATTCCATCGCTGGTATCTGCCGGCAGCTGTTAAATTCTCTGGTTTTGTTTGTGGCGGCGCTGATTTTCTTCTTTGTGACCGATTGGCTGTTTACACTGTGCATCTTGATCATTACACCGGTTATTTTTATGGTTTCCAATTTTTATTCCCGAAAGATTAAACCAATGTACCGAGGCCTTCGGGAACGTATGACCGAACTCAACACAGCCGCGCAGGAGAATATTTCCGGCAATAAGGTCATCAAGGCCTTTGCGCGGGAAGATTATGAGATTTCCAAATTTGACGAGAAGAACAAAGCTTATCGGGATACCAATATCTTTGTCAACCTTTATTGGATGAAGTTCTTTCCCATCATGGAGATGGCAGCAAACTTTTTGACCATTGTGGTGGCGCTGGTCGGCGGCCTGTTTATCATCAATGGGCGTTTGACCGCCGGCGAGCTGATGGCTATGTCCAGTTTGACCTGGGCGATCGCAGCACCAATGCGTCAGCTGGGAACGCTGCTCAACGATACCCAGCGTTTCTTTGCTTCCGCCAGCAAAATCATTGAGATCTATTATCAGGCTCCCACCATACATACCAAGGATAATGCTTATCAGCCGGAAAAAACCGAAGGAGACATCTCTTTTGAGAACGTTACCTTCCGTTTCGGCAAGAGTACCGTTTTGGACGACGTATCCTTCCATATCAAACCGGGACAGACGGTGGCGTTTATGGGCGCTACAGGCTGCGGAAAGACCACGGTTGCCAATCTGATTCTGCGTTTCTACGATGTAAAGGAAGGTCATATCCGGGTTGACGGCGTGGACGTGCGGGATTGGGATCTCAAAACGCTGCGCGGCGGCATTGGTATGGCGACGCAGGACGTATTCCTCTTTTCCGATACGGCGGAAGGCAACGTCTGTTATGGCGTACCGGATATGAGTGAGGAGGATGTGGTAAAATACGCCAAGATGGCGGATGCGGATGATTTTATCCGGCATATGACGGAAGGGTATGATACCATCATTGGTGAGCGCGGCGTCGGCCTTTCTGGTGGACAGAAACAGCGTATTGCGTTGGCTCGTGCGTTGGCGGTTCGCCCCGCAATTTTGATTTTGGACGATACCACCTCGGCGGTGGATATGGAGACAGAGAAATATATTCAGGGACAGCTGAACAATCTAGATTTTCCGTGTACCAAGATTGTGATCGGCCAGCGCATCTCCTCGGTGAAAAATGCCGATCAGATATTTATTTTGGATCATGGCAAGATTGTGGAAAGCGGAACCCATTCGGAGCTTCTGAAGAAAAATGGATACTACCGGGAAATCTTTAACATCCAGAACAGCGGTATGGATGTGCAGGATCTGCAGGCCGTCGGCGTGCTGTAATCCCGAATGTCTGTGAACAAGGAAAGGAAGCGAGAGTATGGCGCGCAACAAATATGACGTGGATGAACGTCTGGAATCCCCCTTTAGTTTTAAACATCTCAAACGCAGCGGCGTATACATCAAGCATTACGCCGATAAGATGACCTTTGCTTTTCTGATTAACACACTGGGCATCATTTTGGCGCTGTTTACCCCCAAGCTAACCCAGCAGATTATGGACGTAGCGGTTCCCAACAAAGATGTGCGGCAGGTGTTATTCTATTCGTTGTTGGTGACGTTAGCACTGGCCGGACAGACGTTGATGACAACCATCCGCTCCCGCATTATGACTCAGGTGGGACAGGGAATTATCTACGAGATCCGTACCGACTTGTTCCGCAAGCTGCAGGAACTGCCTTTTTCCTATTATGACAACCGGCCTCACGGGAAGATTTTGGTGCGTGTGGTGCAGTATGTCAACAATGTAGCGGATATGCTCTCCAACGGCATCATCAACTTTTTGCTGGATTTCCTCAATTTGATCTTCATCGCCTGCTTTATGTTTGCCATGCACGCAGGATTGTCCATGATTATCGTTGCAGGGCTTCCATTTCTGGTCATCATTGTTTTCTCTATCAAGCCCCGGCAGCGTCGCGCCTGGCAGCAGGTTTCCAACAAAAACTCCAATCTGAACGCCTATCTTCAGGAGACCATCACCGGTATGAAGGTGACGCAGATCTTTAACCGGGAAAAGGTAAACCAGGGAATCTTTGATAATCTCTGTGAAGGTTCCAGAAAAACCTGGTTGACAGCTGCTTATATCTCCAACCTGGTGTGGGTATCGGTGGATAACATCTCCACCATTGTGCTGGCGCTGGTGTATGTGGTTGGTATGCTCCGGTATTCCGGTACCGTTACCTTTGGTATTTTGTGGGCCATGGGCAACTATGCCACACGTTTCTGGCAGCCCATCACCAATCTGTCCAATATCTACAACAACTTTATCAATACCATTGCCTATCTGGAGCGTATCTTTGAGACGATGGATGAACCGGTGGAAATTCACGATGTTCCCAACGCCATCGAGATGCCCAAGATCAAGGGAGATGTGGAATTTAAGGATGTGGTGTTTGCCTACGAAAAGGATTCCCCCGACGTGCTCAAAGGCTTGAGCTTTAAAGTGAAGGCAGGACAGAGTGTTGCCATCGTGGGACCGACCGGTGCAGGCAAAACCACCATTGTCAATCTGATTTCCCGTTTTTATAATTTGAAAAGCGGACAGGTGCTTATCGATGGGCAGGACATCTCCCAGGTTACCCTGCATTCTCTGCGCAGCCAGATGGGTATTATGCTGCAGGATACCTTTATCTTCTCCGGTTCCATTGCCGATAATGTTCGCTATGGTAAGCTGGATGCTACTCAGGAAGAGATCGAGCAGGCTTGTAAAACCGTTTCGGCGCACGATTTCATTGTTCATACTGCCAACGGATATCAGACGGAGGTTCGAGAGCGGGGCAGCAGCCTTTCCCAAGGCCAGCGTCAGCTGCTCAGCTTTGCGAGAACGCTGATCTCCGATCCCAAGGTTCTGGTATTGGATGAAGCCACGTCGGCCATCGATGCAAAAACGGAACTTTTGGTGCAGCAGGGCATCAACCAGCTGCTGAAAGGCCGTACTTCCTTCATCATTGCGCACCGGCTTTCCACCATCAAGAATTGTGATATCATCATGTATATTGCCAATGGCGGAATCGTCGAACAGGGCAATCATCAGGAGCTGATGGCAAAGAAAGGCGAATACTATAAGCTGTATACCAGTCAGCTCAAAGATATGTAACAAAAAAATCCGGCCGAATGTTCGGCCGGATTTTTTTGTACGAAGACGGTTTAACAAGTTTTTAGTTGAGCCAGAAATTTACGCTGTTAAGATTAGGAAAAGAGTGTGGTTTTGTTGTGCATAAATACACTTACCACCAACCCAATGCCCAAATAAAGAGTTGCCACTGATGTACCTCCGCAGCTGAGAAAGGGGAGGGTGATTCCAATCACCGGCAGGATACTCAGACACATTCCAATGTTGATCAGGGTCTGGAACATAACAATGGCAAAGATGCCTACGCAGATAAATTTTCCAAGGTAGTCCTGCGAGACGGTGGAATTCATCAAAATGCGCAAAGCAATGGCGGTCAACAACAAAATTACACCCAGGGCGCCGATAAAACCGACGGATTCCCCGATGAAGGCAAAGATAAAATCGTTTTGAATCTCGGGGATGCTGGTGCGATGCTCAGGGGAGAAAATCCCAATCCCCCAAAGCTGTCCAGAACCAATGGAGATATTTCCTTGGTACTGCTGCCAACCAATATTTTGCAGATCATATCCAGGTTTGAGGATCACCATAAAACGATCCTTTTGATCCTGAGTCATGACAAAATTCCAAAGGATAGGGATAGAGGCTACCGCAGCGGGAATGGCAATTGCGATATATTTCCAGCTGAGGCCCGCGGCAAAAATCATCGAGATAAAAACACAGAGAAACACCAGAGCGGTGCCGTCATCGCCCATAAAATGGATGAGCAGCGCAGGATATATTCCGTGAATGCACACAGGAATCAAGGTGCGCAAGCGGTTTAGGCTGTCCCGTACCGTCTCCAGATGAAGGGCGAAGGAGAGGACATAGGATATTTTCAGCAGTTCCGATGGCTGTAAGGAAAAGGAAAAGTTTTCGGTGATGGGAATCACAAGCCAAGCGATATCGTCCGCCTCCCCACGCCCCTGGCCGAAGATCATTGTGATCAGTACCAGAAGGATGGCGGCGGGAACATGAAGTTTCCAGAGACGGGCCAACATCCGGTAATCAAAAAGGGAAACCACAACCATACCGCCAATTCCCAGGGTAGTTGCAGCAATCTGCATCAGAAGATCGCGAATTCCGGTCATCTCTGCATAGACAATGCCGCCAATCATCACAAAACCAATGACGGAGGCAGATAAGCATAACAAAATCAAGATTAAGTCGGTTTGTCGGAAATATCTGCCAATGTTGGCCAAAATGGATTTCATAGGAACCTCCGTATAAACGAGAGTGATGTCCGATTCAAAAAGGTGTTTTTCGATCTACAGACGTATTCATGCATCCTATTGTAATATGAAACCATAGGGAAAGCAAGAAAAAAGAAGGCTCAATTTCATAGAAATGGCTGGGAAATCCGGTTTTCGGCCCTAAAACCGGAAGAATGCGTCAGAACCTGTTTAACCCTTATCACCGGCACAACGGTGAAGAGCAAGAGAAAAAAAGAATCCTCAAAATTGTGAAAAGCGACAAAAAAACAAAAAGAGGCCTGTTGTAAAACTTACAGGATGTGAAGATGCAATTAAAGCAAAACTATGGTATAATGTTTTCAAGAATGTTGTATTTTGGCTTGTAAACGGGTAAGGTTGGTGCTGTACGGAAAATATCCACCGACCACCCCTGTTTTCCGTAAAGCCAAATCAGCCGAAAACGGCGCACCGCTTGCGTGAAACGGCAGAGAAAATTGAAAGAAGGAGTGGATAAGAATGTTGACGGATATTGAGATTGCTCAGCAGGCAAAGATGCTGCCCATCCGCGAGATTGCGGAGAGATTGGGAATTTCTGAAGAGGAACTGGAACCATATGGACGGTATAAAGCAAAGGTTTCGGAATCCATCTACCAAAGATTGGCACAACATCCAGACGGCAAACTGATTTTGGTCACCGCCATCAATCCTACCCCGGCGGGAGAAGGAAAAACCACTACCAGCGTTGGCTTGGGAGAGGCCATGGCAAAGATCGGAAAAAATGCCATCATCGCCCTGCGGGAGCCCTCTTTGGGGCCGGTGTTTGGTGTAAAGGGAGGCGCAGCCGGAGGCGGGTATGCCCAGGTGGTGCCGATGGAGGACATCAACCTGCATTTTACCGGGGATATGCACGCCATCACCGCCGCCAACAATCTGCTGTGTGCGATGATCGACAACCATCTGCAACAGGGCAATGCTCTAGGAATCGATCCCCGGCAGATTCTCTTCAAACGGTGTTTGGATATGAATGACCGCGCGCTGCGGGAAGTGATTGTGGGACTGGGAGGAAAGACAAACGGTGTCCCTCGTCAGGACGGTTTTCAGATTACCGTTGCCAGCGAGGTGATGGCAATCCTCTGCCTGGCCAGTGATTTGTCCGATTTAAAGCAGCGTTTGGGATCTATTTTGGTGGCGTATCGGTACGACGGCACACCGGTATATGCTAGCGATCTAAAGGCGGAGGGCGCGATGACGGCGCTGCTCAAAGATGCGCTGAAGCCCAATCTGGTGCAGACGCTGGAAAACACCCCTGCGCTGATGCACGGCGGTCCTTTTGCCAATATCGCTCATGGATGCAATTCCATCCGAGCCACCAAGCTTGGCCTGAAACTGGCGGATTACTGTATCACAGAGGCTGGCTTCGGTTCGGATCTGGGTGCAGAAAAGTTTTTGGATATCAAATGCCGTCTGGCAGGACTTACGCCGTCTGCCATTGTGCTGGTTGCCACTTTGCGGGCGCTCAAGTATAACGGCGGCGTGAAAAAAGAAAATGTCTCTCAGGAGAATGTGGAAGCGCTGCGCAGCGGTATGGTCAATCTGGAAAAACATATCGAGAATATGCGCAAATACGGCGTGCCGGTGGTGGTGGCCATCAACCGTTTCCCCACCGATACTCCGGATGAGATTGAAGTTTTGGCCCAGTTCTGCCAGGAGCATCAGGTGGAGTATGCCCTGTCGGAGGTGTTTGCCAAAGGCGGCGAAGGCGGAGTGGAACTGGCCCAAAAGGTGGTACAGGCCTGCGAACAGCAGGGAGATTTTCATCCCATCTACGACATCGAGGCACCCATCAAAAAGAAGATTGAAACCATTGCCCGGGAAATTTACGGCGCGGACGGCGTGAGCTATGCTGCCGCTGCCAACAAGGCGATTCGGGAGATTGAAGGACTTGGAAAAGGGAATCTGCCGGTCTGCATGGCAAAGACCCAGTATTCCCTTTCGGATAACCAGCGCTTGCTGGGCCGTCCCACCGGATTCAAGATTACAGTGCGGGAAGTGCGCCTTTCGGCCGGAGCAGGATTTGTGGTGGTGCTTTGCGGCGATGTGATGACCATGCCGGGCCTGCCCAAGCTTCCGGCGGCGGAAAAAATCGATGTGGATGACCAGGGTAACATCACGGGATTGTTTTAATGGCAGCCCATCGGAAAGAGTGTGAAGGTACAATATGGGAAAGTATATAACCCACAATGTCGAGGAGACGCAGCAGTTGGCCTGCCAATTTGGCGCGCTGCTGAAGGATGGCGACGTGGTGGCGTTTCGCGGCGGTATGGGTATGGGCAAAACCGCCTTTACCCGGGGAATTGCCCTGGGAATGGGAATTCAGGAGCCGGTATCCAGTCCGACCTTTGCCATTGTCAATGAGTATCGGGGTGCAGGCAGGGTACTGTGCCATTTCGATATGTATCGCATTGAGGGGTTTGAGGACCTGTATTCCACTGGATTTTTTGATTATCTCGATGGAAATGCGGTATTGGCCATCGAGTGGAGTGAAAACATTGCGCGAGATGTTCTGCCGCAAAATGTAATCTGGGTGGAAATTTCACAGGTGGATGAAAATACCAGGGAGATATTGATTGAAGGGGATGAGCGGTTTGAAAATCTTGGCCATTGATACCTCCGCGACGGCGGCAAGTTGTGCGGTCTGCGAGGACGGGATTGTGCTGGGGGAAAGTTATATCAGCCGAAAACTGACCCATTCTCAAACCATTCTCCCTATGGTGGAGGATTTGCTGAAAAATGCCCGGCTGTCTATGGACGAGATGGATGGATTCGCGGTCGCGGCTGGTCCGGGGTCTTTTACCGGGCTGCGGATTGGCATCTCTGCGGTAAAGGCACTGGCATTTGCCCAGGAGAAGCCGGCTTGTGGGGTTTCGACCCTTCGTGCGCTGGCCTACAATCTGATGGGTACCACCGGGATTCTCTGTGCGGTGATGGACGCCCGCTGCGGTCAGGTATACTGTGGGGTGTTCCTCGGACAGGAAGATGGAATTCAGAGAATTTTTGCAGATGAGGCCATGATGGTGGAGCAGCTTTTTGAAAGGTTGTCGGCCTTGACCGCAGAGCATCGGCAAACGGTGTGGTTTGTGGGAGACGGAGCCGCACTGTGCATGGAACGATGGCAAAAGGAACAGCCGGATTTTCATGCGCGGATTGCGCCGTCCAGCCGTCTGTTGGCCCACGCTTCAAGCGTTGCGCTGGCTGCCGGCGGGGAGGAATCCCCTTTTGTTCCGGCTGTGCAGCTCAACCCGGTATATCTGCGTTTGCCTCAGGCGCAGCGGGAATTGCTGACCCGCCAGCGAGAAAAGGAAAATTCCGGAAAATAAACCGGCTTTTATCTTCACCAAAACCAAACATAGCTATTTAAACTATTGCTGACAAGGAGATTTCATCATGATTGCAATCGCATCGGATCATGCGGGTTATCCGCTCAAAGAGGTTATTAAGGAACATTTGGAACAGCGCGGTATTCCTTATCAGGATTTCGGCAGCTACAACGGGGAATCCTGTGACTATCCGTTGATGGCCAAAGCTGCCTGTGACGCGGTGGCATCCGGAAGCTGTGAAAAGGCGCTGTTGTGCTGCGGCACCGGTGTAGGAATCTCCATGGCGGCCAATAAGGTTCGGGGGATTCGGGCGGCCTGTTGTTCCGACTATTTCAGTGCGAAATACACTCGTTTGCACAACGACGCCAACGCTCTCTGCCTGGGCGCCCGGGTGATTGGTCCCGGTGCAGCGCTGGAGTTGGTGGATGTATTTTTGGACACTGAATTCGAAGGGGGCCGTCATGCCCGCCGGGTCAATCAGATCATGGAAATTGAGGCGGAGAACGCCAAGGGTGAATGAGGTTTTGACGAGAGGGGAGCAAAACAAGATGGAGCCTACCGTATTTCAGGGCAGATATCAGGTGGTCAAAAAGACCGCCCTGGCAAAAGAGATTTATGAGATGGTCATTTTGTGTCCACAGATTGCCCAACTGGCGCAAGCAGGGCAGTTTGTCCATGTAAAGGCACCTAGCTTTACACTGCGCCGTCCCATCTCCATCTGTGAGATTGACCGCGCAAAAGGTACCTTGCGGATTGTTTTTGAGGTGCGAGGCGATGGTACGGCGGAAATCGCGCAGATTCCCCAAGGGGGATGGATCGATCTGATGGGACCGCTGGGACATGGCTTCCAGCTGCTGGAACAGGGAAAGAAAGCGATTGTAGTGGGCGGTGGTATTGGTGTGCCTCCCATGCTGGAGACGGCCGCGCATTATGGAGAAAACGCTGTGGCAATCATTGGCTTTCGCAGTGCATCGGCGGTGATTTTGGAGGAGGACTTCCAAAAAGCCGGCTGCACCGTGGATCTTTGCACCGACGACGGCACCAGAGGCCGCAAGGGCTTTGTCACCGAAGCGTTGAAAGCACGTTTGCAGCAGGAAAAGCCGGATATCATCTATGCCTGCGGTCCAATGGTGATGCTCAAAGGGGTCGCCGCGCTGGCAAAAGAATATGGCGTTCGCTGCCAGGTATCGCTGGAGGAGCGGATGGGCTGCGGAATCGGAGCCTGCCTGGTATGTGCCTGTAAAACCAAAAAGCCCGATGGGGAGGAATCTTACAGTCATGTCTGTAAGAACGGTCCCGTTTTTGAAGCAGAGGAGGTTGTGTTTTAATGGCAAAGCTTTCGGTAGAGCTGTGCGGGGTGGAATTTAAGAATCCTGTGATCGCGGCATCCGGCTGTTTCGGATTTGGTCGGGAATACGAAAAGATGTATCCGGTATCGGTATTCGGAGGAATTTCCCTCAAAGGGATGACCTATGAGGAGCGGCAGGGCAATCCACCGCCCCGTATTGCTGAGACCCCGTCCGGTATGCTCAACAGCGTTGGACTTCAAAATCCAGGCGTGGAGGCTTTTTTGGCCCATGAGCTGCCACAGATTGTGGGCAAGGATACCGTACTGATTGCCAATGCAGCCGGAAGTACAGTGGAAGACTACTGTGCGCTGGTGGAGCGGCTGTCCGATTCTGCGGTGGATATGATTGAGCTGAATATCTCCTGTCCCAACGTTAAGCATGGCGGAGCCGCTTTTGGCGTCAGCTGCGAGGGCGCTGCGTCGGTGGTTCGGGCGGTGCGTCGGGTCTGCAAAAAGCCGTTGATTGTAAAGCTATCACCCAACGTGACCGACATTGCCTCAATCGCTGAGGCTGTGGAAGCGGAGGGGGCCGATGCCATCTCGCTGATCAATACCCTGTTGGGGATGCGGATTGATATCAAATCCCGCCGTCCAATTTTGCGCAACAATGTTGGCGGTATGTCCGGTCCGGCAGTATTTCCCATCGCGGTGCGGATGGTTTGGCAGGTTGCCAACCGGGTAAAGGTTCCGGTGATTGGTTTGGGCGGCATTGAAAAATGGCAAGACGCCATTGAGATGATGATGGCAGGAGCCAGCGCCATTCAAATCGGTGCGGCGCTGTTCTATGACCCTTACGCGCCGATCAAGATTGTCGAGGGCATGAACAGCTGGCTGGATCGTCAGGGTGTGAAGGATGTCCGGGAAATTGTGGGTACGGTGCAGCCCTGGTGAACAGCGCAACGCGGTTTATAGGGATATCAAAAATGTTGGGCTGTCTGGAGAACACCGGACAGCCCTCTTTCAGGAAGAAACTGGGAGGAAGGATATGACAACGCTGTATCTAGTGCGCCATGGGGAAGCCATGGGAAACATTCTGCTGCAATTTCAGGGAAACATCGATTGTCCACTGACACCCCAGGGGTTGGAACAGACCCAATGTCTGGAAAAACGATTTGCTCAAATCCCGGTGGACGTGCTGTATTCCAGTCCGCTGAAACGGGCATACGATACCGCTGCCGCCATTGCCAGAGCCACAGGTTGTGCCATACAGGTGGATCCAAGGCTGATTGAAATCAACGGCGGGGAATGGGAAGGAATGTCCTGGAAGGAATTGCCCCAACGATATCCGGAGCAGTTTGACAACTGGGTCAACCATCCGGGAGATTTTTCGGCGCCGCAGGGGGAATCGATGCAGCAGGTTTATGCGCGGGCCAAAGCGGTGTTATCTGATATTTTGGCGCGTCATGCAGGAAAGAGGATCGCGGTGGCAACCCATGGCTGTTTTATCCGCAATGCTCTCTGTTTTCTGTTGGGCTATCCCATTTCGGAGATGAATCGGGTTCCTCTCTCAGACAACACAGCGGTGTCTGCGTTTGCTGTGGAAGGACAGCAGATAAAGCCCATTTTTTTAAATGACAACAGCCATCTCTCGCCGGAATTGTCCACATTGGGGAAACATAAGCTTTGGAAGCAGGCTGAGGAAGAATAACGAAAAATACAGAAGAAGCGATTAGCGCGAAGGAGCGATCATACGATGAAGATTATGGCAGTGGATTTTGGAGATGCCCGTACAGGTTTGGCGGTGTGCGATCGCACAGAATTTTTGGCCTCACCGGTGGGCGTCATCCATGAGAAGGAGTTCTATCAGACGGTCAACAAGGTGGCGGCTGCGGTAAAGGAGTATGACGTCAAGGAAGTAGTGGTCGGGTATCCGAAAAACATGAATGGAACGGTGGGAGACCGGGCAAAAAAATGCGAAACCTTTGTGGAGATGCTGCAGCAGATTGTGGATGTGCCGGTCAAGCTGTGGGATGAGCGTTCGACTACGGTATCCGCCCACGAGATCCTCAATGAGACCAATACCAGAGGGAAGAAGCGCAAGGCGGTGGTGGACGCAGTTGCGGCGACCATTATTTTGGAGAATTATCTGGATTACCGCAGAAGTCAAAACGCCAAATGATGGGTATGCGGCATAGTCAGCCCACCCATTTTTGCCGCTGTATCTTCATCTGTGACGGATGTCATTTGTTTAAAAAGGCAGGTGCCGGCCCAGGGCCAGCACCTGCCTTTCTGTTTATATCTTTTTCCGCATGAGACCGTGATGGTTACAATAAAGGTAGAGATATCCACCCCTTTGAAAGCGAAACCGGCACTCGGCGTTTCCCTCCGGGTAGAGTTTGGTAAACTGCAATTTATCAGGGGATACATAGGCCAAAAAAGAGATGTGATGCAGTTTGTTCATCGGATGGGAAACGGTGACAAATTGTTCGTCCTCAACGGACGTGACGGTAATGGAATGTGCATCGTCCAGTTCCTCTGCCTCTTGAGGGGGAAGGGTGATGCCGCAGCAGCTAACCAGCGCTTCGCCGGTGGCATGGATGACGTTGCCGCAGAGTGGACAGATGTAGAATTTAGAACGCAGTAGATTGGCAGACCGGTTTTGATTGACTACAGTGTCACCGGAAAGCAGCTCCATAACCGATACGCCAAGAGCAGCTGAGAGCGGTTCCATCAGAGAAAGATCCGGAAAACCTTTTGCTGTCTCCCATTTGGATATGGTTTTGTCGCTTACATCCAACAATTCCGCCAGTTGGGCCTGGGTCATTTTTTTCGCTTCACGCAAACGCTTGATGGTGCTTGCAGTTACATATGTGTTCATAAGTTCCTCCGTACCAATGAATTTTGCTGGTTTATCGTCATGGTACCAAAGATGTTGTGTGGCTGCAACCTACGTTTCGTAGAGGTATTTCTCGGTGTTGACGGAATGTTTGCACAAAGATATAATACTTTCGTTGGGGAGACTGTAGGGATGCTTGGCGTAAGTGAGCATGAAGGGAGAAATTGTGCAATGACCTTTACCAAAATAGATCTGGAGTTATGGCCAAGAAAGGAATATTTTGATCATTACTTTAAAGAAACGCCCTGTACATACAGCGCTGTGTTTCGTCTTGATATCACCAAACTTCGGCGGCGGGGGGAAAAATTATATCCTGGGATGCTGCACGCGATTGCTGCAGTGGTAAATAACCATCAGGAGTTTCGCATGGCCTGTACGAAAACAGGGGAAGTTGGATTTTACGATATTGTCCATCCAAGTTATACGATTTTCCACCGGGACACGGAGACATTTTCTAATTTATGGACGGAATACACAGCGGATTATCGGTTATTTTACAAAGCATATCAACAGGACATGGAGATTTATGGAAATCGTCAAGGGTTTATGCCCAAACCCGGTATGCCAGAAAATACCTTTCCGGTATCAATGCTGCCATGGGCAAGTTTTGAAGGATTCAATTTGAACCTTCAAAATGGCTATAACTACCTTCCTCCTATCTTTACCATTGGAAAGTTTCAAGAAGAAAACGGAAAAACGGTGTTGCCCTTGGCGGTTCAGGTACACCATGCAGTGTGCGATGGTTTCCATCTGTGCCGGCTGGTAAATGAACTACAGGAAATACTGAATCAAGCAAAATCTGAGCGATTGGGATAAATAGATGGCGTGCGTGTTTTTCAGTCTGAATGGTGTGGGAACGGCCTACACTTGATTTTTCCAAACCCGTGCCAGGATATCTTTGAGTACCAGAAGCGCATCGGTACGGTTGTATCCGTAATCTACCTGCAGTTGGGTCAACATTTCCCGCAAAATGGGGGCATAATCCTGGATTTGAACCTTTTCGTGGTAGGTGGCAAGCACCGGATATTTTTTGCTCCAAACCCTGTTCCAGTCAATTTTTGCCTGCGCCTCATCACTGATGCTGCTGATTAGCTGTTGTGCCTGCTGCTCATCGAAATCGTATTCGATGAGCTCATCCAGTGTCATATGGTAGAGCATTGCCAACTTTTTGGACTGGCGAATATCCGGCAGCGTTTCGTTGGTCTCCCACTTTGAGACGGTTTGACGGCTTACCCCCAGTTTCTCCGCTACATTTTCCTGTGAGAGGCCGCTATTTTTTCTGGCGTGGTATAGATTGCTTCCCAAACTCATCGGTATTCTCCTTTGCAATATCGGCGTATCATTCTGCTGCCATAGTAGGATGCTTATAGTATACCGCTGTTGGGGTTTGATTGCTACCAGTCAAAGGGAACATTTTCGCCCGCACTTTTCACAAATTGGATTTTATAACAGCGAGAAAAGGCGGTTGTGACACTGCATATTGCGCCACAACCGCCTTTGATACTGTGAAAGAAGATATAAATGGAAGTTATTCCTCCGCTTCCGCTGCGTCTTTGAGCTCACCGAGACTGGCTGCTTTCAGATAGGCATTGATAAACCCATCGATATCGCCATCCATCACAGCGCCAATGTTGCCGGTCTCAAACCCGGTGCGATGATCTTTTACCAGGGTGTAGGGCATAAAGACATAGGAACGGATCTGAGAGCCCCAGGCAATCTCCTTTTGTACGCCTTTGATATCCTCGATCTTTTCCAGATGTTCCCGTTCTTTGATTTCCACCAGCTTGGAACGAAGCATCCTCATAGCCACCTCACGGTTTTGGATCTGGCTGCGTTCGTTTTGACAGGCTACCACAATGCCGGTGGGAATATGGGTGATACGGATGGCAGACTCCGTTTTGTTTACGTGCTGACCGCCTGCGCCGCTGGAGCGGTAGGTATCGATCCGCAGATCCTTTTCATCGATGGTGACCTCCAGGTCATCGTCGATCTCCGGCATTACTTCCAACGAGGCAAAGGAGGTATGACGGCGTCCGGAAGCGTCGAAGGGGGAGACCCGAACCAGACGGTGCACGCCCGCTTCGGATTTCAGATATCCGTAAGCGTTCATGCCTTCCACCAATATGGAAGCGCTCTTGATGCCCGCCTCCTCGCCGTCCAGCATATCCAACAGTTTGAGTTTAAAGCCATGACGCTCCACCCAACGGGTGTACATCCGGTACAGCATCTGTGCCCAATCCTGAGCTTCGGTTCCGCCAGCGCCGGCATGAAAGGTAAGGATGGCGTTTTTAGCGTCGTATTCACCGGTCAGAAGGGTAGAAAGTTTTTGTTCTTCCAGCTTCTCTGCGATTTGATCGGCGCTTTCTTTGAGTGCGGGGTACTCGTCCACCTCTTTTTCTTCCAAAGCGAGTTCCACCATTGTCAGGGTATCCTCGTAAAGAGACACCAGGTTTTGATAAGCGGTGAGCTTGTTTTTGAGCTGTCCGGTCTGTTGCAGAACCTTTTGGGAATTTTCAGGATCGTTCCAAAATTCAGGAGCCGCGGTGCGGGCTTCCAATTCTTCCAACTGACGTTTGAGACGGTCAATTCCCAGAGCGCCAGCCAGATTGGTAATTTCCTGTTCCAATCCGATGAGGAACAACCGCAATTCTTCTAATTCCAGCATAAAAAACCTCCAACGTATTCAAAAGTACTCTATTTTTCTCAGCAAAGGATATGTTTCTGAAATACTGTCCACATACACTACTATTATAATACAAAGATGAAAGATTTGTAAAGTATCGCGATAAGGGTTTGTATTTCCTGGAAAATTGGTGTATAATAATGAAAATTGGACGGTAGTTTTTGTGTATAGAAATTTTTGCCCGAAATGTCCCTGTATCCTTTTTCTGTGCACCGGGCAGTGGCATAAAAGCAAGATTGTGAGGGTTTCCATGAACAATAAATATCTGGGAAAAACCTGTGTTGTCTGCAATAAAGTGTTTGAAGAGGGGGACGATATCGTCGTTTGTCCCGATTGCGGTTCTCCTCATCACCGGGCCTGCTATCAGGCGCTGGGGCATTGTCAAAATGAATCCTTCCATCAAAGCGGGAAAACATGGGAGCCGCAGCAGTGGGGAGAAGCGCATGAACAGGTGATTGACGGGGATGCACCGCTGCGTTGTCCCCGCTGTGCAACGCTGTGTAAACCAGGAACGCTGGTATGCCCTGTCTGTGGATCGTTGCTGGTCCATTCCACTAATCAGCAGAAGAAACGGATAACTATTTTTGATGAATCTGACCAGCTGCCCTTCCCTTGGGGAGGGTTGTTAAATGAGGACGAGGAAAAAGAGAAACAGGATTCCCCAGAGGACCCTATGCCCAATTATGATCACCGTTATGCTACCGACAGACAGCATACGCAGCGGGACAATTCCAGTCAATCAGTCCCGCCAATCCTTCTTAATCCGTTCACAACGCCCTATGGGGGAGTTGCACCGGACGAGGTGCTGGATGGAATTCCCGCACGGGATATGGTGGTCTATGTCGGACCCAATTCCCATTACTTTTTGCCGCGTTTTAAGCGTTTTACCGCAAAAATGCGTTCCTTTCAGTGGAACTGGCCCGCGTTTTTCCTCCATTTTGCCTATTATTTTTATCGCAAAATGTATCTGGCCGGCGCGGTAATTTTGCTTGGTTATTTGCTGGTGGAGCTTCCGCTTTTTCTCATGCTCCCGGATTACATCCATTATGTGTATGAGCAGCTTACCGGCGGGAGTATTTTGACTGCTGTTCCCCAGAATGTTCAGCGATATCTCAGTTACGGCACCGTGTCTAATTTCATGCTTTTGCTGATCAATTTTATCTCCGCGGCGCTGGCGAATCGAGTTTATTTTTGGAAGGCAAAAAAAGATATCGGTGTGCTGCGTCAGCAGTACACCTCATTGGAGGCTGAGGGAAAAGACAACGAGAACCCAGACTCGCCGGAATATTTGAAGGCGTTGGCACAAAAAGGGCGTGTGAATCTTCCGGTAACGTTGGCGGTGTTAGCGGTGATGGCGTTTATCAACTTTGCATTGCCAGCCATCATGGTATTTTATCTGGTATAATAAATTTCCAAAACTTAGCTTTTGTAGCAGAAGGTGTGGCTCATAATCTGAAAAGATTCCAAAAAGGAAGGAAGTTTTACCTATGAAGGTCAAAAAAGCGGTGATACCTGCGGCAGGTTTGGGAACAAGGGTATTGCCTGCTTCCAAATCAGTTCCCAAGGAGATGCTTCCTATTGTAGATAAACCTGCAATCCAGTATATCGTGGAGGAGGCTGTGGCTTCCGGAATTGAGGATATCCTAATCATTACCAATCGGGGCAAAAGTATTATGGAGGATCATTTTGATCGGTCTCCAGAGCTGGAGCAGCGACTGTATCAGAGCGGGAAACAACAACTGTATGAGGAGATGGTCGCCATTTCTCATCTGGCCAACATCCAATATGTGCGTCAGAAAGAGACGAAAGGGTTGGGCCATGCGGTAGCCTGTGCCAAATCCTTTGTGGGAGATGAACCCTTCGCAGTGCTCTATGGCGATGATGTGATCATTGGAGAGATTCCGGCTACCCGGCAACTCTGTGATGCCTATGAAAAATACCAAAAAGGGGTAGTGGGGATTCAGTATGTTCCTACGGAGCAGATTGGAAAGTACTGTACCCTTGCAGTAGAACCAATAGAACCGAAGATTTTTGCAGTCAGCGATATGATTGAAAAGCCAAAGCCGGAGCAAATTATCTCCAACTATGCGATATTGGGCCGTTGTGTGTTGCCCCCAGATATTTTTTCTTTGTTGGAGAATCTCCCAGCCGGTGCAGGTGGGGAGATTCAGCTGACCGATGCAATGCGCCTGGTGGCTCAGCGGGAAGGTATGATCGGAGTGGTGTATGATTCCAAGCGGTATGATATGGGGAATAAGCTGGGAATCCTTCAGGCAACCATTGAGGTAGGCGTCCGTCATCCTGAAATTGGAAAGGAATTCCAAGAATATCTGAAAGAATTTGTCAAAACATTGGGATAAAGCCTTGACAAAATGCCATAAATTTGATATATTATTTGCGTTGCTGTAGTCGCAGCAACTACTCTTTGCTCTGTTTTTCCCTGGGGAAGGGCGGGGCCTTATGTCCAAAAGGAGGTGTCAACATTGGCAAATAAGATGAGTCATTACGAGACAGTTATGGTGCTCAACACCAAACTGGGCGAGGAAGCCATTCAGGCCCTCGTTGAAAAGTTCAAAACCCTGATCGAGCAGAACGGTACCATCAACAACGTGGATGTTTGGGGCAAACGCCGTCTGGCTTATGCCATTGAGGACGAGACGGAGGGTTATTACACTCTGATCGACTTCACCAGCGCGCCCGAATTTCCTGCTGAGCTGGATCGTATCTATAAGATCACCGACGGTGTGCTCCGTTCCATGATCGTTGTCAAACAGAACTAAGAATAGGCAAAAGGAGGATTGAGTTATGTATAATCGAATCATCCTCATTGGCCGTCTTGTGGCTGAGCCTGAACTTAGACAAACCCCGTCAGGGACCTCGGTTTGTTCTTTCCGGATTGCGGTGCAGCGTAGTTTTGCACCCCGTGGGGGAGAACGTCAGACCGATTTCTTCGACATTGTAGCCTGGCAACAGCGGGGCGAATTCGTAACCCGCTTTTTCCACAAAGGAAATATGATTGGCGTGGAGGGTCGTTTGGAGACCCGAGAATACACCGATCGCAACAACCAACAGCGCCGTGCGTATGAGGTGATTGCGGACAATCTGTTCTTTGTGGAGAGCCGTTCGGCAGCCAGTGCTGCAACCGGAAATTCTTTTACTGGCAATGCACCTGCTTCCGGCGGAAGTTATGGCAGCTATGGCAATCCTGCCCCGGCTCCATCTGCTCCGGCCAATTCCGGAAGCGCTTCCACTACCTTTGCCAGTGGCGATTTTGGAGATTTTCAGGAGATTGACTCCGATGAGGATCTGCCGTTTTGATGGCAGAGCCGTTTTGAAACTTTTTAAAGGAGGTAACTTATCATGGCTATGGATAGACCTGAGAGAAGCGAAAGACCTAGCCGCCCCAACCGTAAGGGCCGCAAAAAGGTTTGCGCTTTCTGCGTAGATAAGATCGAAGAGATCGATTACAAGGATATCAACCGTCTGAGAAAGTACATCACCGAGCGCGCAAAAATTATGCCCCGCCGGATGAATGGTACTTGCGCTCGTCATCAGCGTCAGCTGACCACCGCGATCAAACGCGCTCGTCATATTGCGTTGCTGCCTTACGTCAATGACTGATGAATTTGCCCGGATTTGAAGGGTAAAACTGCTCCTGTCTCTGTTTGGGGACAGGAGTTTTTTATTATCGACTATTTTGCAAAGGGGATATGGAAATGCGGCAGATAAAAGGCGTTGTCGTGACGAGTGTAACCATAATGCTATTGTTGTGCGGGTGTTCTCTTTTTCTGTCGAAGGATGGATATGCCTCCCAAGATTTTAGTACCAGCTCTGAAACGCTGGATGAGGACAATGCCAAGGAGATGCCATCGTCCTCATCGATAGAATTGCCCATGGAACAGGAGATAGCAACCTTATTTGGAGAAGCGCTGGACGCTATTGATTTTTCCCAGGTAGCAGGGGTCGGTATATTGGAGACGCCAGATGATCGCATAACGCAGTATATTCTGCAACTTTGCGGCGAGTTTCTTTTTGTGACAGAGGGATATACCTATCCCCAGGCGTTTGAAGATTCGGCAACGTCGTTATATTTGATATCCTTTGCTTTTCAGCAGCTGGAGAAGGGATGGGATGGAAAGCAGCTTTCTGATTTCTCTCAGGTGGAAAATGAACTGGGTATTTTACAGTATCAGGTGGATGCAGATGTGATAGCCGGATGTGTTTCAGATTTCTTTGCTGGTATTGATGCCATGGCGATGGTGGAAGAAAGCGAATGTTTTAATCCAAAAACCCATAAGGTTTCGATGCCGATGGGAATCGGCGGGACAGTATCCCCCTTTGCCGTTGCGCAGATAAATCCTGTCGACGGAAATGTTCTTTCGATTGTCATTTACCGGTATGCTGAGCAGATACCCCAAACCACGGCACAGCTGGAAACCGTGTCGCATGAAACCTATCGGCTGGAGATCCAGTTTTCCAACGAAGAAGATTACAGATACCTCTCCTTGGAAAAGATATACGAATAAAAATAGTAATTTTAACGGAAAAGCCATATGTCTTGGATCCAGGTTCAAGACATATGGCTTTTTGTGATCCGGATGAAGGAGGGGGTTGTTTCAGAAAACAGAATTTTTATTTGATCCAAATATAACTGGCGCTTCTGGCCGGAACCTTCAGCACACCATCTTTTTCCAAAGCGGCACCGCCGTTTTCATAGAGTATCTCTCCAAGCTGGAAAGCAATTGGACAGCTTGCAGCCTGTGAGGAGGGATTGATCGCGATTAAAAGGGTTCCGGTTTGGTCGCGGCGGGTATATACCAGCGGATAACGGTTTTCAGCGGCATATACAAAAGCGAAGGCGGCATTGCTTTGAAGAACACTGTGGTTATGCCGAAGTTCCAGCAGTTTTTTTACCTCGTGATAGAGGGAATGTGGGTCAGACTGTTGAGAAGCAACGGTAGGACGGTCCTCAGAGGGATCGATGGGGATATACAGTTTTTCCGGGCTGGCACAGCTGAAGCCGGCGTTGGCGGAACAATCCCACTGCATGGGGGAGCGGGCTCCGGTGCGATTGGAACCACCTTCCACCGAAGGAACATCCAGATATCGCATACCGATTTCGTCACCGTAATAGATGAAAGGAGCGCCGGGCATTGAGAGCAGGAACGCAAACGCAATTTTGATTTCTTCTTGATCCAGTTTCCAGGCAAGACGTTCCATATCGTGATTGCCGGAAGGGATACAGATCAAGCCTTTCCCACCGGTGGAATCATAAAGTTGCTGATATTTCTTTGCAAATTGGGAGACATCGCCCCCCTCTTTGGAGAAGAACGGATGTTCACAACGGAACAGATCGTTGTAATGGGAAGGCCCAAAGTGAAGCAAAAAGTCCATATGGAATCCTGCAGTCAACGCCTGGTCCGGTTGGCCCCATTCGGATACCATCACAGCGTCGGGAAATTCCTTGTCCAGGAAAGCGCGGAAATCCTGCCACAAAGCAATGGTAGCAGAAGCGTCCGGATCGTTTTTGATCAGGGAGGCAGCCATGTCCACCCGGAAGCCGTCACATCCCATGGAAAGCCAGAAACGCATGACGTCCTTCATCGCCTGACGAGTTGCCATCGGTCCCGGAGCATCGGCAGCCTGTTGCCAGGGATGGGCGGGATCGGGATGGGCAAATCCAAAATTTAAGGCAGGCTGTGTGGTGTAGAAATTGACGGCACAGCTTCCGTCCCGCTCAGAATATCCCCGTAAGGATCCGCGAATGTTACCAATCCCTTCAAAATCCTCCCAGACATTATCGGTCCAGATATACCGATCGGTGTAGGGATTGGGGGTAGGGAGCGCAGACTGTTGAAACCAGGGATGTTCAATGGAGGTATGTCCAGGCACCAGATCCAAAATCACGTGCATTCCGCGTTCATGGGCGGCAGCAAACAGTCTTTTGAGATCGTCGTTGGTACCATAACGGGGAGCAGCGGTATAGTAGTCCGCTATATCATATCCGGCGTCATGAAAGGGAGAGACAAAACAGGGATTCATCCAAATGGCGTTGCAGCCCAGGGAACGAATGTAATCCAGCCGCTGGATAATTCCCTGAAAATCACCGATTCCGTCGGAATTGGTATCCTGAAACGATTGCGGGTAAATCTCGTAAAAAACAGCATCATCCAACCAGTGACTCATATGATTCATCCTCTCTTTTAATTTGTTATGGGGCTAGCCCAAAATCAGTTCTGTCAACTGCTGGGGACTTTGTGCAAATACGGTAGCGCCGGCATCGGCAAGCTCCTCCCGCGTACCATAGCCAAACAATACCGCGATGACGTCCATCCCATTTGCGATGGCGCCTTCCACATCGTGGCGGCGGTCACCCACCATCACCGCTTCTGAAGCCTGAAAACCAGTTTGCTGCAGCGCATAGGCGATCACTTCCGACTTGGCGTTTCTGGTTCCGTCCAACTCACTGCCGGAAACAAAGTCCACATACGAATCCAAAGAGAAATGTTGCAAAATCTGCCGGGCATAGACGTGAGGTTTGGAAGTAGCGAGAATAATGCTCTTTCCTGCCTGTTTGAGCTGCTGGAGCATCTGGGGAATGCCTGGATATACACGATTTTCATAAATGCCGGTTTTTGAAAAATATTCCCGATAGTAATCGATGGCCAGCAAGGCGTCGATCTGGGAGAAACCATAATACTCAATAAAGGAATTCAGCAGAGGGGGGCCGATGACCCGGCGCAATTTTTCTGGATCCTGCTCTTCTATACCAAAATGGCGCAGGGCATACTGAAAGGAGCGGGTGATTCCCTCCTCGGGATCGGTCAAAGTACCGTCCAGATCAAAAAGAATGGCGCGATATCTTCCTTTTTTCGACATAAAGCAATCCTCCTGTTGGGATTCGATCTAAATCAATCATTGGTATAGTACCATTATAGCAAAGGTGGAAGGGAGTTGTACAGTATCATAAGAAAAAGAATTGTGCTCGCCGCCTACGCATGATTTCCCTGTGGAAAAGCCATACTATCACTACGGCAATGTTAGGTTTGGCATAGCCGCAGTACGGACATGGTTGTGACCGATCAACGTGTTGCACCATGTGGAAATGGATGTGTTCCGGTTTGAAACAAATTCGCTTTTGGGGCGAGATACTCAGTCTGTTTACAGTTGGTGGCGGCGCGTATCTGCTGATAGAAATCCTGTGGCGCGGATATAGCCACTGGAGTATGTTTGTGACGGGAGGGTTATGTGTGGTTTTGGTGTGCGAAATGGACCGGCATTTGCGTCAGGATACCCATTTTTTGGCACGCTGTGTTTACGGTGCGGCGATTATCACTTCGGTGGAATTTGTAGTTGGTTGCATCGTAAATCTATGGCTGCGCTGGAATGTCTGGGATTATTCCGGCGTACCGCTGAACCTGATGGGACAGATCAGCCTGCCTTTTACCATGGCTTGGCTGGTGCTATCTGCCCCGGTCATGGGAATGGGCAACGCAGTGCGGCGATTATGGGGCGAGAAGGGATAGAATGCCGGTAAAATCAGATATATGCACGGTGTGTATCGGTGTTTCCTCCCGTAACGCAAATTTTACAGACAAAAGATAGCCTCCATCCCACCCGGAATAGGGGAGATGGAGGCTGTTTTTATTCCAGATTCAGATGTTTGGAGAGAATCCTATGGGTGACAAGATAGTAGAGAATAAATTCTACACCCTGCCAAAAAATCAGCAGAAGAAAGGCTAAATGATATGCCCAGGTTTGAGGCTTGGTCTCCGGGTCCAACAGGAGAATCAGATGATCCAAATGTAGCAGATTTATCAGATTCCCAATGAGCCCCCACAACCAGAGCATGATTCCTCCCATAACGACATAGGAGAGAAAGGAAAGAATGATCCGATGGCGGCTGAAAAGATGTCCAACTGAGATGGCAGCATACGCCTTGAGCACCTGTTTCCCGATGGCGATAAACATCAAAACCATTAGCTCTACAAAATAGAAAACCCAGTGAATTGAAAAGTTCTGAGAGACATTCACGATCAGTTCCAAGCATCGTTTTAAGATAACAGGGTCCATAAAATCAAGAGAAAAGATTAGCACCACAAAGGAGATGATTGCCACAATTCCTCCTAAAACCAAAACGATGACAGAGCAAATCAGCTTGGAAGCGATATGTTGCCAGGGTTTGACCGGCAAGGTCAGCATTAGGTATCCTTCCTCAGAGAGCAGCCCCTTATAAAAGCGAAGAATAATCATCAGCATGGAGATGGTACAAACCGCAACCATCAATCCAAAATATATGATTCCAATCAGGTTGGCCGGTGTACCTTGCATCACCAAAGCCAGCATCCGGTTGGAGAACAGATTGCTGAGCAGTGCGGCGGCCAACAGGGCAATGTAAAGGGGAAGCAAAGTTTGGAAATAGGAACGCAGCTCATATTTCATCAGTTTTCTCAACATGCAAATACCTCCCGAAACAGCTGATCGACGGATTTTCCTTCTCGCTCCCGGATGTTGTCCACCGTATCAAAGAGTTTGAGTTCTCCTTCTTTCAAAAAGATAACCTCGTCCAGCACCCGTTCAATATCTGCGATGAGGTGGGTGGAGATTACCACAGTGGAATTTTCCGAGTAGTTTTGCAGAATGGTAGAGAGGATATAATCACGGGCCGCCGGATCTACGCCACCGATTGGCTCATCGAGCAGATACAGCTGCGCCCGTCGTGCCATGGTGACAATGAGCTGTACCTTCTCTTTGGTACCTTTTGAGAGGGTTTTGAGACAGTCGGAAGGGGAGAGATGCAGCGTTTGTAACATTTCCATTGCTTTGGCAAGATCGAAATCGGCATAAAAATCCGCAAAGAAATCTACCAAATCTCTTATCCGCATCCAGTCGTTGAGATACATACGGTCGGGCAGATACGCCACGATGGAGTGGGTTTCACATCCCGGAGCATGACCACCGATGAGGATAGAACCACCGGAAGGCTGTAAAAGACCATTGGCAAGTTTTAGGAAGGTGGTTTTTCCGGAACCGTTGGGGCCAAGAAGTCCCACGATTTTTCCAGGTCCAAGGGTTAAGTTTAGTCCGGTAAGAGCTTGTTTTTTGCCGAAAAGCTTGGTCAAACCGGTGCAAACCATAAGGTTTTGATGTTCAGACATCTTTATTCTCCTCCTTTTTGGCGTATTGCTCAAGAAGCTGGGTGACTTGGGTATCGGTGAACCCAAGCTGTCTCATATTGCTGAGAAATGCTTCTATCTGCTTGATGGCCATCTGGGTACGGATCTGTTCAATCATCTCGATATCCTCCGTTACGATGCGTCCAGCGGTGCGATTGGAAAGAACCAAGCCTTCCCGTTCCAATTCCGCAAAGGCACGCTGCATGGTATTGGGATTGACTCCAGCCTGTGCCGCCAGTTCACGAACCGACGGCAGCCGGGATGCCGGAGGATATCGTCCCCCAAGAATCTGTTGGACAATTTGTTCTGCCAGCTGAAGATAAATCGGTCGATCGTTGGAAAGCTGCCAGTCCATATGTATCGTCTCTCCTTGTGTATTATTGTACTAAGAACTTAATACAATAATACACGTGGAGAAAACAATTGTCAAGAGGCAGTTTTGTTGCATCTGTTGCAGGCGGCGTAAAAAAGGATTATAATTGTTGTAAAATGGATGTAAAAGGAAACTTCAGCGTGGCTGAGGACAGGAGGTAACACGATGACCCAAAACGGAAAAACGCAGTGGAGAGAATATTTGGGTGATAGACACTTTTATCAGCAGATTTTGCAGTTAGCTATCCCCGTATCTCTGCAACAGCTGATAACAGTTGGTATCAATCTGATGGATACCATTATGCTCAGCAGCATGGGGGATGCTCAGCTATCCGCGTCTTCTTTGGCCAGCCAGTTTATCAACATCTTTCAAATTTGCTGCATGGGTCTGGGAATGGGGGCTTCGGTGCTTACTTCCCGGTTTTGGGGGATGCAGGATAAGCACAGCCTGCGAAAATCCATTACCATCATGTTGCGCCTTTGCCTGATCTTTGCTTCGGTCTTTACCGTCGCTACCTGGCTCAGACCGGATCTGATTATGAGGATCTATTCCAACGATCCGGAAATTATCACCTATGGCGTGTCTTATCTGAATTGGTTGTTGCCCACCTATTTTTGTATGGGATTGTCGCTGACCTGTACCATTGTGCTGCGCAGTGTAGGGCAAGTAAAACTGCCGCTTGCAGGTTCGGTGATTGCTTTTTTCATCAACGTTTTCTTTAACTGGGTGTTTATCTTTGGTAAATTGGGGGCGCCGCGTATGGAAATTGCCGGTGCCGCTTTGGGTACCTTGATTGCCCGTGCATTTGAACTGCTGTTCATTTGTGGATATTTCTTTTTCCGTGACCAAAGAATATCCTATCGGTTTGAACATTTCCTTCTCAACTGTAAAGATCTTCGCAGCGAATACCTGCGTATCAGCATTCCGGTGTTGATCAGCGACTTTCTCTTGGCTCTGGGAAACAATTCCGTCGCCATGATTATGGGACGAATCGGAAAATCCTTTGTGGCCGCCAACTCCGCTACGGTGGTGGTACAACAGCTGAGCTCGGTTTTGACCCAAGGAATTTCCAACGCCAGCGGTATCATGACCGGACATACCATGGGCCGCGGGGAATACGAAAAGGCGCAGAAGCAGGGATATACCTTCCTGATATTGGGTTTTGTGATCGGATGTTTTGCTGCGGGGCTGATTATGCTGCTGCGGGGTCCGATCATTGGATACTACCAGATTACCACTGAGGCTAAGGACATTGCTTGGGAGCTGATGGATTCCATCAGTTTTATCGTAATCTTCCAGGCGATGAATTCCATCCTGACCAAAGGCGTACTTCGTGCCGGCGGAGATACCAAATTCCTGATGGCAGGGGATATTTTGTTTTTGTGGGTTGCGTCAATCCCATTGGGCGCGTTAGCCGGGTTGATATTCCACTGGCCGCCGTTCTGGATTTACACGATGCTGAAAATCGATCAGATCATCAAGTGTGTCTGGTGCGTTTTCCGTTTGAGAAGCCGGAAATGGATGAAAAAGATTTCCTCCTCGGCGACCGCCTGATATCAGACAGCCTGGTGGATGCTTAGAACATCCGCCAGGCTGTTTTTTGGTAGAAAATTCTTTGGATCTCTGGTAAGCGGTTGACAAATATTGCCGGATGGGTTATAATTGCTTTCGTCGTCAAGGATATCGCTGTATCGACGATTATCAGTGGCCCGGTAGTTCAGGTGGTTAGAACGCTAGCCTGTCACG
>DBQB01000018.1:55288-58279 GCA_002305685.1 Ruminococcaceae bacterium UBA1405
GAGGACTGAAAATCCTCGTGTCGTTGGTTCGATTCCGACCGAAGGCACCATTTGCGGGTTTAGCTCATCTGGTAGAGCGCCACCTTGCCAAGGTGGAGGTAGCGAGTTCGAGCCTCGTAACCCGCTCCATAAAAAGCGTCGATAATCGATATCGGCGCTTTTTTTGTTGTGTAGGCGAAACTGAACTAGATGGATTGGTGTCGGCGGGGTATTTTGCCCGCAGAAAGGATTTTTTATGGTTTATCAGATTTCCTGTCCCTGTCTGTTTGGGCTGGAAAGTGTGTTGGCGCAGGAAATCCGGGCGCTGGGCGGCGAAGCGGTACAGGTATCCGATGGCCGGGTAACCTTTTTGGGGGATGCCCAGATGGTGGTCAAGGCTAACCTTTGGCTTCGCACGGCGGAACGGGTACAGCTGCTGATTGGCAGCTATCATGCTTCCAGCTTTGAGCAACTGTTTGAAGGAATGTACCGTTTGCCGCTGGAACGGTATATTGGGGCGAAGGACGCCTTCCCGGTCAAGGGATGGTCTTTGAATTCCACCCTTACCAGCATTCCCTCCTGCCAGTCTATCTTAAAGAAGGCTGCGGTAAAACGGTTGGGGGAGAAGTATCGCATCAGCTGGTTTGAGGAGAGCGGCCCGATACATCAGCTGCAATTTACCATACTAAAGGATGAGGTGACAATTCTGTTGGATACCTCCGGGGTGGGACTGCATAAGCGCGGATACCGTCCCACTGCCAATGAGGCGCCCATCAAGGAGACGCTGGCTGCCGGTATTTTGCAGCTGGCACGGGTGGGGGAGGACACCGCGCTGATCGATCCTTTCTGTGGCTCTGGAACCTTTCTTGCAGAGGGTGCTATGCTGGCAATGCATATTGCACCGGGATTGCGGCGCACGTTTGGTTGTGAGGGATGGCAGCAGCTGGAAGGGGTTTCCTTAGCGCAGCTGTTTGCGCAGGAGCGTGCCCAAGCGGTTGCCAACGTGCGAAAGGATGTTTCTTTCACCGCCCAGGGATATGATATTGATCCTTATGCGGTCCAGCTGGCCAAGGACAATGTATATCGCGCCGGTGTGGCAGCCTGTGTGCGGGTGGAACAGCGAGATATTGCGGATTTTTCCACCGATCTTCCCAAAGCTACCATCATCTGCAACCCGCCTTATGGAGAACGGCTGTTGGAAATCCAGCAGGCGGAAAAGCTGTATCAGGTGATGGGGCAGGTGTTTGAACAGCGCCGTTTCCTCAATTACTATATCATCAGCCCTCATGAATCTTTTGAACGGCTGTTTGGTCTGGGGGCAGACAAACGACGGAAACTGTATAACGGTATGATCCGCTGTCAGCTGTTTATGTATTATAAAGGCGGTGTTGCTCTGTCTACGGCCAAAAAGACAAATCCTCACCGCACGCCATCTGATTTTGCCGCCGGAGAGCGCTGGCGTCCTTCTGAGGGCCGCACCCATTCCGGGGATCATATGGGCAAGGGCCGTGGGGTAGTGGGATCTGCAAGGGATGCCCGTCCATCCAAAAAAGGTCCGCAACACTGAGCGAAACCAGTTATTAGGAGGGATGCTGGATGTCAACCCATCTTGAGGATATAGAGCAGGACGAAGTCTGTGAGCTCAGCTGCAATCTGGACGATATGACGCCGGAACAGCTTGGATTTGCCTTGGAGCGGCTGCTGGAAGGCGGCGCGCTGGACGCCTACACCATCCCCATTGGGATGAAGAAATCCCGCCCTGGTGTGATGCTCCGGGTAATTTGCCGTCCGCAGCAGAAAGGGGAGATGGTAGCGATCCTTTTTCGTTATACTACGACGTTGGGAATACGGGAAACATTGTGCCGCCGGTTTCTATTGCACCGGCAGATCACAGCGATCGAGACGCCATGGGGGACGGTACGCCGCAAAGACGCCTATGGCTGTGGCATCTCCCGGCATAAGTATGAGTATGAGGATTTGGCGCGCATTGCCAGAGGGTTGGGATGCTCCATCCAGCAGGTGTTGGAGCAGGTGGAAAGGTTCGCCTCTCAAACCCATCGGCAGGAACTGTGATGCGGCGGTTGTCCAGGACATCCGCTGAGATATTTCAAATATTTTGCAGGAGGAAAAATTATGTCAGTGGAAATCACCGTATGTTTTGACTATGTATGTCCTTTCTGTTATCTGGCTGGCAATGCACTCAAGAAGGCGATTGCTGGGAAGGATGTTACCATCCGCTACATTCCCTATGAGCTGCGCCGGGAACCGACTCCAAAGGTAGACCCAATGCACGATGAAATGCGGCTCAAACGGTTTGACGAGGTGCTGCTTCCCACCGCACAAAAACTGGGCGTGGAGATGAAGCTGCCCTGGATTTCTCCCCATCCTTATACCACCGTCCCCCTGCAAGGGTTTCATTATGTGATGGACAGCTGTCCTCAGAAGGTGGGAGACTATAACTGGGCGATCTTTAACGCTTTTTATATCGATGAGAGGGATATCGGAGAACAAGATGTGGTGGAAGAGATTATGCAGCGCCTGGAAATCTCGGTAGAGCCGTTCCGTCAGGTCATTGCTGAGGGGAAATATTCTCAGTTGTTGTTGGAGGAAAAAGCATACTGTAAGGAAACATTGGGCGTGACTGGTATTCCGTCCTATTTTATCAAAGGGCAGAAACTTTCCGGTGTTATGGATCCCCAGGCTTTGGAAGCGGCAATTTTGCTGGCAGAGACATCCCAGTCCCAGCAGGCGGTTGACGGGATGGTGTGCGACGAAAATGGATGCGGCTCCGATGTGCAGATGCACTGCGACGAAAACGGATGTGGACCGAGCGCAGAGATGCACTGTGACGAAAACGGATGCGGCTCGAATGTAGAGATGCACTGCGATGAAAACGGATGCGGTCCCTTTTGACTGATATGCTGTACCTAAGCTTTTGGGACATCCGCTGTCTCAAAAGCTTAGGCGATATGTTGATGTGAAAAATTTCAAAAATGTAGGTTTGTCAAACAT
>DBQB01000005.1 GCA_002305685.1 Ruminococcaceae bacterium UBA1405
TTTTATTTGCAGGACTCCATTCTATTCCTGTCAGCCTTATGTCGGTCTTTTAACCGCGATTATACATGGGCGGGGGAGGTGATTTTTCCGGTGATGGCGCAGGCGGCCGCTACGGCGGGGGAGGCCAGATATACCTCCGACTTGGTATGCCCCATACGTCCTACAAAGTTGCGGTTGGTGGTAGCGACGCACCGTTCTCCCGCAGCCAGAATTCCCATATATCCGCCCAGGCAGGGACCGCAGGTGGGAGTAGAAACGCTGCATCCAGCCTCGATAAAGGTGGTGAGATAACCGGCCTTCAAGGCGTCCAGATAAATCTGCTGGGTGGCGGGGATGATGATGGTGCGGCAGGTTTTTGCCACGTGCTTGCCTTTGAGAATTTCGGCGGCGATGCGCAGGTCCTCCAGCCGCCCGTTGGTGCAGGAACCGATGATGACCTGCTGGATGGAGATGTCACAAGCCTCCGCCTCGGTGATGGTTTTGGTATTTTCCGGCAGATGGGGAAAAGCTACGGTGGGTTCCAGCTGGCTCAGATCAATGTCATATACTGCGTCGTATACGGCGTCCTCGTCGGCGGTAAAAATTTCAAAGGGGCGATCCACTCGGCCTTTCACATATTCCAGCGTTTTTTCGTCCACCGGGAAGATGCCGTTTTTTCCGCCGGCCTCAATGGCCATATTTGCCATCGAGAACCGATCGTCCATCGAAAGATATTGGATACCGTCTCCCACAAACTCCATCGATTTGTAGAGTGCGCCGTCCACTCCGATCAGGCCGATGATATGGAGGATGATATCTTTGCCACTGACATAGGGAGCAGGTTTTCCAATTAGGTTAAAGCGGATGGCAGAGGGTACCTTAAACCAACATTCACCGGTGGCCATTACCGCAGCCATATCGGTGGAACCAAACCCGGTGGAGAAGGCGCCCAATGCGCCGTAGGTACAGGTATGGGAATCGGCGCCGACGCAGAGTTCTCCGGGAGCGACCAATCCTTTTTCCGGGAGCAAAGCGTGTTCGATTCCCATTTCACCAACATCAAAAAAGTTGGTGATCCCTTTGTCCCAGGCGAACTGACGGCTGACCAAACATTGTTCTGCCGCTTTGATATCCTTGTTAGGGGTAAAATGATCCAGCACGATGGAGATCTTGTTTTTATCAAATACCTCTCCAAAACCCGCTTTGTTGTATTCCTTGATGGCGACAGGGGTGGTGATATCGTTGCCCAAAACCATGTCTACTTTTGCGTTGATCAGCTGGCCTGGAACCACCTTATCAAGTCCTGCTTTTTTGGCGAGGATTTTTTGCGTCATTGTCATGCCCATGTCTCATTCTCCTTACTTTTACTTTCAGATCGGTGTGTGTTGGCGAAGAAAAGGTAAAAATACAAGCGGAAAACAAAAAACCTCCGTCTCTTATTGTAAGAGACGGAGGCATTTAAGCATCCGCGGTACCACTCTTGGTTGGCCGTTTTAGGGCCCACTCTATCCACGTCAAACAACGCGGTTTCCCGTTAACGGAGGAAAAACGGCTTTTCCTACTGATCTTTTCAAATGTTGGGAAAAGCAGCTCGGGGAGGAGTTATGGGAATCTCTGCTACCGTTTTTCACCATTCAACGGCTCTCTGCAAGTCAAAGTGTTCCTTTTTGTTCCCGTCAAAGCCTTTGTTGGGTAAGATGATAGCATATTTAAAACCAAAAGTCAATTCCCAAACGGAAAAAATAAAAATTTATTTTCCGCTTCGATGGGAGATGCGAAAGAAGGTATCCACCGTAAAAATACCCATAGCGATAGCTCCAGCCATCAACAAGGTCTCATAAAAATGTTCCGCGGCCTGTGCAGAGGTTTCGTACAGCATACTCCAAATGATGCGGTACATTCCGCCTCCTGGAACGATGGGGATAATACCGGGAATTAAAAACATGGTTGCGGGAACCCGTTTATATCGAGCTAATACCTGGGCGGTAAAGGCGATGCAGAGAGTGGCGGTATAACAGGACCAGATCATGTCCCATTTAAGGGCGGTGGTGATCAGGTAGGCCCCCCATCCAATGGCGGCGGTAACGCCCGCGCTGACAAAATATTTTTTGGGAATTTGAAAGGCCACGCTGAGAGCGGCTCCTGCAAAAAAGGCTCCCATCAGTTTGACAAAAAACAGAAATAGTTCCGTAAGCATTATGCTATCCCCCTCTTATTGGTCAAATCCAACCGACTGCCATCCTACAAAGGCAGGTCCCGGCCAAAGAACCAACAGCGATAGCTAGGGCGCAGACAAAAGCCTCGGCGCTGCGAGCCAGTCCAGCGGTATAATCCCCCTGTAAGGTATCCCGGATGGCATTGGTGATGGGAACGCCTGGAACCAGCGGCATAATGCTGCTGATGATGACGGTATCCACCAGCAGTGTGGGATAGAAAGCGTAAAGCAGATTTGCAAAAAATGCAATGGCTAGGCTTTGAATGGCGTTGCCGACAAAGCTACTGGAAATCCGACGGCAGATCAGAAGCTCAGCTCCACGCATTGCGCAGCAGCAGATACCCGAAGCGGCAACCTCCGCAATCCCCCCGCCAAAGAGCACCGCAAAGCCCATCGTGGAAAGAAGCAGCCCCAAGCTGACTATCCATAGGGGATAGGAAGGGGTACGGCGGATTTCCTGTAGCCGGGCAATGGCGTCCTGAGGGGTAATTTTTTTATCACAGAGTTCCCGGGAAACCTCATTGACCAGTGCGATGCGGTTTAGATTGGTGGCCCGGGAATTGATGCGGCGCACCTGGGTGATGGGAGAGATGGAGGGATCTGCCAATGTCACGAAAAGCCCGGTGGTGGTTGCGAACACCTCCACCGTCTGCAATCCAGTAAGCCGAAGGATACGGCGGGTAGTGTCCTCCACTCGGAAGATTTCCGCGCCGCTTTCCAGTGTAATTTCACCGGCCAGTATGGCGGTATCGAACAACAGCTGGTAACATTCGGTCATCGATAAAATCCTCCTAGTTTGAGAAATACCTAATGATGGAATATATGATAAAAGTATATCAGTATTTGATGCGGCGGTCAATCGGGAGCAAAAGAATTTGTGGGAGAAAAAGGCGGTGAAGGAGATAGCGGTTCTTAATGTGGCGGGGCATTGCATATTCTGAGAGAAAGAAGGTTGGGGCTGGAAATTATTTATTTGCAGGAACCTGTTGTGGTATGGATCATTTTGTTGTATAATAATCTTAAATTTTGTAGCTATCGTGTTTCATGATGGTGCCACAGACTGTTACAGATGTTATGGAGGTGTAGCTATGGAGGACAATGCACAGGTTATCTTTAAAACCGCTTTACTGGGTTTTGATAAGCAGGAAGTTCTCAACTACATAGACCAGCTTTCTGCCGGATACTATACCAGTGGCAAAAAGAATCAACAGCAGATTGAGCAGCTGGTAAACGATCGGGATGAAATGAATTCCCAGAACACGCAGTTGGAGCAGCAGAATAAACAGCTCAATGAACAGAATGATCGGCTGCGTCAAAGATGCAGGCAGTTGGAGCAGCAGATTCAGGAAATCAGCGGGAATCATAGTACCGCGGAGGCTTTGACGAGAAGAGAACAGGAAAACCAAGATTTGCGGGAAAAGGTGACCGATCTCAACAATGAGATTATGCGTTTGAAAAACCAGGTTTCTCAGAAAGAGGAATCCATCCGTAAGCTGACGGAGGAGAGCAGTATGCTTATCCATCAGCAGTCGGAGCTCACGGAAAAGGGAACCAAATACGATCAAATCGTGGATAGCGTTGGCGTAATTGTGTTGGAAGCACAGCGCACAGCGGATTCCATTGTCGCCAACGCAACGGCGCAGGCAGAGGAAAAACGTCAGGCCAGCGAAGCTTCGGTGCAGCAGCTGCTCAAACATCTGGATCAGTTCCGGGATAAAATTGGAAAGATGCAGATTGCCATTGCCCATGCCATGGAGAGTTTCCAGGGAGATATGAATGGGATGGAAGAAACCATCCGCAACGCTGAAAATTATCTGTTGGAAAAGGATCCGGCTCAGGCTCAGGCGGCTGCGGTACAGTCTGAACCCCAGCAGCAACCCCAGCAATAAAAGCCAAAGGAGAAGGCGTATGAAAACCGTGAAGGTTTTCATACGCCTTTTTGATTGATGGAAGAAGAAACGCAAACATCAAGGAAAAATTTCTTCGCTTACCACGATTTCCTCGGCGTCCGCCATAACCGGCGCGCTGGAACTGCTTTGACTGCTGCTCTGTGCAGAGGAGGAGTCGCTCGTTGTTACCGGTGTGCTGTTGAGGGAGATACTGCTGGTGGATGAGTCGGAGCTTAGGCCCTGGGTATGTTGTCTGCCGGTGTGATCCAGCGTATAGTGTTCCCGATAAATCAGTTCTCCCACGGTGGTAAAGGTATATCCGTCCTTTTGGAGCTGCTCAATCAGATCCGGCAGAGCAGCAGCCGTGTTTTTGGCGCCGCAGTGCAGCAGTGCAATGGAGCCTGGCTGTGCATTTTTGGTGATGTTTTTGACGATTTTACGGGCAGATACCTCTTTCCAGTCCAGAGAATCGGTATCCCACTGAATGGGAATCATCCCCATGCGTTCAATTACCGCAATGGAAGTGTCGGAGTAAGAACCTGAGGGGACCCGCATGAGCTCAGGAACTCTTCCAGTGAGTTGTTCAATGACGCTGGAGCATTTGGAAATCTCTTCGACCAATTGTTTTTCATCCAGAGTGGCAAAATCGGCATGACTGTAGGAATGGTTGCCGATTTCGTGTCCTGCTTGGGCGATTGCCTTTACCGAATCGGGATATTTTTCTGCCCACTGTCCGACCAGAAAGAAGGTAGCAGTGATGTTATGCTCCTTTAAGATGTCCAGAACGGAGGATACATCGCTGTTGTCCCAGGCGCAGTTAAAGGTCAGGGCAATGGGTTTGCTTTGAGAATCCTGCGGTTCCACACTATAAATGGGGGTACGCCCCGCATTGGCACGAGTGGCGACGCTCTCTTCTCCTGTTAAAGCTACAATACCGACGACCAGAACCATCGCTGTGGCAATCGCTGTGATCCAACGTTTTTTTCCTTTTCCGAATCCAATGACACGCAAAGCTGACACCTGCCTTTTGTTTTGATATTCCATCCATATGCTTGCCCCGGATTCTTCATGCGTTATCTGCCGTCACAGGATAAAATTTTATGGAACATATTGACTAATATTTTAGGGTCATTTATACTGAAAGAACCAAATTGTGTGTTTTGGTTTGAGCGTGGCCCATATCATACAGATTGTACCATTCGGAGTTCCGAATGTGTTTGAAGGGGGATTTTTTAAGTGAAGAAGATTAGTTTGGAAGTGTGTGTCTGTACTGAATGCGTGATGATGGGTTCCATGGAGATTATCGATGCAATCGAGGGTCTCAAGTCTCTGGAAACCGATCTGTATCAGGATCTGGATATCGATGTCACCACCTCCAGTTCCGTGTGTGCACCTAAGGTTTCCGGTGCATCTCCTGTTGTAAAAATCAATGGGGAGCGTATGGAAAAGGCCAATTCTGCCACAGTTATGGCGCGTATCTCTGAAATTGCCAATAAATAACCGATGATGCAATTTGGCAAAAGCACCATAATGTTTGGTACTGAATAGATTCTGCGGAATGTCCGCGTGGAGGTTAGAAAACGGATGAGAGGTATCTATACCCCTGTAACAAAAATCAGAAGACAGGTCTTCACCGAGGTGGCTCGTCTTGCGTATGAGGGAGGAGACTATGCTTCCCGCATTGAACATATTCCCTACAAGATTATTCCGGGTGAAATTCCTACCTATCGGGACAGTATTTTTAAGGAGAGAGCCATTGTTGGAGAGCGTTTGCGTTTGGCAATGGGCCTTTCGCTGCGCCGCATTGATGAACACGCTCCTCTTTCTGAGGGAATCAATGAAAGCGCGGTAGCGGAAAAATACTATGAACCGCCGCTGATTAACGTGATTACCTTTGCCTGTAATGCCTGTCCTGAGACTTCAGTGTTTGTGACCAACAACTGTCAGGGATGTTTGGCCCATCCCTGTACCGCCGTATGTCCGGTAAAGGCTACCAGCATTGTCAATGGCCGTTCGGTGATTGACAAGGATAAATGTCTCAAATGCGGTAGATGTGCCGACGTCTGTCCATATTCCGCCATTGTCAAACGGAAACGTCCCTGCGCTGCCGCTTGCGGAATGGATGCCATCAGCTCCGATAATCTGGGACGTGCCAAAATTGATTATGACAAATGCGTCTCCTGTGGTCAGTGTCTGGTAAGCTGTCCCTTTGGCGCCATTGCCGATAAATCCCAAATTTTCCAGCTGATTCATGCCATCAAATCCGGTCAGGAAGTGATTGCGGAGATTGCTCCTGCGTTTGTGGGGCAGTTTGGTCCCAGCGCTACCCCGGAGAAGATGAAGGAAGCCCTGCGCAAACTGGGCTTTTCCAAGGTGTATGAGACCGCTGTTGGTGCGGATTTATGTACCATTGAGGAAGCCGAGGACTTTGTCAAAAAAGTTCCCGATGAGCAGCCTTTCATGGGAACTTCCTGTTGTCCCGCCTGGTCGGTGATGGCGAAAAAGCTGTTCCCGGAATATGCCCACTGTATTTCCATGGCGATGACCCCCATGGTATTGACCGCCCGTTGGATCAAAAAGGATAACCCCGACGCCAAAATTGTCTTTATTGGGCCCTGCGCCGCCAAAAAGCTGGAGGCTTCCCGCCGTTCGGTGCGCAGTGATGTGGACTTTGTTATCACCTTTGAGGAACTGATGGGTATGTTTGTTGCCAAGGGGATTGAGTTCGATCAGTTGGAGGTGGAGGATCCCCTGCAAGACGCTTCTACCGTGGGCCGTAACTTTGCAGTAGGCGGCGGTGTCGCTGCTGCGGTGGTAGACTGTATCAAACAAAAATACCCGGATCGGGAGGTGCTTACCGAAGCGGCTGCTGGCCTGCGGGATTGCCGCAAGATGCTCACCCTGGCCAAAGCCGGAAAGCGTAACGGCTATCTGCTGGAAGGTATGGCTTGTCCCGGAGGATGTGTTGCCGGCGCGGGTACCCTTCTGCCCATTGTGAGGGCCACTGCCTCGGTGAAAGGTTTTGCCAAAGAGGCTCCGATCGGTCATGCGGCTGATAGTCAGTATGCAGATCAGCTGCATTTACTGGAGTAAGCGTTTTCCCGTTGCCTGTATCCGTAAATAAATAGATGAAATCCCATGCAATATCCAAGGAAGCAACGTTCCCAGGTATTGTGTGGGATTTTTGTTTTAAGAGCACAAAAAGGAGCCGGTATCGCACGATACCGGCTCCTTCAAAGTGTATTGCAGGATAAATTGGGAGATGCTTGGCTGTGGAGTTAAACTTTCAGAACAACAGGACCGACCATACCAGCCATGGATTTTTGACGCTGCTTACCGCCAAAACGGTCGGCGCCAATCATGCCGTTGCGCAGGGTGGTGGTGACGGTCACGGTGACGGTGTTTTCTCCGGCATGGAGCAGAGAACTAACCTTCACCGCATAGGGCAAGGTCAGCAGGTCTGGCAGCTTCACACCGTTGACGGTGACAGCGGCGATGTCTCCCACCAGCCCCAAATCCAGAATGGTTTCGGGATCGGGCGCGGTATCCAGACGGAAGTTCTTTGTATAGGTACCGGTTCCGGAGAAATGCATCAGCTGCGGGTCATCGGCCCAGTCGCCGGCGTCGATGGCTTTGGTGATGGTACGGCCGTTTTCCTGCTCGATGGCGCTGACAGCGCTGAGCTGCCAGTCACGGCTCAGATCCAGCACTGCCTTTCCGCAGATGGAACGTTCCATCGTGCGCAGCCACTCTCCGTTATCCGCCTTGGGCAGTACGGAAGGATCGCCGAAAGCGATGAGCTGAGAGCCATAGGAAACAAAAGGAAGGGTGACGCTGGTCTTACCGTTTTCCACCTGTACCGGTGTGGTGGTTACGGTGCCGTCCCAGGCGTTGAGGATGCGGATGTTGGGATTTTCAAAGGGGAAGGTGAGGGTAACCATCCGTTTTTCCGGCAGACGGGAACGAACAAAATAGACCTCTGCGTTGGAGAAAGCGCGGTGAACCTGCTGCATACCAGCAGCGGCAGTGGAGTCGGAGGCGGTGAAGGTAATACCTCGGGCAATTCCTTTGGTTTCCAGCGTTTGTGCCAGCTGCTCCAGAGCGATGGGGGTGTTCGCCCCCAGCAGTGTTTGCAGCTGCTGGGTCAGCTGCTGATAATGGAGGAATCCAGGTACAGTCTGCGGCACCTGTTCCACAAAGATTACCGGGAACCCAGCTTTCTGAAGCTGTGCGATTTTTTGGGCAGCACCCAGCTCCATCCAGTTGCAGGCGGGAACCACCAGAGCACGGAAGTATCCACCGCCCAGATGCAGCACACCGTTTTCCAGTACCGCTTTTTCCAGGCACTCCTCATTGATGTGGCAGTAGTCGTATCCCTGTTCCATCAGGGTATTGGCCACCTGCAGCATCTTGGCACCCACTGCCATCCACTTGGTGGCGGCGCGTCTGGGCGGGCGAGGAGGCAGCTCGTCGGGACGGTCGATTCCTTCCAGCACACCGGCGGAAAGCTCTTCCATAAAGTCGTCGTGGTGCCCGAAATCATAGTTAAAGTTCTGGAAATAGAGGGCGACATCCATCACCGGTGTGCCCTGCTGTACCATCAGCTGGTTGCGGGCGATGGCGGTGTTGATCTGTTTCATCCAAGGCCAGATGGTATTGTTGCGGGAGACAAAGGTACCGTGGGCATTGTGCCAGGGGAAGAACCCGGGCCAAGGATACCGCTCATTGAGATAGGGCATTCCGTGATAGATCATCTGTCCGACGCCGGAGATGGTGAGACGGTCGCTGGCGGTTTTCATTTTCAGCGGCGTTTCCATATAATCCCGCTGCGGCCAAACCAGCGATTCACAGGTTACAAGGGGCTTTTCGTAGAGGATGGCGCTGGAGGAAGCCATCTTCATAAAATCGATGAGACCGTTGGAGGCCAGCTGTTCGGTTTCAGGAATGTCCGAGCGGCCGAACGCGCGCATATTGTCCATCACATGGCCATAGCACTGAACCCGGCTTTTCACGCCATGTTTGTGGCCCCACTGCTCCATCTCCTCGATGAAATATTCGATGAAGATCTCTGCCAGGGTCTTCTCATAATCGTAGCGAATCCGCTCGCCCACTCCGTCGCCGAAGTCAAAGCAGACCAAACTGGCTCCGTCCATCTTTGCCATGGCGTTGCCGTTTTCACCGTGGCCATCGCTCTCGCAGGTCATCAGCAGCGGCAGGTAGGGGGATAGATCATATCCACGGCGGTGACGGAATTCTGCCAGGAAATTATCGGTCCAGAAATAGGGCCCTACCAGCTCAAAACTATCGGCGAAGAAGGCACGCATGGGATTTCCTTCGCCGATAAATGCATCCCAACCTTGCTGTAAACCCTGTCCAATATGGCGATCCAGATACTGTTCCACCAGCGCGTCGGCGAAATGGTTGACCACATAGCTTTCCCGTCCCTGGAACTGTTTGGAGTCGCTCTTGACGTGCTGGTAACTGGGGGCGGTATAGGCGGCAAATACCTGCCAGGTACCCTCCGGGAAGGTGTAACAAAGTTTGCCATCCGCAACATAACCGGTCACATCCTGAGCGGTATCGGGGTCCAGCAGGGTGGTGGTGATGTTGCGCCGGGCAAAATGTCCCGGTTCGCCAATGGGTTTGGCGATGGTGACCCGCATCAGCTTCATATTGCGTTTCATCCGGGGATAGTCCATCACCTGGATGATGACGCCGTTGATGTTGTGGAAGGAGGTACGGTCCACTCCCAACAGATCATCTACTGCCTTAGCAGGATCGGGCAGCGATACCTCCTGATATCCGCCGCCTTCTACCACAGTGGAACCGACTATGAAAGTCTGCATACCGGTTTCAGGGGTAATGTTGGTGTCTCCCATGGGCCATCCGGAGCCAGCGGTAATATCCAGCAGCAGGCCACGTTTTTTGGCTTCTGCCATGAGATCACGGACAAGTTCAAAGTAACGGCGAGTGCCATAACCATGGACGCGGTTGGCTACCTGTTGATCATCCGGGTTAAACAGCATATCGTTTCTGGTAAAAGCCTGGATTTCGCCACCGGCAAAGCCCATCTCAGCCATATCATCCAGTTCCCGGCAAAGTTCTTCCTTGTTGACGTCCAAACCGGTCCACCACCAGCGAACCATGGGAAAGGTTTCTTGGGGGGCGTTTGAAAGGATTTCCAATCCAGTTTGTTCATGGTGTAACCTCCAATGTATTGGTTATGACTGTTGGCAGATGCGGGGGCGTTTGCACTGCAAACAGTATTACATCAATTATACAGGATTCTGCTTTTGGATACGAGTGGTTTTCTTTGGGATTTTGTTTGGTTCTTTTGGATGTTTTGCGATACGGGTTTTCCGTACGCTGCCATTCTCCACAGTGATATTGGCGTCTATATTGACCTACGGAGAAGGATATGATATCGTTATCCCAACATCAAATGAATTGAAAGTTTTCCAACAGTGTGGGCAGGATGGTAAAAGGAGATTTTACATGACAAAATATTCAGAAAAAGAATTGCTGGAGATGCATCTGGATTGTCTTTTCACCTATGAAGGGGAGCGGATGGTAACGGTAAACGAACCATGGGGTTGTAGCGCGCCAGCCCCTCTTCTGATCACAGGTAGAACGGTGACGGGAGAAGTTTCGTATCGTTTTGGTCAGAGGGCAACGTCGGAATTTATCCGGGAAACGCAGCGGCTACTGGCTGGTGGGATATGGGATTTTGCACAGTATCAAAAGCATTTGGGAATACAAATAGGTTCTCAAGAAATTTGCTTTGCTGCGTCTTCCTTATCACCGTTGGAGAAAAAGCATCATTGCCGGATACTGACTGTCAAGGATGAATCCCTGTTACAGCAAAGTTTTAGAGAAGGGAAGGAGGAGATTGTCACCGCCCAGCCCTATGTTGGCTGTTTCTGTGATGGAAAGATCGTCGCAATTTGCCGCAGTGTGCGCAAAGGAAAAGCCCACGAAGCGGGTATAGAAACGATGAAAGATTATCAGCGTCGAGGTTTCGGTCTAGCAGCTTTAGATTGCTGGACCAGCGCTGTTATGCAGCAGGGGCATGTTGCGCTTTACAGTGCCGCACAGCAAAATGCGGCCTCTCAGGCAATGGCACAAAAAGGCGGCTATGTGCCCTATGCGGAAGCTTTTTCCATCGGTTAATCCAGTCTCAATAAATCAAAATCACCGTTCTATCTTCGGCGGAAAGGTCGATATGATAGGAAACGGTGATTTTTGTTTTTTAGAATTTAGCTCAATTTATGCGTTGCTGTAATTGTTCATAGATGGCATAGGTGCTCTCGGCATTTTGTCCGTTGAGCACAAGGGTTTTTCCATCCACCTCCAGCACCACCCCGGCGGAACAGCGATTGTAGCTGTACCGGGTATATCCGCCAAACGCTTCGTTTTCAAAAGCCCCCATGGATAGTTTCAGGGAACCAAACCCGTTGGTGCGGTATCCGGCTGGACAGTTTTCCTGATATTCCAAATGGTCGATGGCAGCATATTCCACCGTCAGATCGCTCCAGTAGCTGGCATGCACCGAAAAACTGTTTTCCCCATACACAATCTGAATCTCCCCGGTAAAGAGCAGGACCGCGACGCCCAAAGTGATGACCACCGCAGCGGCCAGTGAAATCATAGAACCCTTATGCCATTTATGCTTTGCTTTTTGGGACGATATCCTACCGGTCTTTCGTTGCTGCCGGTAGAACCAATAGGAATATAGCATTGGCCCCAGGGCCAAAGCGGCCGGTACCACCGGCATGATAACAAAAGGCGCAGGCATTGGGAGAAAGATGGAGAAGAGCATGACAAGCCCGCCGATCACCCAAATTTTTCCTGCCAACCGGTGGGTCCTGTTCCAGTTTTCCTCATCCTGCAGCGCCCAGCTCACCTTGATGCCAAAGGTGTTATTCTGGCGCAGCTTGGGAAGATAGTTGCCGATGCAGGCAAACAGCGCGCCCAGCAGCGCTGGAGTAATCATAGTGCTCTCGATCGCTCTGCCGAGGGCAGCACTCCAGGAGACGCCGCAGATCAGCAGCGAAATCACCGGCACCAGCCAAAAAATCATCCCCATCGCTTTGGGATTCTGTCCTTTGTTTTTGGGGTCGGCCAGGGTAAACGCCAGGCAGATCCAGTGCCCGATCAGAAGGATCACCGGCAGTACCGCCAGGCGCAGTGCTACCCCCCATATTTCTTGCTGACCGGAAGCGGCTCCCCAGTGATTGGAGAAAGCATCCGGGTAGCAGTGCCAGAGAAAAAGCCCCACCGGGATGGGCAGCAGGATTACCAGGGAAGAGAGCAGCAGTTTCCATCGATGTTGACCGATCATGGTTGGTCGTCTCCTTTCAGGGCGGAAATCCAGCGAAGGACATCCTCCAATACCGAAGTGTTGAGGGTATAATAGATAAACTTTCCTTGACGGCTGTCCCGTATCAGTCCAGCCTCCTTCAGCACCGAGAGATGCCGGGAGATGGAAGCAGCCGTTACCGGAAAGTGGGCGGTGATTTCACCGGCGGACATACTGCCCTGTTGAAGCAGTTCCAAAATCTGCCGCCGGATAGGGTCTGAAAGTGCCCGCAGTGTCTGTTGCAGTGCCACATCGTCACCTCATTTAACATTTAACCAAATTGTTAAATATATGATACCCCAAGGTTCAATCCCTGTCAAGGGGAGGGCCCGACGCGTTGCCGGCTTTTGTTGCCTTTGGGTGGATGGGGTGGTATAATGCTTTTGGCAATGCTTGAAAAAAGAAAGCCGGCATACCTTGATGGCGGTCATTTTTTGGTTGCCGTGGAAAAGAAGCGGCCGGCTTTTTGCAGACAAAGGAGGATATCTATGAAACCCATCACCGCTGAGACTTTGTATCAGTTTCGCAATGCCCACAGCTTCCTTTTTTCTCCCGACGGCTCATTGGGGGCTTTTGTGGTACAGCAAGCCAACGAGGAGAAAAACGGTTATGACAACGACTTGTACCTGTTGGAGGGGAAAAAGGTGCGGCAGATGACCGCCAGCCATGATGTCTCCTCCTTTCTCTGGAGCGAAGAGGGGGATCTGCTCTTTGCCGCTGCCCGGTCTGGCAAAGAGCAGCGGATGCAGAAAGAGGGGATACCTTTTACCGCCTTTTACCGGCTCAGTCCCCGCGGCGGGGAAGCGCGTTTTGCCTTCTCGGTTCCCCTCAAGGTAATTGGAATCCAGTCCCTTTCCCAGCGCCGGTATCTGTTGACCGCGGTGGTGAATAAGGAGGATCCGGACTGGACGATGCTGGAGGACAAGCAGCGTGAAGAGGTGATGGAGCAGCGAAAAAAGGTGGGGTACTATACCTTTGACGAGCTGCCTTTCTGGTCCCAGGGACGAGGCGTATGGAACGGCAACCGCAATGCTCTTTATCTGTATGATGAGAAGGTTGGCAGCTGCCACCGGATCACCGGCACCCATTTTGAAACCGTTTCTGCCAAGGTGTTTGGGGAGGAGATTTATTTTACCGGTTCCGATTTTACCGATATCAAGCCGTTTCGTGCCGGTGCGTTCTGTTATCATTTGAAGGACGGCACAACGACCACCCTCATTGCCCAGGATACGGCCAATGTCTCAGCGGTATATCCCTGGGGGGATCGGGTTCTGGTGGTAGCGGCCATCGGAGGAACCCTCAACGATACGCCGGATTTCTATACCGTGAAACGGGATGGCAGCGATTTGAGGTTATTGGCTGACTGGGATAGTTGTGTCGGTCACGGGGGATTGGTGTCGGATGCCAGAGGCGGCGGTGGACAGGGTGCCAAGCTGATGGGAGATCGGTTTTATTTCCTCTCAATTCTGAAAAATGACGCCTGCCTTTGCTGTTTGTATCCGGACGGCTCTATCAAAACCCACCTTACCCCCAAAGGTTCCGCCGACTTTTTTGATGTGACGAAAGAGCGGATGGTCTACGGCGGCTTTTTTGACGGTCGTCTCGTTGAGCTATATGAGGACGGTGTACTGCTGACCCATTTTAACGACCGGGTCAAGGAGGAATACTCCATATTGCCAGTGGAGCCCAACACCTTCACCGCCTCTGACGGATATACCATCCATGGATGGGCCATCAAACCCCGGGATTATCTCCCCGGCAAAAAATATCCGGCGATTCTCAACATCCATGGCGGTCCCCGGGGCACCTATGGAGATATCTTCTGCCATGAGATGCAGCAGTGGGCCAATGCCGGCTATTTTGTGTTTTTCTGCAATCCCAGAGGGTCTGAAGGACGGGGAGACGCCTTTGCCGATGTGTACGGAAAATACGGTACCATCGACTATGACAATCTGATGGATTTTGCCGATGAGATGTTAAGACGGTATCCCGATGCCGATCCGGAACGTTTTGGGGTGACCGGGGGAAGTTATGGCGGTTATATGACCAACTGGATCATCGGTCATACCCAGCGGTTCAAGGCGGCGGTGTCCCAGCGTTCCATCTCCAACTGGTTGCTGTATGAGTTTACCTCCGACATCGGGTATGGCTTTATGCCCCGGCATATTCAGCATACCGCTTTCTCAGATTATACCAAGACCTGGGAGCAATCTCCGCTAAAATATGCCCCCAACGCCAAAACACCCACCCTCTTTATCCATTCGGATCACGATTTCCGCTGCTGGATGGGTGAGGGGATCTCCATGTTTAACGCCCTGAAAACGTTGGGAGTGCCCTCCAAGTTGTGTCTGTTCCGGGGGGAGAGCCATGAACTTTCCCGCAGCGGCAAACCTTGGAACCGCATTGGCCGCCTCAATGAGATGTTGGGATGGTTTGACCGGTATCTGAAATAATCGGTTTGTCTGCCTTTGGGCGGCGTTTCCCGTAAGGGAGATGAGACCGAGAAAAACCCACGAAAAAACCCGAACCCTCGGACAATACGGAGAGTTCGGGTTTTTGTTGCCGCATATTTTTGAGATCGTGGGGAAAACTTTCTGTTTCCTGGGAGGATATGAGAGAAATATTTTATCGTTCGCTGTTTTCACAATTTTGCCGCAGCTTTATAAAAGGCGTCTGCTCCATTTCTGGAACAGACGCCTTTTGGCGGAAAAAAGGAAATCCCTTTTAGGTTTTATCCATCGTGCGGGAAGCGACAAAGTCGATACCGGTTCCCAGAATGTTAGGCAGAATCACATCGCCCACCTTCACCGGTGCTTCCACTGTCACCTCATCCAGCAGCTTCACCGCTTCTGCCATCATCCCTTTGGGGATCTCTCCCCGGGTTTTGACCGGCAGACGGCGATGGGCCGCGCCGCTAATACGCACCGTGGAGGTGACCACCCGAGCGGGGGCTGTTACCTCCTTCTTTCCATAGGCTGCGCCGCGGGGGCAAGCGTTTCCGGTAACGGTAATTTCCGGTGCTGTGTCGTCCACCGACAGATGACAGCCCCGGGGACATACAATACAGATCAGTTCTTTCATCTGGCTCACCTCCTGTCATACAATGGCAATTTCTATTCCGTCGGGTACCTTCTCCAGAGCCGATGTAGGGATGGTGATATGTTCCATCTCTCCCGGAGCCAGATGCAGGCGCTTAAATTCCATGAGCTTTTCACCGGTCCCCGACGCGGTGACAACAATCTTTTTATCCTTCATCGGCATGGCTACCCGGAAGAATATCTCCACCGGAGCACTGGCGGGCAGATGAATCTTCTGGGGAACGGTATAGTTGACCATGCTGCCAGCAGTTACCGGCAGGAAAGCATTGGGGGAAGGGGATTGGCCTTGGATGTATGCGGCGGTGTAGCGTCCAGCCCGCTGGCTTTCAGCGGTGACAAAGTCCACCAGATCGTGGACATGGACGGTGTTTCCGCAGGCGAAGATACCCTCCACAGAGGTTTCCATATTCTCAAATACCACCGGACCGCGGGTACGGGGATCCAGCGCAATCCCGGCGGTTTTGGACAGCTCGTTTTCCGGGATCAGCCCCACCGAGAGCAGTACCGTGTCGCACTGGAAGGTGATTTCGGTACCGGGAATGGGGTTTCGTTTTTCATCTACCTTAGAGATGGTGACGCTTTCCACCCGAGGGGTGCCGGTGATGCGGGTGATGGTGTGGGAGAGGTAGAGAGGAATCTCGAAATCGTTGAGGCACTGTACCACGTTGCGGTTTAACCCGTTGGAATAGGGCATCAGCTCTACACAGGCCAGCACTTTGGCTCCTTCCAGCGACAGACGGCGGGCCATAATCAGTCCGATATCTCCCGAGCCCAGGATGACTGCTCGTTTGCCCACCAGATATCCTTCCATATTCAGATACCGCTGAGCCGTGCCGGCAGTAAAGACGCCGGAAGGCCGTTCACCGGGGATGCCGATGGCGCCGCGGGTGCGTTCCCGGCAGCCCATCGCCAGCACAATGGCCTTGGCTTTCAGTTGTTGGTAACCGTTTTTGGTGTTGACCAGATGGATGGTCTTGTCCGGAGAGATATCCAGCACCATGGTGTCGGTCATTGCCTGGATGGTGGTTCCCGGAATCTGGTCGGAAAAGCGTTGGGCATATTCCGGACCGGTCAGCTCTTCCTTAAAATAATGCAGGCCAAAACCGTTGTGGATGCACTGGTTGAGGATGCCGCCCAACTCCTTATCCCGCTCGATGATTACAATCTTTTCCACACCGCTTTGGTAAGCTTCCAGCGCAGCAGCCATACCGGCAGGGCCGCCTCCGATGACGGCGAGGTCGCAAATTTGTGTCAGTTCCATCTTATTTTACCCCTCCCTGTTTGGTTTCCGCTAGAATGATATAACTTCCGGTTTTATCCTTCTCCACTGCCATATATGGAATCCCCAGTTCCCGGGCGATGATTTCCTGAACTCTGGGGCCGCAGAAACCACCTTGGCAACGGCCCAATCCACAACCGCAGCGGCGTTTGATGCCGTCGATGGTGTGAGGAGGAAGCGGGCGATGGAGGGCGTCAACGATCTCTCCCTCGGTGATGGTCTCACAGCGGCAGATCACACGGCCGTAGAGCGGGTTTTTCTTCACCATCTCGGCCCGCTGCTGATGATCCAGGTTGTGGAACACCACCACGTCCCGTGTCTCCACCACCTGATCTTTGGGGGAGAAGGAGAATCCGTTTTCCTTTAGAATCCGGATCATATCCTCCCCGATGGCGGGAGCGCTGGTCAGGCCGGGAGATTTGATACCGGCCAGATTAAAGAATCCCGGAAACCCTTCCACCGGGCCGATGATGAAATCGTCCTGATCGCTGTGGGCGCGCACCCCGGCAAAGTTGCGGATGGCTTCCCGCAGCTGGAATTTGGAGGTGGAGCGCATCGCCTGATTGACCACAAACTGCAATCCTTCCCGATCGGTGGAGCAGTCGTCGGGGGAGGCGACGTCCACCGCGTCGGGACCCACAATCAGGTTGCCGTGGACGGTGGGGGAAACCAAAACGCCTTTTCCCACCTTGGAGGGGCATTGGAAGATTACCGAATGGACTACATCCGACTGGTTTTTGTCCAGCACATAGTATTGTCCCTTGTTGGGCAGGATGGAGAAGGTGTGGGGGGCAACCATGTCGTTCACCTGATCGGCGTGGGTGCCGGCGGCATTGATGACAATGCGGCTCTCAAAGGTATCTCCACCGGCGGTAATGCGGTAACCGCCTTCGATCTTCTCAATGCCGGTGACCGGATGGTCAAAGAAGAAGGCTGTGCCGTTTTGGTTGGCGTTTTCCGCCATGGCGATGGCGAATTCCCAGGGACTGACGATGGCGCCGGTGGGCGCATAGAGCGCGCTGGTGATTTGCTCGCTGAGATTGGGTTCTTTGGCCAGGGCCTGTTCTTTTGTGAGAATCTGCAAGCCGGGCACACCGTTTTTGACGCCCCGGTCATATAGATCCCGCACCACCTGATCTTCCTGGGGAGAGAAGGCTAGCACAAGAGAACCGATCTGCTGATAGGGGACCGAAAGCTTTTTGCACAGCTGAGGATACAGCATCGAACCGCGGACATTGTATTTGGCCATCAGGGTACCGGGCAGAGGGTCATATCCAGCGTGAACGATGGCGCTGTTGGCCCGCGTGGAACCCATGGCAACGTCGTTTTCCCGTTCCAGCACCGCCAGATTCATTTCATAACGGGACAGGTATGCCGCCACGGAACATCCGACAACCCCTGCGCCGATGATGATTGCATCGTACATAGTTACTCTCCTTTGTTGGTTTGTAGGGGAAGCCATCAAAAAAAGCCGACACAAACAAAAGCCTATGGGACCATAGACCATTCTGTTTGTGCCGACTCTTTCTCTCTGGCAACGCAATATTTATCTAAATTATAACATGAGGAAACCGAAAACGCAATGAAAGGAAGGGAAAATAGTTTGTCTACTTTTTCACACAATCACAGCCAACCGAAATGGCTTTCAAAGATAAGATTTTTGCCGTTTCCATTCCTTTGGGAATTGTTTTGGATGGCTTGGGCGGTTTGGGTGGAGAGCAATATGGCCGACCGATGGCCGGTGATGTTATCTTTCCCAATCCTTTGCTCGCTCCACTGCTTTCTGCCAGCCGGCAAGCAGCGTTTCCCGCTGTTTTTGATCCATGGCAGGAAGGAAAGCCTGATCCAGCGTCCAGCCCTGCCGAAGTTCTTTTTCGTCGCTCCAGAAGCCGGAATGCAGCCCGGCCAGATAGGCGGCGCCCAAAGCGGTGGTTTCCCGGATTTTTGGGCGATGCACCGGGCAATCCAGAATATCCGCCTGGAACTGCATTAGGAAATTATTGGCGCTGGCGCCGCCATCCACCCGCAGCTCGCTGGGGTGAATGCCGGTGTCCGATTCGATGGCCCGCAGCAGATCCCGGGACTGGTAGGCGATGGCTTCCAGGCAGGCGCGGATGATGTGGTTTTTGTTGCTGCCCCGGCTCAGTCCCACCAGAGCGCCCCGGGCGTACATATCCCAGTGGGGAGCGCCCAGCCCGGTAAAGGCAGGCACCATGTATACACCGCCGTTATCCGGAACCTTGCGGGCAAAGTATTCGCTGTCGGCGGATTCGGTGATCAGATGCATCTCATCCCGAAGCCACTGGATGACCGCTCCGGCGGTAAAGACGCTGCCCTCCACCGCATAGGAAATCCGGTTGTCGCGGGCGATGGCGATGGTGGTAAGCATTCCGTTTTTGCTGCGGCAGAGGGTATCTCCGGTGTTCATCAGCAGGAAACAGCCGGTACCGTAGGTGTTTTTGACGCTGCCCTCGGCAAAGCAGGTTTGGCCAAACAGAGCGGCCTGCTGATCTCCTGCCACCCCGCAGATGGGCACCTCATCGCCGGAGAGGTTGACGGTGCCGTAAAAATCGCTGGAATTCTTCACTTTGGGCAGCATACAACGAGGAATGTTGAGAAGTTTCAGCAGTTTTTCATCCCATTCCAGGGTGTTGATGTTAAAGAGCATGGTTCGGGAGGCATTGGTATAATCGGTGGCGTGGACTGCGCCGTCGGTGAGTTTCCAGATAAGCCAGCTGTCCACTGTGCCAAAAAGAATTTCCCCATTTTCTGCCCGCTCTCTGGCGCCGGGAACGTGATCCAGAATCCAGGCAATTTTGGTGGCAGAGAAGTAGGCGTCGATGACAAGTCCGGTGGTCTGACGGATGTAATTTTCCCAGCCGTCTGCCTTGAGCTGTTCGCAGATTTCATAGGTGCGCCGGCACTGCCAGACGATGGCGTTATAAATCGGTTGACCGGTCTTTTTGTCCCAAAGGATGGTGGTTTCCCGCTGGTTGGTGATGCCGATGGCGGCGATTTCCCGGGGGTGAATGCCGCTTTTGGCGATCACTTCCATGAGCACGCCGTATTGGGAGGAATAAATTTCCATAGGGTCCTGCTCCACATAGCCGGACTTGGGGTAGATTTGGCGAAATTCTTTTTGAGAGAGATCCACAATGCGCTGATTGTGATCAAACAGGATGGCGCGGGAGCTGGTGGTACCCTGATCCAGGGCGATGATATATTTCTTTTCCAAAATAAGGATCCTCCTTTTCGGTGGAATGATTTACATAAACCAGACGCGGGGATTGGTGGAGGAGATGGCGGCGGCGCCGCAGTCTAAGGCGGTTAAAATATCCTCCTTATCGGTGATCAGTCCGCTGGCGATCACCGGCACATTGGCGTTGTCACAGATGCCTTTGAGAATTTTGGGGAGAACGGCAGGGAGAATTTCCACAAATTCGGCAGAGCCAGCCTGCATCTGTTTTTGCACGTTCTCAAAGGAGATGGAGTCGATGAGAAAAAATCGCTGTACCGCAATCAGTCCAAGCTCTCTTGCGGCGCGCACCAATAAAGGTTTGGTGGAAAGAATGCCGTCGGCGGCGGTATGCTCTTTGATAAAGGAGACGGCGATCTCCCGCAAAGCCAGTCCGTCCACAAACTCTATATGTACCAGCGCCAGTTTACCAGCATCTTTGACCCGCTGTACCAGGGTATGAATGTTGCAGATGTTGCCAAAGAGCAAAAAGACTACCCTGCAATCGGAGCGCAGGCATTGTTCCAGCTGTTCCTCGCTTTTGACGGCTGCGATGATGGGAGAATCTTGCAGCGCCTGTAACAGTTGTCGGTATTGATTGGTGTGAGAGAGCAACAGAATTCCTCCTTACCTCCGGCTTTCCGGACGTTCTAAAATAATAATACCCAATAAGCGGAAAAAAGGAATAACTTTTTGGGAAAAATACAAACATATCCCACGGAAGCGCAAAAATACATTGACAAAGGCCATAAAAAAGAGGTAAAGTAAATCAGTGATTGTATATTTCAAAATATAAAAACTTTGGGTGATGGATGATATAATGCGTCGCGAAAAAATGCCCAGAGAGGACGGATAACCATGAGAGTAGAAGAGTATTATCAGAAATTTTGTAAAGAGACGCTGGACGCCCAGGGGGTTCTCAGCGGGTTCGAAGCAGTATATGGGGAAAACTTTAACTATGCCTACGATGTTGTGGATGAGATTGCCCGTATGCAGCCGCAACGCCGGGCGATGGTCTGGTGCAACGAGGCAGGGGAAGAGCGTACCTTCACCTTTGGAGAGATCAGCCGGTACAGCACTATGGCGGCCAATCTCTTTGCTTCCCAGGGCATTGGCCGGGGAGATCGGGTGATGCTGGTGCTCAAACGGCATTATCAGTTCTGGTTTGCAATTTTGGGGCTGCACAAGTTGGGGGCCATCACCATCCCCGCCACCAACCTTTTGACCCCCAAGGATTTTATCTATCGTTTTCAGGCTGCCAAGGTAAGCGCCATTGTCTGCACCGGGGAAGGCGAGGTTGCAGAGCACGTGGAAAAGGCGATGGAGCAGTATGACGGCATTAAGGTTCGGATGGTTGCAAGAGGAGAGCGGGAAGGCTGGCTCAACTTCGACCAGCTGCTTCTCCAGCAGCCGGATACCTTTGTTCGCCGTCTGTTCCCGGTGAGCGATACAATGCTGCTGTATTTTACCTCCGGTACTACCGGATATCCCAAGATGGTCTGCCACGATTATACCTATCCCATCGCCCACATCATCACCGCCAAGCATTGGCATAATGTAGACCCCAACGGGCTGCATCTGACGGTGTCGGAGACCGGATGGGCCAAATCGGTATGGGGCAAGCTGTACGGTCAGTGGTTTTTGGGCGCCGGCATCTTTGTCTATGATTTTGATAAATTTATCCCTGCGCATCTGCTGGAGAGAATTGAGAAATATCGCATTACCACCTTCTGCGCGCCGCCGACCATCTATCGTTTCCTGATCAAGGAAGGGCTGGAGCACTATGATCTCTCTTCCTTAAAATATGTCACCACCGCCGGGGAGGCGTTAAACCCGGAAGTGTTCCGTAAATTCAAGGAATATACGGGTCTTATGATTATGGAAGCCTTCGGACAAACCGAAACCACTGTGCTTACCGCAAACTTTGTGGGAAGTACTACCACCAAGGTAGGATCTCTGGGCAAGGCCTCTCCGCTGTATGAACTGGATCTGGTGGATGAGGATGGAAAACCGGTTCCAAACGGCACCGTAGGAGAGATTGTGGTAAAAGCCAAAGAAGGGGTCACCCATCTGGGGATGTTTACCGGATACTATGAGGGAGCACAGCGCACCGCTGAGGTTTGGCACGACGGATATTACCATACGCTGGATACTGCTTGGCGGGATGACGATGGATATTTCTGGTATGTGGGGCGTATGGACGACGTAATCAAAGCTTCCGGTTACCGGATTGGACCTTTTGAGATTGAGAGTGTGTTGATGGAGCTGCCGTATATTTTGGAATGTGGCGTTACCGGTGTTCCGGATCCTATCCGCGGCGTTGTGGTCAAGGCGACCATCGTTCTGGCCAAGGGCCACGAACCTTCCGACGCTCTGGTCAAAGAAATCCAGAATTATGTCAAACAGCAGACCGCGCCTTATAAATATCCTCGGGTCATCGAGTTTGTGGACGAACTGCCCAAAACCATCAGCGGAAAGATCCGCCGGGTGGAGCTGCGCAAAGGGTTGGGGCAAAATACCAATGCGTAAGCGGAGAAAGGCATAGGAAATATTGTGAAAGTGGACCGTTGCAAACACTGAGTGTGGTTTGCAGCGGTCTTTTTTGAAAGAAAGTACCGGAAAACTGTTTTTTCGTGTAACAGGACCAGCAGATATGGCGAGGAATCCATAGGAAAATTGCTTTTTTGCCCAAGTTAATCAAAATAAAGTGATGAATAACAGCGCTTTCCTCTTGGCAAAATCTGATGGTCTTGTTATTCTAGAAATAGAATAATTCTAAATTGGTGGCATGAATATGAGATATGCGGAAAGTATTTTGGAGATGATCTACAAGTCGGACGCCCATATGACGGCGGAGCAGGTGTTTTTAGCGCTCAAACAGCAGTATCCGTCGGTAGTGTTGGCTACCGTGTATAACAATCTGAACAGTTTATACCAGCAAGGTAAAATTCGCAAAATTAGCTTGGAAGGATATCCGGACCGGTATGATAAGCTGACCCGGCATGACCATTTGTTTTGCCGTCGGTGTGGGAAACTATCGGATATTTATCTTTCGGATATTACCGGTGAGCTGGAGCGACAGATTGGTTTTTCTATTGAGGGGTACGACCTCAAAATTCAGTACTTTTGCCCGCAGTGCCGTGCCGAACAGCGGGAATCAAATTCTGTATACGAGTCTGAATGACTTGTAAAATACATTTTAAGGAGGTTTCGATGATGAGAAGTATCACTACATTGGATCTGCAGTACGCCCACCGGTTTTATGGTTTTAAAGGGGAAGCACAGTATCTGCATGGGCATACCGGTGTTTTGACCATAGAGGTGGAAGACACAATCAATCCCGGCGTCAATATGGTGTTTCCTTGCAACGAGATCCAGAAAATTGCTTGGTCGGTGCTGAAAAACTTCGACCACGCACTGATTCTTCGTGAGGACGACCCCCTTCTTCCGGCCATTTTGAAAGTATATGAGGAGCAAGGTATCCGTGATGGAGCCCCGCAAAATCAGATGAAAGGCCCTGCTTTTCAGACAGAGTTGGCCAAGGCATATCCCGAGTGCCGTCTGGTGGTGACCAAGGAGACAATGACGGTGGAGGGTATGATCAAAATTGTCTATGAGCTGCTCAAAGACAAGCTGAACATTGCCAAAATTACCTTTACCAGCGGAGTTAACGCGGCGTCAGCAGAGTTTGTAACTCAAAATCAGATTGATCGCTGCCCGCTGTGCGGCATTGCCCTCAATGAAAAGGGAATCTGCCCCAAATGCGGCTATAAAAAAGGATAGTTCGGCATTGGTGCGTCAATACAGCGCAAGCGTAAGTACTGATCCTCCGCATCAATAGGAGGAGAGGATGAAACATAAAAAAAAGCTTGGATGCACAGTGCGTCCAAGCTTTTTTTGATAGATCGTAAACTTTCAGTGAATCCTGCAACATTTGGAAACCAGATAAAAACTGTGCCGCAACGGGCGGTCATCATGCAAAGCCTTGTTTAAGAAAAAAGAATACAAAGAAAAAATCACCAAGCATCATTTGGTGCTTGGTGATTCTTGGTGCCGGTAGCCGGGGTCGAACCGGCACGGTATCGCTACCAACGGATTTTGAGTGCTATGGACCTAAAAGGCGGTAACGGCAACTACCAGAATATCGAGGATAAAAAAAGCACTCAAAAGCCGCATGGAATCAACGTTTTTCTGCCCCACAGACACCAAAACCGCATAGTCACAGCGTTTGTTCCAATTTCGAGTTTTTCTCGATATCTTTTAATTTTCTGACCAAATTATAGCAGACCCCTATTCGGGAATCAAGCTTTGAAGACCGCTATGAATTGACCAAATAAATTTTGAGCGCTCTATCCAAGGGCACTCTTTTTATTGAGGAGGGATGTATGTTGGCATATATACTAGAAATTAAACAAATCATTGACTACCCTCGCGTTCGTATCCATCGAGAGTTAATCCAGAGGCTGTTAGCGGATCAGGCCCTGTCGAGCCGTGGTGACTGCCGGTTGTTTTCTTTTATGGTCCTCTGCTCCTTTGCCAACTTTCGTTCTTCGCGGATTCGAATTGATGGGGTCTCTTATTTGATCGGCCCTGGCGAATGGATCTGCGATCTACGGGAAATGGCAGGATGGTTTGGTTTCCGCCGGATGTACCAAGCGGTAGAGGTGTTAGAGGAGCTTTCAGAAGCCGGATTTATCCGTTTCCATTTTCTCCCCGAATCCCGACTGGTCCGTTATCAAATTCATAATTGGGGAAAGTTCAATACGGTTTTAGAATATGAATGCCGCTGTCAAAATGGACAGCTCCATTATGTGCGGACAGTACAAAAAAGAGCCCTGGTAGGAATGGACAGCTCCATTATGTGCGGACAGTACAAAAAAGAGCCTTGGTAGGAAATATTGAGTTTTTAGTAGGAGAGGCGACGCGTCAGCGGCGCCTCTCCAGTCTTTAACTGGATGCGCTCGTGGTTGTAAAAATGGATATAGCGGTCAATCATTTCATTTGCTTCGGAGAAGGTTCTGGAGGCATTTTATCGCTATGAAAGGCAGGAACACGAGGCTTCTTCGCAGGAATTACTGCAATACCACGAGATAATCGTGGCAGTATTTCAATACGCCGTTGAGTTGACATGGCTGAAGGAAAACCCTGTGGCTCATATCAACCCGTGTGCGGATGAAGCTCCCATACTCTTTACCGATTTTATTCTGGAATGGCTGGAAATGATGAAAAGCAGCGTCGAGCTAACTACATATTCATCCTACGCCAATTCCATCAAGGGAAGCATTGTCCCGTACTTCAAAGACAAAATGCTCACCTTGCAGGACCTGGAGAAGCACCCCAAGCACATCCAAGACTACTATCAATTTGAGCTTGGCAGAGGACTTACGGCTAATACCGTAATCCATCGCCACGCTAACATCCGTAAATGCCTGCAATATGCGTTCCAGATTGGCCTCATTAAGTCGAATCCTGCTGACCGTGTAGAACGGCCCCGGAAGGACAAATACCTTGCGACGATTTACAATCAGCAAGAGCTGGAAACTCTTTTCAAGACTGTAAAGGGAGACCCCATTGAGCTGGGCGTTATTCTTGCCGCGTTTTACGGCCTGCGGCGGAGCGAAGTAGTCGGACTGAAATGGGATGCGATTGACTTTGAAAAAAAGACAATCAGCATAAAGCATACTGTTACGCAAGTCAATGTGGATGGCAAAAACATCACCGTACAGAAGGATCGGACAAAAACAAAGTCCAGCTACCGGACCTTGCCATTGGTCCCACCCTTTGAGGAGCTGCTGAGGCGCTTGAAGCAAGAACAGCTTGTCAATCAAAAGGTATGCGGTGCCGCCTATTGTAAAAAATACCTGGACTATATCTATGTAAATGCGATGGGCGAACTTGTCAAACCAAACTTCATCACACAGCATTTTGAGATTGTATTGAAAAACCACGGATTGAAAAAAATCCGTTTCCACGATCTCCGCCACCCGTATGTCAAGCACACG
>DBQB01000047.1 GCA_002305685.1 Ruminococcaceae bacterium UBA1405
GGACCATTTTGCAACGGGCCCTTTGAACCGGTTTAAGAACACTCTGCGAAAGACTGGGACGGTGCGTTTTTTCTAAAAATCGCCATCCCAGTCAAAACGCCAGCAAACCACAGCGCTCGCTATCCGATGCGGGGCATGGAGGAACTGTCATGGGGCGTTTGCGGCCGGTCATCCTCCCCCTGCCACAGCGACAGCAAAAAACGTCCCTTCTGAAACAGCAGTTTTCCCCGTACTCCCTCGTCCTGCATCTGTGCTTCCACCAAAGTTCCCTCCGGGACAGGAAGACGTTTATGAAGACGAACCGATCCCATCCGAAACAGTCCTCCTCCCCGGTTGTGCCCATCCTCCAGCAGATATCCCTGGGCGAAGGTGGTCCCGTTTACTGAGAAGTTGTATTTTGTGAGCGTAAGCGATCTTTCCATCATCATTTTCATTCCGTCCTTTCCGTTGGGCACTTTTTGGGCAAGCCGCCGCTCCGGGAGGGTTTGCAACGATTCTCGTCCCTCTGCACCAGCACCGGCACCATGCTATCTTTATGCAGCTATCATTCCGGATATTACAGAACGTTTGTTCCTTTGATGCTATTTTACTGCGCCGGTTTTCATTTGTCAAGAACATTTGTTCTAGATTTGGCGAAAAAATCGGGGGCTGTCTGCGCCCCCGCGTCCATGCCGACGGATTTTCCGGATTATGATTATGGTTGAGATTGGGCCAGCTTGTGCAGTGCCTCCCCAGTCAGCCGCTGCACCGTCCACTGATCCATGGGGATCGCTCCAATATGGTGATAGAAACGCAGGGACGGCTCGTTCCAGTCCAGGCAGGTCCATTCCATCCGTCCACAGTTTTCTTCCACAGCAATTTTGGCCAGGTAACAAAACACCGCCTTGCCATATCCTTTGCCCCGATGGTCCGGCTGGATGAATACATCCTCCACATACAGCCCCGGGAGCCCCAAAAAGGTGGAAAAATTAAAGAAATACAGTGCAAACCCTATGGCCTTTCCCTCCTCCTCCAAGATCAGGGCGTTGGCGGCGCGTTTTACAAACATGGAGTGGTACAGCGTCTGCTCGTCGGCGGTGACCTCCTCCAACATCTTTTCATATTCCGCCAGCTGCCGGATGAAGGAGAGCACCAACCCCACATCCTCAGGTCCTGCTTTTCGAATCTTAAATTCATTCATCGTATCCAATCTCCTCTTTTCATTGCATTGCCGCCGCCCATTCCTGCGTCCAATCTTCTCGGGCCATCCAGATGGATCTCTCCCGGCAATGCCGCGTCACAGTCTGACCGGAAGCTGCCCGGCAATTTCCAGAGTATCCGGCCTGACTCGGCAACAATACGCCGCAATCTCCACGCCCTGCTGCTGCGCCCGGCGCAGCGCCTGTCCAAAGGCGGGGTGGGTCTCATCGTTGGGGGAAAAGAAAGAGGCCTGCTCCATCTGTACCACAAACACCACGCCGCAGCGATATCCGGCTTTCACCGCCCGGCACAGCCCGTCCAAATGTTTAAGCCCCCGCTTCGTTGGCGCATCGGGAAAGAGCACCGCTCCATCCCGCTCCAGCGTAACCCCTTTTACCTCCACCAGAAATGGCCCTTCCGGGGTTTCTCCTCCGAGATCATACCGGGAATCCTCAAAAACGACCTCCCGGCGAACGGAAACCAGCTTTTGTCCCTTGAGAAAGGAAAGATCCATCCGCTGCTGCTGCACTGCTTCCCAAACCACCTGATTGGGCGCCTGGGAATCCAGATTGATCAGCATCTCCCCATTTTGCAACCGCTTTTCCACACCGATCAGCGACCAGGCTGTCTTGCGTCCCGCCGTGGCAGCCGGTTCCAGCCATACTGCCGCTCCGGGAAGCAGTAGTTCCCGGCACCGCCCTGTGTTTTTCACATGGGCAGTCACCGTCTCATCTCCCAAACGGCAGACAGCCAAAAAACGGTTGGGCCTATGACAAAATACAGCCCTCTGCACATTCTGGTACCGCATATCACACATCCTGTCTGTCCATGGTTTTTTTGTTCATCGATGCTGTGTTATAATAAAGCTATGACCATCGGTTCTGTGTCAGGAGGCCGCCTCCAGACACGATACCGGTTTTCATGATACAGGATTCTACCGGAAAATACAATGTTTTTTCACCTATTTTAAGGAGATGACCCATTATGGCACATACTTCGGAAACCAAAACCAATGCTGTGCGCATTGTGGAAAAAAATCGCATTCCCTTCACGGTACAAAGCTATGAACACGACGACGGACACATCGACGGGGTTTCGGTGGCTGCAAAACTAGGCCAGGACCCTGCTACCGTCTACAAAACGCTGGTGACACGGGGCGCCAGCAAAACCATCTATGTCTTTGTCATCCCCGTCGCCAAGGAGCTGCACCTGAAAAAAGCCGCCAAACAGGTGGGGGAAAAATCCATCGAGATGATCCATGTCAGCGAGATCAACAAGCTCACCGGATACATCCGGGGCGGATGTTCTCCCATCGGGATGAAAAAGCTCTACACCACCACCATCGACCAGAGCGCTGAGGCGCTGGAACATATCTTTGTCAGTGCAGGAAAGATCGGCTTACAGCTGTGTATCTCCCCCCAGGATCTGGCAATGCTGGTCAAAGCCAGATTTGCCCCCGTCACCCAGGAGGAGAACGACCCAGCATAATGATTCATCGCGCTGTGGATCGCCTGCCCCACAGAATGCGGCGCAGCGGTACGACAAATTCCTCCACCGTGACGGCCCCCAACAGCAGCAGGCATACTCCATAGATACCGCCGCTGATCAGACACTCCACCGCCAGGAGGGCAAATTCCGGCATTGTCCCTGCCAGCAGCCCTTTGGCCAGCGCCATCACCGTGAATCCCGCCACCGCAGTGGAAAGCATCGGCTTGCCGATCCATTCCCAGATGGGGACCTCGATCGCAGTGACCTTGAGCAGCTTATGGATGCACATCAGGGAGGTAAAAAGATTGCTCAGATACATCATCCCCAAAAATCCGTTCATCCCGAATCGGGGCAGCAGCAGCATTACCAGAAACAGCCGCCCCACCGAATCGATCATGTTGTATTTCATCACACTGATCTGCTCATCCAGCGCTGTGAGCATCCCGTCCACAATGCTTTCCAGATACATCAGCGGCACCAGCGGGGCCAAAATCCGTACCATCGACCCTACTGCCGGTTCCTTATAAAAGGCAACGCCGATCTCCTGGGAGAAAAAGAGGAACAGTCCCGCCACAAAGACGGAAAACAGCAGCGTATACCGCAGTACCTGCCGGGTGAGATCCCGGGCCTGTTCGCTTTGTCCCCCTTTCCACCCCCGGGCACTGTGCTCCATCGCCAGCTCAGAGACCAGCAGCGATGAGATGGAGGTGATGAAGGAGGAAGGGAAAAATAAGACCGGCAGCGCCATCCCCTTGAGCATCCCGTACTGTGCCAGAGACTGCTGGGAGGAAACGCCATATTTGGCAAGGCCTTTGGGAATCATAGTGTTCTCCATGGCGGAAAGCACCGAACGGGAACAACTCCGCGCCGTCACCGGAAGGCTGACCGAAAGGATCTCCCGCAGTACCCCCTGTTCCCGGGTTTGGGAGGGATGCCGCCCCATCCGTCCGACAATCAGCAAAAACAGGCAGGAGGCCATCTCGGAGATGGTGGTGCCCACCATAATGGCGGCGCAGCCCCATTCCAATCCCTGACGCTTCAGGAAAGGGAGCACGGCGATGGTGATTCCCATCCGGATAATCTGTTCAAAAATCTGTGCCGCTGCCGTGCGCAATACCCGCTCCCGGGCGGTGAGATACCCCCGAAAACAGGCGGAAGCCGCAATAAACGGAAGGCTGGGGGCCAAAATCTGAATGGAGACGGTGGCACGGGAATCCCCCAACCACAGCTGCGCAATGCTCTCCGCCCCAAAAAACAGCACTGCGGCCACCGCCGTGCTGGTGGAAAGGGAAAACACAAGCGCCGTTTTCACAACATCCAGCGCACTTTTCCCATCCTGTACCGGACGCTCCGCCACCAAACGGGTGACCGCCACTCCAATGCCTCCGGAAGCCAGATGGATGGCCAAAAAATAAACCGAACTGATCAGCTGATGCAGTCCCATTCCCTCCGCGCCCACCTGATCCGACAGATAGATGCGAAAGAACATTCCCGCCGCCCGTAAAATGAGCGAGGCTGCGGTCAGCGCAAAAGCGTTAAAAACGAGATTTTTCTTATTCAACCGCTGCACATCCTGTCCCCATAGAATTACTACGGTACCAGTATATGCACCGGAAAAATGAATTTTCCTTTTTCCGTAGGAAAGCCAAAGTTCATTTACATCGCACGGCGGAATCTGTGGGAACTGTCAGTTTACTTTCCCGGAAAGCCGCTGTAAAATAAACAAAAGGGAATTGCGGTGCCTGGGGCACTATGCTAGATATCTCTCAAATATAAAGGAGTTTCATCTTATGAATGAATTACAAACCGAGCGGTTTGCGCTCTGCTCCCTGACGGTTTACCGGGAGCTTTGTAGCGACGCTGTGATCCGTCTGCTGATCCGCCTCATGTCCCAGCAGTATGAAAACGTTTTTGCGGCGGCGGAGGACTATGCCCAGATGTACGCCCTGCTCTCCAACAGCGACAGCAAAGGGGATCTCACCGGATATCTCTACCAAAAGGTCCTTTACAGTGACAATCTTTTTACCCGTCAGGCTGCCTGGAGCGCCTATGGCAGCATGAGCGCCGCGCTGCGCCAGGCAGCCGCCAGAGATCTGAGCACCCTTTGGCGGGCTTCCGCCATCGACGCGCCCCGTCTCAAGCGCTGTATTGCCGGACAGTTTGCCGATGAAAGTCTCCATCGTCTGGTGGAGACCCTGCCGGAATACGACACCCTGCCCCCGCAGCGGCTGACCGATTGGGGCAAAGACATCGACTTTTTCGCCCAGTTTGCCAAGGCGCAGGGATACGGCATCTTCGCCCAGTATCATTCCTTCCTGCTGACCCCTGACAAAACCGGAGAGGTCCATCTGGAACCGGTGACCCATCCCGATGATATCACCCTATCGGATCTCAAGGGATATGAGCGGGAGCGCAAGGTAATCATCGACAATACCCTGGCGCTGATCGACGGTGTAAAGGCCAATAACATCCTGTTGTACGGCGACCGGGGCACCGGAAAATCCTCCTCGGTCAAGGCCATCCTCAACGCCTATGCGGATCGCGGGCTGCGTCTGGTGGAGGTGTCCAAGTACAATCTGAAATATCTCGGGGCTCTGGTGCAGATGCTTCAGGACAATCCGCTCAAGTTCATCATCTTCACCGACGATCTGTCCTTTGCCGAGAGCGACGACAACTACACCGCCATGAAAGCGGTGTTGGACGGCTCCTCCATGAAGCTTTCCGACAATGCGGTGATCTATGCCACCTCCAACCGCCGCCATCTGGTTAAGGAGAGCTTCTCCGGGCGGGAGGGAGATGAGGTACATCTGGCGGATACTCTGGACGAGGCCGCTTCCCTCTCCGATCGCTTCGGCATTACCGTCACCTTCCTATCCCCCAACCGGAAAAAGTTTAACGAAATTGTGCTGCTGCTGGCCAAAGATAAACAGCTGGAGGTCCCCGAAGAGCAGCTGCTGGAGCAGGCCAACATCTGGGCCATGCGCAAATCCAACTTCTCTCCCCGGTGTGCCCGCCAGTTTATCGATCACGTCTATTCCCGGGTGAGCCGGGGGCTGCCCTATGACTGGGTGAAGAAGGCATGAGAGGGCATTTTTTCCACGGAGGCAAACCCTCGATGAAAAATTCTTTGATTTGCGTCTTGCTCGCGCTTGTGCTGCTGGTCCCCCTCTTTTCCGGTTGTCAGCGATCTTCGTCCTCCTCTTCTCAGTCCTCCCAGTCCTCTGATTCCCAGCCATCCCAACCGGTACAGCCGGAATATCCGGTGGAGGTGTTCGGGATGGAGATTGAACAGCAGCCGGGAAAGGTTGTATCCCTCTCCCCATCCCTCACCGAACTGCTCTGCGCTTTCGGATATGAAAAACAACTGTGCGGCATCAGCGATTACTGCGACTTTCCCGAGTCTGTGCTGGAACTGGAGCGATGCGGCAGCGCATTCCACCCTGACTGGGACGCTATTTCCCGCCTGCAACCGGAATATATCATCACTGCCACCCCCTTGCAGCAGGAAGATTTTCAACAGCTTCAGCAAACCGACACCAAAGTCATCGAGATTGCCGCCCCCACCAGTTTTGAGGAGCTGTTTTCGCTGTATCACGATATCTGCGTGCTGATGGACGGCGCTGTGTCCGGAGAAAATACCGGAACGCTGCTGGCCCAGGGATACCAACAGCAGCTGGAAGCTCTGCGGGAAAAGGTGGCCCAGGAACCGACGGCACAGCAGTACACCGCCCTGCTGATCATCGACCCGGAGGTCCCCATCGTCGCCCAAGGCGGCTCGATCTACCATGAAATACTCAGCGTTCTGGGACTGCAAAATCTGGCGGAGGACAACCTCCCGGAACAGCCATCCCCGGATCTGGTGCTGTATGCCGACACCATCTCCCTCCAAGAGCTGACCGACTCCCCTATTTTCAGTCAGATGGAGGCAGTAACCCAACAGCGCACCATATCGGTTCCCCTCTCCGCATGGGAGCGCTGTTCCCCCAGAATGTTTGATCTGCTGGATATCACCGCCAACCAGATCTATACCATGGAGAACCTCTCCTCTGGGGATGAGCCATAAAACCAGACAAATTCCGGGAAAAGGTGGTTGACGTTTCTGCATCACCGCCTTATAATAGAAGCACCCACTTGTTAGACAAGTCAGACTTGACAGACAGATAACGGGTGGTAAACACACAAACCAAAACGAAAGGAGAGCGGTGAGAATGATCAATGGCGCACAAGCAATGGTGAAATGTCTGGAAAGCGAAGGTGTCAGCGTTGTATTCGGTTATCCCGGAGCGACCATCTGCCCTTTCTATGACAGCCTGAGCGCTTCTTCCATCCATCATGTGCTGGTACGGCAGGAACAAAACGGCGGCCACAGTGCCAACGGCTATGCCCGCATTGCCGGAAAACCCGGCGTCTGCATTGCCACCTCCGGCCCCGGCGCCACTAACCTGATTACCGCCCTTGCCACCGCCTATATGGACAGCATCCCCCTCATTGCCATTACCGGTCAGGTGGCAACGGATATGCTGGGACGGGATGTGTTCCAGGAAGCGGATATCACCGGCGCAGCGGAACCCTTCACCAAACACAGCTATCTGGTAAAGGACGTGGATCAGCTGCCCCGTATTTTTAAGGAAGCTTTTTACATTGCCGCTACCGGCCGTCCCGGCCCGGTGCTGATTGATGTCCCGGTGGACATCCAGAAAAAGGAACTGAGCCAGCCCTTCAGTTATCCCAAACAGGTCAATATCATCGGCTATAAACCCAGCATCAAAGGCCACGGCCTTCAAATCAAAAAGGTCGCGGAAGCGATGAAGGCGGCGCAGCGGCCGCTGATCTGCGTGGGCGGAGGCGCATTCGCAGCGGATGGTTATAAAGCGGTGCGGACATTGGCGGAAACCTATCAGATCCCGGTGATCTCCACGATGATGGGAATCGGCGCTCTGCCCTCAGAGCATCCCCTTTATTTCGGTATGCTGGGAACCCACGGCGTCCCCCATGCCAACCAGGCAGTACACGATGCGGATCTGCTGCTGATCATCGGCGCCCGGGTGGGCGACCGGGCGGTCAGTTCCCCCAATATTTTTTCCAAAGATTCCACCATCGTACATATCGATATTGACCCCGCGGAGATCGGCAAAAATGTGGGTACCTCCATCCCGCTGGTGGGGGACGCCAAAACCGTCATCTCCCAACTGATGGAGTTTGATCCCCATCCCGGTGATATCTCCCCCTGGCTGCGACGGCTCAGAGAACTGCGGGACCGGTATCATCCCGATTATACCGCCCGTTCCGACGGGTTTATCAACCCCAAAGATTTCCTGCACCGGCTCTCCCAGCGTCTGCCGGAGGACGCCATCTATGTGGCGGATGTGGGACAGAATCAGATCTGGTCCGCCAACCATATCGCCATCCAGAAAGGACGCTTTCTCACCAGCGGCGGCATGGGAACCATGGGATATTCCATCCCTGCGGCCATCGGCGCCAAACTGGCAGCGCCGGAACAGATGGTGATCGCCGCCTGCGGAGACGGCTCCTTCCAGATGCAGATGATGGAGCTGGCTACCATCTGTCAAGACCAGGTCAACGTCAAGATGATCCTGTTTAGAAACAACAAGCTGGGAATGGTCAAGGAAATCCAGAAAAACGCCTATGGGGAGCGGTATATTGCCACCAACCTGGATGGCAGTCCCGATTTTCTCACGCTGGTTTCCGCCTACGGCATCCCCTGCCGCCGTGTCAGCGACATCGCCCAGGCGGAGGAAGCCATTGAGGCTTTCCTCTCCGCTCAGGGCCCTTATCTGCTGGAATGTATCGTTGACCCGGAAGAATCTTCGAAATAAGGAGGCGGCGACATGAAACATACCTTTTCCGTTTTGGTGGAGAACCGTGCCGGTGTTCTGTCCAGAATCTCCGGTCTGTTTGCCCGCCGCGCCTTCAACATTGAAAGCCTGGCGGTGGGAATCACCGAAGACCCCAACTTTTCCCGCGTCACCATTGTGGTGGAAGGGACCGATTATACCGTGGAGCAGGTGGAAAAACAGCTCAACAAGCTCATCGACGTCATCAAGGTCCGTACCATCCACCCGGAAGAACTGATCAGCCGGGAGCTGGTGCTCATCAAGGTCAACGCCGGACAGAATGAGCGGGGGGATATTATGAACATCGCCGAGATCATGTCCGCAAAGATTGTGGATATCTCCCGCACCACCATGACGCTGGAGCTGGCCGACACCAGCGAGCGGGTGGATCTGTTCACCGAACTGCTTCGCCCCTTCGCCATCCGGGAGATCGCCCGCACCGGCATTGTTGCCCTGCAAAAAGGAACCGACACCATATCGGTGAAAAAATAAACTGTACCATTAGGAGGAATTACAAATGGCAAAGATCTTTTATAAAAACGACTGTGATCTGAGTATGTTGGACGGCAAAACCGTTGCCGTCATCGGCTACGGCAGCCAGGGCCACGCCCATGCTCTGAACCTGCATGAGAGCGGCGTGGACGTTATCGTTGGACTGTACCACGGCAGCAAATCCTGGGCCAAGGCGGAAGCCGCTGGGCTGAAGGTTGCTACCGCCGCTGAGGCTGCTGCACAGGCAGACATCATCATGATCCTCATCAACGACGAGAAGCAGGCTGCCCTGTACAAGGAGAGCATCGAACCCAATCTGACCGCCGGAAAAACCCTGATGTTTGCCCACGGCTTCTCCATCCACTTTGGCCAGATCGTTCCTCCCAAGGATGTGGATGTTGTGATGATCGCCCCCAAAGGCCCTGGTCATACCGTCAGAAGCGAATATGTGGCTGGTAAGGGTGTTCCCTGCCTGATCGCCGTACAGCAGAACGCTTCCGGCAGAGCGCTGGACATCGGTCTTGCCTATGCGGCCGGTATCGGCGGCGCCAGAGCCGGTGTGCTGATGACCACCTTTAAGGACGAAACCGAAACCGACCTGTTCGGCGAGCAGGCGGTACTGTGCGGCGGTGTTACCGCTTTGATGCAGGCCGGCTTTGAGACGCTGGTGGAGGCTGGCTATGCCCCTGAAAACGCTTACTTTGAGTGCATCCATGAGATGAAGCTGATTGTTGACCTGATCTATCAGGGCGGCTTCTCCCGGATGAGATATTCCATCTCCGATACCGCTGAGTACGGCGATTACGAGATCGGCAAGCGGATCATCACCGAGGATACCAAGAAGGAGATGAAGAAGGTCCTCACCGAAATCCAGAACGGTACCTTTGCCCGCAACTGGATCCTGGAGAACCGGGTCAACCGTCCCCACTTCAACGCCGAGCGGAGAATGCACGCCGAGCATCAGCTGGAGCAGGTAGGCAAAGAGCTGCGCAAGATGTATTCCTGGAACGACGAGGAGTAATCCTTGCTCGAAAGCCCCTTTTTTAAGGCAATCTTCCTCCTTGGAGGATAACAAAAACGCCATCCGTTTCGGACGGATGGCATTTTTGTTTTACACCGTCAACCCAAAGGCCCTCCCTCGGGCTGGGGCAGAAAACTGGTGTTGGTGACAGTGATGTCGATGAGCCTGGGCATTTGCGGGGAAGTGTTTGTAAACATAATGTTCACCTGGCTCTGATCGCTGCCCCACCAGATCACCCCCATAGGCGACGCGCTGCGGATATCCTCCACCGTTCCGGAATTGGGATCTCCGTAGGCCTGCTGGACCTGCTGCGCCAATGTATCGCAGATATCTTCCCACTGATCCTCGGGCGCAAGGGGAGCGCTGTAAGAGACGCCTCCAAAAACAATCGGCTGCCCCTGCCCCTGCTGTGTCTGTTCCATCCCCTGCTTGGCCACAAAAAGCATCAATCTGCGGGAGTAGAGCTGATCGTTGGCAAAACGGTACTCTTCCATCAGCGAGACCTCCGGTTGGGAAACCGATACCGGGACGGTACGGCGAACGGTGGTGGTGACCATCCCATCGCTGGTATTCTCCATCACCGCCCACTGATCCTGCTGGGTTCCCAATATCTCCTGGACCTGGGCGAAACTGGAAGCCCATGGAAGATCAGAGAGCACAAAAGCACCGTTTTCCAGTTTGGCGATGGCGTCCACCAGCGTTTCCCAGGTGGAAGGCTCAGAACCGGCGGAAGGAACCGCCTCGGAGGACGCCCGGGAGGAGGAAGCTTCAGAGGAGGAGACTTCAGAGGAAGACGTTTCGGAGGAGGACGTTTCAGATACGGCAACCTGCGACGACATCACCTCCGAGGACGACGGCTGGGAAGAGGAAGCCTCCTGGGCGCATCCGCCGAGCAGCAGGCATCCAGCCAACAACAGCGAGCAGAAAAAAGAGACCCGTTTGAACCTTTTCATTACAACACCTCCAAACAATTCAACGGAACCGCTTTTCAAAACAATCAGACCGACTTTGCCGTCCCTGCTTTCAAAGCAAGTGCACAAGATCGTTTTGCTCAATCCATATTTTCGTCAGGTACCGCAACCTACACCATCCCTCCCCACAGCCGCGATTGTTTTGCATCTTTTCACCCAAACAACTGCATTTTTATTTATTATAACGTTTTTTTTGCAAAAGTCAATATGTTGCGTCTATTTTATCCAAATTTTCATGAAAATCATAGGAAAATAAAATCATTGTGCCGAATATCACAAGCCTGCCCTCTCCATGGCCGCTGTCCTCACAACAAAAAAACGCAGCACCGCCCTTCGGACGATGCTGCGCAAACGATCAAAATTCGGAAATCAGATTATCCCTTGACAACCTCTCCGCCCTTCATGACAAAGGTGGAATGGCTCATCACCTTGATGTCCTCCAGCGGATTTTCATCGAAGGCCACAATGTCGGCAAACTTACCAGCCTCGATGGAACCTACCGTATCCTGCTTTCTCATCAGCTCGGAACCGGTCTTGGTGGCGGCCATCAGCGCCTGGGTGGGGGTCATACCATAGCGGACCATCAGCTCAAACTCATAGGTCTGTTTGCCGTGGAAGTTGTAGGGGGTACCGGTATCGGTGCCGAAAGCGATGGGGATATTTTCCTCAATGCAGCGCTTAAAGCCCCAGGTCGCCCGCTCAAACACCTGTTTGGCCTTGGCAATCGCCCAATCAGGGGTACCGATCTTCTCGCCCATGACGATGATCCGCTCAGCCGCAATCAGGGTAGGAACCAGGGTGGTTCCATGCTCCTTCATCAGATGGATGGCTTCCTCATCCATCATCATGCCGTGCTCCACCGAGGTAACGCCGGCGCGGATGGCGTCCTTGATGCCGCTGGTGCCGTGGGCATGGGTTGCGGTGATGACGCCGTACATCTTGGCGGTCTCACAGATGGCTTTCATCTCCTCCAGAGACATCTGCTGGGCGCCCACAGTGGTACCCAGGCTCATCACGCCGCCGGTGGACATAAATTTGATGAAATCGGCCCCGTATTTCAGGTTGGTGCGCACCGCTTTGCGCATTCCGTCAGGACCGTCTGCGGACATGGCGTGCACCTCGCTGCACTCCTCCAGATAGGGGTTATAATGGGTATCCGCATGACCGCCGGTGGAGGCGATGGAGATACCGGGAACCATCAGGCGGGGACCCTGGAATTCACCCCGGTTGATGGCGTTGCGCAGCGCCACATCCAGATAACCCTGGTCACCGCAGCTGCGGATGGAGGTAAATCCGGCTTTCAGATCCTCCCCCACGTTTTTCAGCGCCTTAAGGGTGCTGGTACCGATGGTGGTATAGGGTCTGGTTCCCATGGAGGAACCCTCGCCGTTGCTGCCCAGATGCATATGGCAATCAATCAAACCGGGGGTCACGAATTTCCCTGTGAGGTCAATCACCTGATAGTTCTCCAAGCTGCCCACCGAACCGGCAGACACCACGTCGATGATCTTATCGCCGTCAATAAGGATCACCACATTCTCCTTAACGCAACCGGTCTGAGAATCAAACATTTGGGAACATTTTATCGCTTTTTTGGCCATAGTAAGCTCATCCTTTCTTCACACAGTCCGCAGCGGTTCAGCCTTTGTAAACAACGCCGCCCTTCATCACAAAGGCGCAGCGGGTCATTGCGGTAATATCCTCGGTGGGATCCCCGTCAAAAGCCGCGATATCAGCAAACTTTCCGGCCTCGATGGAACCTACCGTATCCTGCTTTCTCATCAGCTCGGAAGCGGTCTTGGTGGCGGCGGTGAGGGCCTGGATGGGGGTCATGCCATAGCGAACCATCAGCTCAAACTCATAGGTCTGCTTGCCGTGGAAGTTGTAGGGGGTGCCGGAGTCGGTACCGAAGGCGATGGGGATATTCTCCTCAATGCAGCGCTTAAAGCCCCAGGTTGCCCGCTCAAACACCTGTTTGGCCTTGGCGATGGCCCAGTCAGGGGTACCGATCTTCTCGCCCATGACGATGATCCGCTCGGCGGCAATCAGGGTGGGAACCAGGGTGGTTCCATGCTCCTTCATCAGCTGGATGCCTTCCTCGTCCATCATCATGCCGTGCTCCACCGAGGTAACGCCGGCGCGGATGGCGTCCTTGATGCCACTGGTGCCATGGGCATGGGTTGCGGTAATCATATTATACATCTTGGCGGTATCGCAGATGGCCTTCATCTCCTCCAACGTCATCTGCTGGGCGCCCACAGTGGTGCCGCGGCTCATAACGCCGCCGGTAGCCATGAATTTGATGAAATCAGCACCGTGTTTGATGTTGTAACGGGCACATTTGGCCAGCTCCACCGGACCGTCTCCCACGCCGTGGGAGGTGTTGAGCTCATCGTTGAGGTAAGGGCCGTAGTGGTCGTCGGCATGGCCGCCGGTGGTGGCGATGGAACGTCCGGCCGTCATCAGGCGGGGACCCCAATGGTCGCCCCGGTTGATGGCGTCACGCACCGCCTCCGCCACGAAGCCACGGTCGCCGCACACCCGAAGGCTGGTAAAACCGGCCATCAAATCTGCCTGAGCGGTGCGCAGGGAGAACAGCGCCCAATCGCCGATGGTTTCATAGGGGCGGGTTGTAGAGGGATTGCCCTGGCCGTTCATCGAAAGGTGAACATGGGCGTCGATCAGTCCAGGGGTAACAAACTTTCCGGTGAGATCGATGATTTCACAGCCATCCAATTTGGCCTGAGCAGCGGGGGTAACCGAAACAATTTTGTCTCCATCCACAAAAATAACTACATTTTCCAAAACCGTTCCATTTTGGGAATCAAACATCTTGGAACACTTGATAGCCTTCATCGCCATAAATAACATCCTTTCCTAGCAAAAAATCGGGGTGGTAGCCTATGAACAAAATTCCCCGCCGAGATCATCCGGCGGGGAACATCGTTGTTCTGAAATTTACCGATCAGATGAAGATGATAGGAGCAATGACACCGGCAAGCGCCACGGAGGCAATGGTAACGGTGACAAAACCACCGACAATCATCTTAGGAAGCACGAAGTTGAGAGCCGCCGCTTTCTCTTCCTCGGTTCCCTCCATCCCTGCAACAGCCTCGTTGCTGAGGATTTCGGTGCCGGGGTAACCGATCATACAGGTACAAGCAATGGCGCAGGAGATCCAGGGAGAGTATCCCACCAGTTTGCCGACAATGGAAGCAATGATGCAGATGAACACAGTGGAGATTGCCAGCATACCAAACAGAGGAAGAATCATCTCCAGCAGGCCCATGGGGGTAACATTGGCAAGAGAACCGGGGAGCATCAACATCAAACCGATCATGCAAAGACCGTAGGAATGAGATTTCTGCAGAGACTGTTTCTCCAGGAATCCGATTCTGGTGAAGATCAGACCGAAAAGCAGATAAGCGATGTTGGGATTGAGGATATAGTTGGCAGGGCCGTCGCCGGGGATCCGGGTTGCCAGACCAACAAAGTTCGCCAGCATACCAACGATCGCCAGCTTAAACAGATACATATTGCTGGTATTGAGCGCCTTAGGGGTATCGGGGATAAAGCGCATGGAAGGAAGCTTCAGCTCCTTAGCGGGTTTGGGAGGATTGAGCAGCTGTCCGCTCTTGCGCAGACGCTCAATTTCTTTCTTCATGCCAGTGGTCGCCACGGGCATACCGAAGAATTTCTGGAAGGCAAGCACCAGGATGGCGAAAGCGGCAAGCTCAGGACGTCCGGCATCGTTGGCGGCAGTCTGTACCAGGATGCCGGCGATGGTACCACCGGAGATAGGCGGAGCAGCCATCAGCGCGTACTCACGGCCGAACAGCCAAGTTCCGAAGGTGAAGGCCGCAATCAGAATACCACCCAGGCCCAACAGAGCGATCAATGCGGTTTTCCATTCTTTGCAGATGGTTTCCAGATCAATCATGGTTCCCAGGTTGGTGATCAGCAAGGCAACGCCAAAATTGTTCATTGCTGCGGCAATGCCAGGTTTGGTGGTAATATCGGCGGGAAATACATCCAGCCAAAAGCCGATGAGGAACAGGAAGCTTGCAAACATCAGCGAGGAGATGTTGCCTTTGGTCAGGTGGGAGAAAAACTCTCCGATTACATACACCATCGCACAGATTGCAAAACAGGTCAGCGGGTTCCAAAAGGATTCCAGAGATGCGATACTCATACAGTTTCACCTACTTTGAATTTTTCCGGAAGGGACGATCTTTCACTTAGAGATTGGGCGATCCGATTCCTTTTCGTCACTGTCGGCCGATTACGAACGAGACAGGCACGGATGAAAATCCACAGTGGGAAGATGTCTGTTTACCGGAGCGGAAAACATGATAGCTGCCCATTCTGGCTTGCTATCAATTTAGGACTTATTATGCTACTTTTTTCTCCGTTTGTCAATATTTATTCAAAATTCTGTAAGATTTGACCTGATTTTTATTTCATTATTAGATAGAATGACCACAACGTTAAAGCGCTAAAACGAAACCATATTTTTGTTCAAAGCTTTCCCATGGTTTACAGCTTATGTCGTATCCACAAACTATATTGCTACACAACTTGAAATATAATCTAAACATTTTAAATATATTGTTTTATATTCTTTTTTATTGGGTTTCGTCGCATTTTATAAACCTTTTTACCGGATTTCATATTCTTTTTTGATTTAAATAGGAAAATTGTTTTCCAGAAAAATATACTGAGCTTTTCTTTCCATCCAGAAAAAACCCACTTTTTTCTGGATCACGCTCCAGGAAAAAGTGGGTTTCATAAAAATTGAATTTATCTCATTTTTTATTCTAAGACATCCAAACATACCAAGTTGTCTGCTGTCTTATATGCAAGCGGTATTCTCACAGCACCCGCTGACCGTCGATGAGCACACAGCAGGGGGAGGTATAGTAGTCCAGCGGCTCTCCATCCCAGATTACGATGTCCGCATCCTTGCCTACCTCGATGCTTCCCACGCGCTCCTCCAGTCCGCACAGCTTCGCCGCCTCGATGGTCACCGCTTCCAGCGCCTTCTTCCGGCTCAGCCCCTTCTTGTGCATCATTGCCAGCTGCACCATCGCAAACTCTGCGTTCATCTCCGGATGCCCTGTCGATACTGCAAACTCGATTCCGGCTTCCTCCAGCTTCGCTCCGATGATGCTGTCACGCTTTCTCACCTCATGGGTTCCCTTGCTTCCGTAGCTGGGACCCGCCACAATCTTCACCCCGTGGGCTTTCAGCTCCTCGGTAATCAGATACGCTTCGCTCGCCTTATCTACCGTGTAGTTTAGCCCAAACTCTTCCGCGATCCGCACCGCCGTCATGATGTCGTATGCCTGCTGCGCGTTAAACTTCACCAGCATCCCGTCAAACACCCGCATCAGCGACTGGCTCTTCATATCAAACTTCGGCGTCTTCCCCGCCTTCACCAGCCGATGATACTCCTGCGCCTTGAGCAGTGCTTCCCGTATCTGTGCCGACTCCGCCATCCGGGTTTTGACGCTCTTGCTTCCATAAGCTGCCTTCGGTCCGCCTCCCAGCACAAACTGGAACGCCGCTTCCTCCTTGAGCACCATATCCGACACCGTCTTGCCCTTCATCTTCACCGCCGCACAGCTGCCACCGATCAGATTGTTGTTTCCAGGCCCGGTCACCGCTGTGGTTATGCCTCCCCGGATTGCCATCTCAAACCCTTCGTCCTCCGGGTTGATGGCGTCCAGCGCTCTCAGCTGCGGCAGGATCGGGCCTCCGATCTCATCCCCGTCGTTGCCCTCAAACCGGTAGATCTGCTCCACCACCCCCAGCTGACAATGGGGCTCCACCAAGCCCGGGGTTACATACTGCCCCTTGGCGTCGATGATCTCTGCGCCGGGATAATCCTTCTCCTGAGCGTCATCTACAATCGCAGTGATCTTGCCGTTTTCGATCACCAGGTCCTTCTTTTCCTCGTAAATCCCCGCCATACTGATCAGATTACAGTCCTTGATAATCAACATCGATCTCTCCCTCCTTCTTCTCGTATCTCACCTTGCCGTCCACAATCACAATCCCGGCCTCGCTCATGGTATCCAGCGGATCTACATTCCAAATCACCAGGTCTGCGTCTTTACCGGGTTCCAGGCTTCCCACACGGTCCCCGATATCGGTATTGTTGGCCGCATTGATGGTCACCGCCCGCAGCGCCATCTTCCGGCTCATGCCAAATTTATGCAGAAGTGCCAGCTGGGTCAGCAGCCCTTCCATGGGAATGACAGGGTTATCGGTCATCACGGAAAATTCGATGCCGGCCTGTTCCAAAATACCCGCTGCCTTCATCGATTTGTGTTTGAGCTCAAATTTGCTCTTGCCGCCAAAAATCGGTCCGATGATCACCTTGCAGTGATGTTCCTTGAGTTTATCGGCGATGAGGTACCCTTCCGTGCAGTGATCCAGGGTATACCGCAGACCAAATTCCTCAGAAATACGGATGGCGGTCATAATATCATCCGCCTGATGGCAATGGATCTTCACCAACATCCCGTCGAACACCCGCATCAGCGAGTGCATCCCCAGGTCATAGGCAAACGCCTCCGCCTCTTCCCCGGCATCCAATTTTGCCTTATGTGCCAGCCATTTTTCGCGATATTCTTTGGCTTTCATCAGCTGCTCACGGAACAACGCGGCGCTCATCATACGGGTGGAAGGGGCCATACCCCGGTTTTTGCCGTAGGCAAACTTGGGGTTTTCTCCCAGCGCCGTTTTCATGGCAATCTCAGGGCAGATCACCCCTTCGTCCAAGGTGCGCCCGTAGGTCTTGATGGCCGAAAAGGTACCGCCGATGACGTTGGCAGAACCAGGACCGGTCACTACCGTGGTAACACCATTTTTGAGCGCCACCGCAAAGGCTGGGTCAGCCGGGTCCAGCGCGTCAAACCCCCGAAGGCCTGGGGTAGTGGGATTGGTATACTCGTTGCCGTCCATCCCACCGGCCACCGCCGTGGGAGAAAGGCCAATATGAGCATGGGAATCCACAATGCCGGGGGTCACCAACCGTCCGGCAGCGTCAATCACTTCCCATCCTTCCTCCGCGGGGATTTCCTGAGCCACCCGAAGAATTTTGGTACCGTCAATGAGCAGATCCCGTTTCTCCTCATAGATTCCGGCCATATCGATGAGATTACAGTTTTTCACCAATAACACAGCGTTTCATCTCCTATTCTTCTTTTCCATCGTATACAGGCGAGAAGGTAGAGAAACACACCCTCTCCACCTTTCGTCTATCCGTCTATCTCCTGCCTCACAGCACCCGCTGACCGTCGA
>DBQB01000034.1 GCA_002305685.1 Ruminococcaceae bacterium UBA1405
GCCAGGCAGTTGGTGGTGCAGGATGCTGCGGAGATGATCTTGTCATCAGCAGTCAGAGTGTTGTGGTTTACGTTGTAAACGATTGTCGGCAGATCGTTGCCAGCCGGAGCAGAGATAACGACCTTCTTTGCACCTGCATCGATGTGAGCCTGTGCCTTAGCCTTAGAGGTGTAGAAACGAGTGCATTCCAGAACAACGTCAACACCGATCTCGCCCCACGGCAGCTCTGCAGCGTTAGCCTTTGCATAGATCTTCAGAGTCTTACCGTCAACAGTGATAGTACCAGCTTCGTCATCAGCAGAAACAGTGTGCTTGTTCTCACCGATCTTGCCTGCATAACCGCCCTGTGCGGTATCATACTTCAGCAGGTGAGCCAGCATAGACGGCTTAGTCAGATCGTTGATTGCAACGACCTCATAACCATCTGCGCCGAACATCTGGCGGAATGCGAGACGACCGATACGGCCAAAACCATTAATAGCAACTTTAACAGCCATTGGAATTACCTCCTAGTAATATACTGTACCTTTATTTTATACCAATTTCGAAAAACATACAAGAACCGCGTCAAATTTTTAACTAATTTTTTACTCATTTGGCGTAAAACTTCCAGGAGAAAACGGGCGGGTTTCTGTAAAAAATGTCTATATATACTTTCTCACGAAAAGATGGTACAATGAATTCGACAAAATTCTATGTTTTTCGACAAATATTATCCGACAACTTATTCAGAATATTTCTCATTTATATTCATGTTTTAAATTTGCCATATTCCTCGAATTTATTTATGCAGGTCAAAGGGGATGAAAGATTGTTTTCTTCTTTACTTTTTGATAACCTCACAGACCAGTACCGAAAAAGCGCCACCGCGTTTGCCATCGCGGACGATCATCTCAGAATCATCTGGTACAACAACGCCATTGCCAAACAGTGTCCCTCTCTGGTGATGGGGGAAGGCCTGGAAGCCGTCAAACTGACAGTGGGGCGAGACGCCCTGATGGAGATGCTATCCCTGGGAAAGGTGTTTTACACCCCCTGCCTGCAGGAACCATTGTTCCGATACTGTGTAACCATTGTTCCTATCCTGGAAAACGGCAGCTTTGCGGGAGGACTGGTTACAGCCTCAGAAGCATCCCCCGCGGTAAGTTCCTCCAACAATATCTCCGGTACCGAGCAGCTTTCCGCCGTTTTCTCCCAGCAGATACGGGAACCGCTGTTTTCCGTCTTTTCTACCCTGCAGCTGCTCAACGCCTCCGCCGAACAGCTTGCGGAAAACACCGAGCAACAGGTAAAATTGCAGGAGGGAATCCAGCAAATCAATCAGCAGTGTTATCACCTGCTCCGCTTTTCGATGAATTTCGCCGAACTGATCCGTCTGGAAAACGGCGCCGGAAACAGCGAGTCCCAGCGGGTGGAGCTATGCGGGTTCTTAGAACGCCTTTGCACCGCGCTGCATCTGACGGCGCTGGACAAAGGGATTGATTTTTTCTTTTCTCTTCCGCCCAAACCGCTGTATCTGATCTGCGATACCAACCGCTTGACCTACGCCATTTTACTGCTGATGGCCAACTCCTTTCGCTTCACCGCACAAGGAAGCATTCGTTTACAGGTTTCCGCTGCCCAAAACAACATCCACGTCACCGTTTCGGACAGTGGGTGCGGCATCCCGGCGGAAAACCTCTCCCGCATCTACGATCTCTGCTTCTCCTACGATCCCGTTCAAAAATGTGCCGCAGGGCCGGGAATCGGGTTGACGTTGCTGCGGCAGATGATTCTTTCCAGCGGTGGAACGCTGCTGATTACCTCCGCAGGGCTGGGCAAAGGTACCACAGCCGCCTTTGATTTTCCGTATGAAAACGATTTCTCCATCCCGCTGCTGCATCAGGACCCGGTTCAGGGACATTTTAACGACCGCTTTTCCCTGTTTCATATTTTGATGTCCGGCGTTGCCGGCGCTCCCGAAATATAACTTTCCCGAAAACAAATGCCGGGGTACCGTTTTTCCAAAACGATACCCCGGCATATTTCATTTTGGTTTAGTTTTCGTCCTGCTGCACCGCAGACTGCTGAGACTGGTTGGAATCGGCGCCGTCCAACACCACAAAGGGGTTTACCCCATCGCCCATAACCTGGGGGAACTGCCCGTTCCATTTCTGGATTTTTTGATATTCCAGGTACTGGGGAGAAGCGTTGAGCTGTTCCTGGATTACCTGGATGTTATACGCCTGAGCCTCCGCCTCGATCTTCTGGCTCTCCGCCTCCGCTTCCGCCTGGATCACCGTCTGACGCGCCAGCTCCTCGGTCTCCTTGGTCTTGTTCTGCATCTTGAGCGCATCCTGCTCCGCTACCACCTTGGCCCGCACTGCCTCCTCAAATCCGTCCTCAAAATCCACGTTTTCCAGTGCGAAGGCTGTCACGATGATACCGTTTTGCTGCAAGCTCTCGCCAATCTTGTCCTCAATGTTCTCCTGCACCACCGTGCGGTTCTGGATCAGTTCCTCCGCCCGGAACTGGCCGATTTCGTTTTTCACAATAGACATCAGCTGGGGAATCACCAGCTTGGACTCCACGTTCCCAATGCCAATGTTGCGGATAATATCCGAAAGCTGGCTTTGGTCATAATAATAGTTGAGTTTAAACTGAAGGTTTTCCACCGTCTGGGTGTCCTTGGTATATGCCGAGGTGGAGGACTCGTAAATCTGCTCCCGGATATCCACCCGGCTCACCGTCTCCACCAGCGGCAGCTTGAAATTAAGCCCCGGCTGCAAATCGTCCGCCACAATTTTGCCGAAACGGTATTTTACCCCAATATATCCCTCCGAGATGGTATAGGTACTGGAAAAGCCCAAAATCAAAAGAAGAATCACCACAATGGCTAGGACAATCCATCTTTTGATCGCATTGCCTTGTCGTTTTCTGTCCAGATCAATAGGCCGGTTTTCACTCATTGCAATCTTCCTTTCTTCCTTTGCTGCGGCCGCCCCGGCAAACCTGCTGCGTTTTCAGCCCTCTTATTTTTCAGAGAACAGCCGGCAGATTCGCTGGGCGTCCACCCCGTTGTCCCGATCAAATTTCTCCCGATTGAGATAGTCGCTGAGCTGGGAAACCCGCACCGCCGGAACCTCGCTTCCGGTAAAACAGCCGCATTTCTTGGCGTAGGAATCGTAGACGATCAGCTGTTCCACCGGCACGCTGTAGATCTCCTCCTTGGCAAAAAGCCTGCGCAGCAGCTCAATGTTCTTTTGGTTTTTCAGATAAGGGTTGGGAATCTGCTCCCGGGTTTTGGTGTTGTCCCAAATCCAGTAGGGGGTCTTGGCGTCTCCAAAATAGGAACCCCGATGGTCCAGCGTAGTGACGATGAGCAGTCCAAAAGGTCCCGCCAGAAGGTGGGAAAATTCCCCCGTTTTGCCCTCCACTTCAAAATGCACATCCTGCATCACCTGATAACGGCGAAGAAGGGCATATCGCTTTAAAATCCGCTGAACCGCCCTGCCATAATAAGAAGGCCGCTTGTTGCGCACCCGCGCAAGATAATACCAGGTGAGTCCGATGGTGGGAGCCAGCAAAATCAGCCCCATCAAAACAAAAAGCAATATCCCGGTTACATTCATATTCATCCTCCTCCGGCCTCTCGGCGTGCAACCCCAGCAAAGCCGGGATATTTGCACACAGCTGCCATATGAAAGATTGTAACATAATTTCTTTTCAGTGAAAATAGCGAATCGGGAAAAAATTGTGACAGTTTCATGAACAAACCAAAATCAGGAATTGCGCAAACCGCAACACCACAGCGCCGGTTTATGCTATAATGAGGACAGAACGCCGCGAGACGCAGCCGTCGGAGCATTCCACCCGCCCGAACCGGTTGCGTATTGTCCATCATACTTGTTTCAGGAGGTACTTCATGCCCATCAGCAACGCCATGCGCGCCGCATTGCGGGCGCTGTCCTATCCCGAACCGGATATCCGAAAAACCTACCCGCTGGAGCGCAGGGTCAAGCTGCTGGCCTCCAAGATGGGGACTTTGCAGCCAAACGGCTGTTACAGCATCGACAGTACTTTCTGCCATAACAGCCACACCATCCCACTGCGCATCTATTTCCCCGCCAACAGCAAGGAAGAGGTGGTACACCAAAATCCGGTGCTGCTGTTTTTCCATGGCGGCGGCTGGGTGATGGGCTGTATCGAGAGCTATGACTCCGTCTGCCGCCGCCTTGCCCGGCTTACCGGGCTCATTGTTGTCTCCACCCAGTACCGGCTGGCACCGGAACATCCTTATCCGGCGGCGGTGGAGGACTGTTTCTCCGTCGCCCAGGCGCTCAGCGAAGGCCGGATCCTGCCGGGCGTCGGTCCAGAACAGGTGACCCTCATCGGAGACAGCGCAGGAGGAAATCTGGCGGCGGCAGTATCCCTGATGGCCAGAGACCGGTTGGAACTCTTTCCTGCCGCTCAGATTCTCATCTATCCTGCCCTCTATAACCAGTACGGTCCCGATTCCCCATACCCCTCGGTACAGGAAAACGGAACCGACTATCTGCTTACCGCCAAGCGGCTCAGCGAATTTGTGCAGCTGTATCAGGGAGAGAACAAAGCCGCCTCCTCCCAGTGTTATTTTGCACCGCTTCTGGCAAAGGACCTTTCCCGTCAGCCCCCCACCCTGATCATCACCGCCGAGTATTGTCCGCTGCGGGACGAGGGGGAGGATTACGGGAAAAAACTGCAAAAAGCCGGCGTATCGGCGACGGTATGCCGGATTCCCGATGCACTGCACAATTTTTTTATGCTCACCGAAAACTTTGCCGCCGTTCGCCGCACCCATGAGCAGATACAGCGTTTCCTCGGCCAAATTTACCCCCAACAGCAATATCCTGCTCTGCCCTGGGAAATCCCTCAGGGTGCTGAAACACCGGCCTCCCCACAGAACCGGTCGGTGCTCCACCGCACCTCCTTTTCACAGATCGAGGAGCAGTTGCGGCGCCACTGGAAACATAATTCTCCCAAATAATTCCCGTTAGGGAGTGGTCAACTGCTCCAGCACCACCGGGAAAACCGACTCCAGAAATGACTGGGTAACCCCCACCGAGGAGCGTATCTGACAGCTGCAAGGTTCCCCGTCCAGCTCCACCGGGAAAGAGAGGGTATACCACATTTCCCCCCGTCCGGCCATGGTGGCGGTAACTCCGCCGGCACTGACACTCCCCGACAGGTCGCCATCAAAATAGCTTTGGGCGGCCGAGTTTCCCCGGGACAGAGAAACGCTCAGCGTATCCTCCCCCTTGCGGTAGCTGACCGAACCGATCACACTGCCGATTGCCAGATACCGATCCTCCCAAACATAACCGCCGGGCAGTTGTTCCAGCTGCTGCATTTGGGAAAGCGCGGGTATCTCCACCGCCTGGGCCAGTTCCTCCAAGGTATCGTACGTCTTTTCCGGCCGGGCAATCCAGTCGGCGTCCGGCACCTTGGAGACCTCCTCCAGGCTTATGATATAATCTTGCGCCTGGCTGGCCGGAAGGCCGCTGAGAGAATAAAGCATCCCATCCTCCTCCCAGGTTACCAGGCAGGGAGCGTCCTGATCCTGCGGCGCTGTGGAGAAATACGTACCGGTTACCCCGTCAACGGATTCCGTCCAGCTGTACGGATAGTCCTGAAAATCCCCGCTGATCCCGCTCTCACTCAGCTCTTTGGTCTTTTTGGCGGTGCGGTAGAGAAAGCTCTGGGTACCATCCGAATATTCCAGTGAAACCACCTTCCCGTCGGTGATGTAACATTGGGATAGAATATACTCCCCCGGCAGATCGGTAGGTACCTGAAAATCCAGCTTGGTATTGGCGTACATCGCCGCGATGCTGATATAATGCTGCAAGGGATTCACCTGCTTTTGGTTCATACATCCCATCAGCTGCAAGATTCCCAGCGCGGCTGCTATGATCTTTAACCATCGTTTCATACGAAATCCTCCTAAATTGGTTCTTCGACCGGTCGGTTACAGAAGAAAATTGGCAAAACCTTACTTCACAGGTACCTATTTGGGGTAACATATGCTACAATGAAGATATACTCCATGCAGCTACTGCGGCAAAACGCCTGCCTTGCCGCCTTTGCCCCAACGCCCTATATTATAACATAAATAAGACGATCCAGGAGGCTGATAAAGTGAACGCTCAAAAAATAGCAGTCATAACCGACAGCTGCGCCGACGTTCCTCCCGAATTGGCACGACAACAGGATATTTTTGTCATCCCGCTGCAACTGATCTTCAGCGACGGCGTATATCACGATGGGGTGGATATCACCGCCCAGCAGGTATACGACCGTCTGCCCACCGAAATCCCCAAAACTTCTCTTCCCGATGGGGAGACCATTCTAAATCTGTTTGCAAAAATTCGAGACGCAGGGTTTGAAAAGGCCATCGCCGTCATGCTTTCCGCCGGACTCAGCGGTACCTGCAACCTGGTGCGCAGGTTGGGGGAAGAATTTGAGGGATTGGAAATCAAAACCTTTGATACCGTCAGCGGAAGCCTTGGAACCGGCGGCATTGCCCTGCGGCTCTCGGAATACATCCGGCAAGGCCGCCCCTGGGGAGAGCTGCTGGAGCTTACGCCCAAACTGATTGAGAATACCCATGTTTTTTTCTCGGTCAATACACTGGAATATCTGCGCAAGGGCGGACGCATCGGGCTGATCAGCTCGGTGGCCGGTACCATGATGCAGATCAAACCGGTGATCTCCTTTGCCCCCAGCGGGGAGCTGGTGAGCGTAGCCAAGGTGCGGGGACGCAAGGCCTCCATGGAAAAACTCACCCAGCTCATTGCGCCTTACCTCAGACCCAACGCCCGGTATATCACCATGACCGCCCATGGCAACTGCCCTGAGGACGGAAAAATCATCAAAACCATGATGCAAAAACAGTTTCCCCAATACCAGCAGCACTATGAGAGCATCATCGACGCCACCCTGGGTACCTATGTGGGGCCGCATCTCATCGGGGCGGGAATCATTGTGCTGGAAGGGGATATGTAACCCGGTCCACCCTGCTCCCCATCTTTTCGCCGAAATCCTCGGGCATCAGATGGGACATACCCATCCAGGATTTTTCAGCGGGATTTCCCTTTTCCCGACGATTTTTTCATTGATTTTTTTGATGAATGTGGTACAATGGGGGTGTAAAACACAAAGGAGGTGTATCGGAATGGCTTATAAGATCGGTGATGAGTGTGTTGCTTGCGGTAGCTGCGAGGCTGAGTGCCCCGTTTCCGCTATCTCTGCTGGTGACGGCAAGTATGTGATCGATGCGGATGCTTGCATTGAGTGCGGCGCTTGCGCCAGTGTATGTCCCGTTGGCGCTCCCAAGAACTAATTGGGAACGGCTTAAGGTTAAGCAAGAACATAAAACCGCTGCCTGACCGGGTTTTCCGGTTGGCAGCGGTTTTTTTATCCCCTTTTTTCGTCATGGATTTACAAATTATTCACAAATTTTTCTAATACTTTCTAAAAACAGGTATTGTGTAATGCAAGGTACTGTGATATAGTTATGGCGGAGGCGGGAGGTTTCTCTTTCGCCCATCCAGTAGCTTAGGACGGAGGTTTCCCGATGAACACCCAATTCCGAAAAGGCGCTATTGAAATGTGTATCCTCGCGCTGATCGACCATCGGGACCGATATGGCTATGAACTGGTACAGGCCATTGCAGTCTATATGGAAATCAACGAAGGAACCGTCTACCCGATTCTGCGGCGGCTGACCCAGGAGGGATATGTCTCCACCTACCTGATGGAGAGTCCTCATGGTCCCGCCCGCAAATACTATCAGGCAACCCCCAGCGGGAAAAAACATCTGGAAAGTCTGAAAGCGGAATGGTCCGCGCTGGCCCATGTGGTCGGTTCCATACTTGGAGGCGATGAAAATGACCAAAAATGAATATCTCAAAGCCTTGGCAAGCAGCCTCAACGGTCATATCTCCCGGGAGGAGGTCAGCGACATCCTGCGGGATTACCGGGAATTTTTTGACGACGGTGCTCTCCAGCAGGAGGAGGAATGGCAGACTGCCCAGCGTCTGGGAGATCCCAAGGAGGTCGCCGCACAGATTGTGGCAGAGGCGTATATTGGCCAGGCTCAGAAAAAACCCACCATGAAAAATCTTTTTAAGGCGCAGGGAGCCGTGAAAATCTATTCCACCGCCGCCTTTGTGGCGTCCATCCCCCTGATGCTGGCTATGACTGGGCTTTCTCTGGGGATGCTGCTGATCTTTTTGCTGCTCACCCTCAGCGCTATACTGCTCTTTACCGGCATTTTGATGGCAGCCTCGGCGCTGCCCAGCTCCGCGCTGTGGCTGGCAGGAATCACCGCTGCCGGGGCTTTATTTGCCGCCCTCACCATCCTGCTGCTGGTCATCATGATGCTGCGGCGCTTTGTCAAATGGACCGGCGGGCTTTTCGCCAAGGTGATCACCAAAAAAAGGGCCGCCCCGCCCAGCGCCCAGGAGGACGCCTCCCAGTATGATGAGATGGAGATCCCTCCCATCATTGCGGTACAGCCCTCCCAGCAAACCGGGTCCCCTGCCCCGGAGTCCACACAGCCGGACCCATCCCTTCCCGATTCCCAGGAGGTGTCAGAGCCATGATGAAAAAAATCACCATCCTCTTTGCGGTTCTCACCGCCCTTTGCGCCATTGCCACCATCCCGCTGATCCCCTTTGCGGTGCGGGATACCGTCAATATGGTCAGCTCAGAATTGCAGCAGCTGCATACCCCCCAACAGATTGCCTCCTACCCGCTGGGCGATGAGGTGACCCACCTGAACCTGGAATCCTCGATATCCCAATCCCGGATCCGAATTGTACACAGCGATGAAAAAGAGATTACCGTCTATTCGGATTCCATCTCCCGGGCACAGCCATATGTGCAGCAAACGGTCTCCGCCAACTACGTTACCCTTTCCCTGGGACAAAGCGGCGCTTCTTCCATCTTTCCGCAAACACCAGAGGAAATCCGCAGCACCCTGGCCAGACTCTGGGCCAACGACGATAGTTCCCAGTGGACCATCTCCATCCCCGACGGCCTGGTGCTGACCTATGAGGAGCAGGATCCCAGCCGCTATGTCTCCATCGACGGGGATGTGCGGTATCTGACCCAGCAGGATATGTTGGAACCCCCGACCCAGGAGCCGGAGACGGAGGATCCCGGCTACCAGACCAAGGAGGAGTTTACCCAGCAGGTATATCAGCTTAGGGAGGATCTGCTGACACTGGTACGCCTCAACGCCGAGGGCGGTTACGATCAGCTGGAGTTCAATATGCAGCTCAACGACTGCCGCATTCGGATGGAAACGCTGCTGATGGCCTACGCCGAGGAGGAAGATCTGATCAACTATCATAAATATGATGAGACCCCATCGGCCATCACCGGGATCAGCGGGGTCATCCTCACCCCTTATGACGATTCGGTGGACGAATCGGAGGCGCGCTCCACGATTCATGAGCTGTGCGTGCTGTACCTCTCCCGGCTGACGGTGCAGGCCAAACTGGATTTTCATGTCGCGCAGTCATCAAGCAATCCGGACGACGCCTATCTGCAGCAGCAGAACCAGTATCAAAAACAAATCGATGATTACACCGCCTCCATCCAGGAGTTGGAAGAACAACACCCCGACTTTATGATGGGGCTTATGAATTCCGGATTGCTCTTTTGAGAAAATCCGTCAAATATCCTCCTAATCAATAGAGGCCGCCTGCGTCCCGCAAACGGAACGCAGGCGGCCTCTGTTTTTGCAAAAAGGACTCAGCGCATCTCGATGTTCAGTTTGAATTTCAAATTGGAGAGAATCTTTTTCACGGCGTGCTCCACCGCAGACGGATCCAGCTCCTTATTGTCGTCGTGCAACACCAGGGAGAAGGCCATGCTCTTCTTTCCTTCACCCAGGTTTTTGCCCCGGTAGACGTCGAAAAGGGAAACCTCTTTGACCAGCGGGCTTGCTTTACGGATGGTATCCTGAATTTCCCCACAGGTGATACTCTCATCGCACACCAGCGCCAGATCCCGTTTCACCGGGGCAAAAGCGGAGATGGGCTGATACCGGCGGTCGGCGGGGAACTGGGCGGCCAGCTTGCCGTAATCCAGTTCTGCCAGATAGATGTTCTGGCTCTCCTTCTCGTCCTTGGCAATCTTCAGCTCGGCGGTGACGTCGTTGGCCAGTTTTCCAAAGACGCCCAGACGCACCCCGCCGCAGTACACCGCCGCGGTCATACCGGGATGGAGATAGGGAACCGTCTCCCGCTCATAGGTGAAGGAAACGCCAAACGCCTGGGCGATGGCTTCCATAGCGCCTTTGACGGTGAAGAAATCCTCCCCGGGGCCAAAGACCCCCATCGACAGGGTCAGACGCTCATCGGGATACTCGGTCAGCGGCAGCGCGTGGGGAATATAGATGTTGGAAAGTTCAAACAGGCGTCCTTCCATATTGCCCTTTTTCAGGTTATCCACAATCACATTGAGCATACTGGGCGCCAAAATGGTGCGCATGATGGAGAGGTTTTCACTGATGGGATTGAGGATACGGATAGCCTTGCGCTCCGGCGCATCCTGGGGCAGATGGAGCATATCCAGCTCCGCCGTGGAATAGAACGCCAGGGTGCTGGCCTCAAAGAAGCCCTGCCCTGCCATCAGACGCTTGAGCTTCAGCTGCTGTTTCTGGGTCTGGTTGAGCCCGCCGTTGGTCACCGAAGCGGTCTTGAGGAAGGTGGGGACAATATGCTCATAGCCATATTCCCGGATAACCTCCTCCGCCAGATCGGGGAAATCCTCCACATCGTCCCGGTATCTGGGAACGCTCACCTTCCAGGGCGTCTGGGCGTCATCCACACCGAAATCCAGCCGCTGCAGCACATCCTTGATAATCTGGGTGGAAACCTGGATGCCCAAAACGCTGTTGATCTGCTCCGGCGTCACCTCGATTACCTTGCGCTCCCGGTTGTCACTGGACGCGCAGTCAAAGCAGGTGGGGGTGATGTCGCCGCAATCCAGTTCCTGGATCAGATGCAGCGCCCGTTTGAGTCCCAGCTCGGTGCTGTACTGGTCCACACCCTTTTCATACCGGGCGCTGGAATCGCTGGACTGGCCCAGGGCACGGCTGGTTTTGCGCACCGAATCCCGGGCAAAGGTGGCGCACTCAAACAGCAGTTCGGTGGTATCGTCCTCGATCTCACTGTTGAGACCACCCATGATACCGGCCAGCGCCACCGGCTTTTCGGCGTCGCAGATGACCAGGTTGTTCTCGTTGAGGGTAAATTCCTTTTCATCCAGCGTCACAATCTTCTCCCCATTGTGGGCGCGCCGGACAATGATGCTGCGCCCTGCCACATGGGACAGGTCAAAAGCGTGCATCGGCTGGCCAATCTCCAGCAGGGTATGGTTGGTGATATCCACCACATTGTTGATGCTGCGCAGCCCGGACAACGCCAGATGCCGTTTCATCCAGCGAGGGCTCTCGCTGGGATGGATGTTGCGCACATAATGGGCCAGATACCGGGGGCAGAGATCCGGCGCTTCCACCCGCACCTGAATGGAGGGATCCGGCTGGGCCGGACAGGTATAATCGATGGCGGGCATCTTCAGCGGCTTACCCAGCAGCGCAGAAACTTCCCGGGCGATACCCAGAATGCTCTGGCAATCGGGCCGGTTGGCGGTGATGGAGATATCAAAGATATAATCGTCCAGTCCCACCACCTCACAGATGTTTTTGCCCAGTGTGGCATTGGGATCGTCGTTGAGGATCAGCAGGCCGTAGGTCTCGGCGCCGGGATACCAGTCGTTGTTGATTCCCAGCTCCTCGCCGCTGCACATCATGCCGTTGGAAAGAACGCCGTGCATCTTTCTCGCTTTGATGGTAACGCCGCCGGGCAGCGTGGCGCCGTCCAGCGCCACCGGCACGATGGCGCCCTCAAAGATGTTGGGCGCTCCGGTGGTGATGGCCAGATCCTCCCCGTACTCCGGGCCGCAGTTGACCCGGCAAAGATACAGATGATCGGTGCCCTCCTGTTTTTCCATATGGGTGATCTGTCCGACCACCACCCGGGAAATCTCCGCGGAGAGGTCGATCAGCTCCTCCACCTCAAACCCGGCGCTGAACAGCTTTTCCTCCAGCTGCCGGGGTGTGATATCAATATCTACATATTCCTTTAACCAACTGAATGGTACTTTCATTCTTTGTCCCCTCCCTTATTCCTGGAACTGGCGAAGCAGTCTCAAATCGTTTTCAAACAACAATCCCATATTGTTGATACCGTATTTGAGCATGGCGATACGCTCGATACCGATGCCGAAGGCGATGCCGGAATATTCGTCCGGGTCGATGCCGCAGTTTTTCAGCACCTTGCGGTTGACTACGCCGCCGCCCAAAATCTCAATCCAACCAGTGCCTTTGCACAGGCTGCATCCCTTGCCGCCGCATTCAAAGCAGCTGACATCCACCTCCACGCTGGGTTCGGTGAAGGGGAAAAAGCTGGGGCGCAGACGGGTGCGCATCCCATCTCCAAACAGGTTGGAAACCAGCTGATCCAGCATACCTTGCAGATCGCAAAGGGTGATGCCCCGGTCCACTACAAGTCCTTCCATCTGATGGAACATGGGGGAATGGGTAGCATCAGAGTCGGAGCGGAACACCCGTCCCGGCACCAGCACTTTGATGGGAGGCTTCATCGAATCCATACTGCGGATCTGGCCATTGGAGGTCTGGGTGCGCAGCAGCAGCTCGTCGGTGAGATAGAAGGTATCCTGCATATCTCTGGCCGGATGGTCCTTGGGGACGTTGAGCCGGGTAAAGTTGTGATCGTCGTCATCGATCTCCTGGGCGTCAAACACCTGAAAGCCCATTCCCAAAAAGGCGTCGATGATCTGATTGCGCACCAGCGTGATGGGATGGAGTCCTCCCATGGGGCGAATCTTGGCAGGCATGGTGATATCCACCGCCTCGGCAGCGTTGCGCTTGGAAAGCTCCTCCGACTGGATACGGGCGGAAGCGGTATCATAGTCCTGCTGTACCTTAACCTTAAATTCGTTGATCATCTTGCCGACGGCGGGACGCTCCTCAGGGGAGACATTTTTCAGCTCCTTCATCAGCCCGGGGATCTTTCCGGTTTTGCTCAGATATTCTTTCCAGAAGGCGGAGAGCGTTTCCTTATTGCTCACACTGCTCAGATCCGCCTCTACCTTTGCAGCCAGCTCCTCAATGATTTTTTGCATAGCGATCTCCTTTCAAATATAATCGTCAAATCGGGGATCAAAGGCTTTTTCAAACAAAAAAAGTCCCGTCCCTGTCATCGACAACAGGGACGGGACGGTGAGATTTTGAAAATCCGGCACAGTCTCGCGGTACCACCCATATTCTGTCAAACGGCAAAGCCGCCTAACAGCACTCAAACACCATAACGGGGTGGGTCCGTCCCACACTACTGAGCCATAAAGCCGTTGGCATGGGCCACTCGGAAGGGAACTTCCCAACCGCCGCCTGCGGGAACCTTTCAGCCTACGGGTATCCCTCTCTTTGGCACGGTATGCGATTGGTACTTTCTTCGTCGCCGTGTTTTTTCTGGTAATGCAATAGATTGTAGCACATCCTGACGATTTTGACAAGCCGGAAAAACCGATTCTTTCCCAAAAAAACGGATTTCTGTGCCGTCTGTCACATCAGCGCAAACCACAGCAGCAGCGCCCCATAGATCACCGGTTGATGCACCAGATAGATCAAAATGGTATGCCGTCCCACAAAGGCCAGCGCCCGGAAATCGGTACGGTATACAAATTGTGGCATCTTACCCGATTTCCAGTATCTTCCCCAGAAACTGCCGGCTAAAAACAGGAAAAACCAGGGAAACAGAGGATAATAATCGGCGGAGGAAAAACCAGCCCCATAAAATCCCAGCGGAAACAACGGATTTATGTACAGTCCCTGGGGTAACATCAGTCGAAACGGTTCCAGCCCAATCCATCCTTGGGAGAGAGGCATGGTCACCAAAAACAGCAGCAGCGATCCGGCAATGCCCCATACGGTGGGAATGTGTTCCAGCGCCTTTCTCAGCAGCGCAAAGAGCATCATGGAGACACCCAAAAAATGGAGCACCCCAAAGAGAATCAGCTGATCGGGCATAGCCACGGCGGTACCAAGCGTCATCAGCATCCCACAGCCAAAACAGATCGCCCCCCGGCGCAGATTGCTATGGGAATAGCAGCAGGCAATACCGGAAATCAGAATAAAACTGTACCCGATAAAACGCTGTAAATTGACATAAAAGGGGGAGGTAAAAAGCGGCAGCGCCACCCCGAAGATGGCATAGAGATCATAAGCTGTGTGGTAAAAGAGCATACACACAAGGGCTATCCCCCGCCACTCGTCCAAAAATCCCGCTCTGGTCTTTGTTTTCAGTGCAACCGACATACGCTTTCCCCTTCCGTCAAACAAAATAGAATGTCAATAACGGCTCGGGGTCGGAATAATGGGTTCCAGCTTTTCCAGCGCTTCGTCGGCGTTTTCCAGCATCAGCAGCACCACATAGTTTCCCACCATCTGCACTTCGGAATTCTCGGCAATCTCCAGCGCATCGTACACATCATACTGCTCAAACTCACTGATCCGCCGCTCCCGCAGCTCTTCCAACTCCTCATACACCGCATAGCCGGAGGACGAGGTGGGCTTGATGACATAGACATCCGCCAGACCAAAAGAACCGCTGGAATACCGGATATAGGCGTCATCAATATAGGATGGGGTCAACTTGAGCACTTCCTCTATCTCCTCATCGGTAGGAATGCTCACACTCTCCAAAAGCAGCTCCGGATAGTCCTGATAAATCTCCTCCAGCACCTGCTCCATCTGCTGGGCATCCACATAATATTCGTCCGTCGTCTCCGGTTCGGAGGAGGCGTCGGACTGGATTTGCGAGGAGGTGGATTCATTGCTGCTGCATCCTGACAGCGCCATCGAACAGATGAGCAGCGCAGCGGACAATATCCCTAAAACGGCTTTACGCCAGCAAGAAACAAAAAACATAGTATTCCTCCGGGTCAACCAATGTCTGTAGTTAGCGGCTTCTATCTAACAAAATTATAACGAAAAATCCAAAGCTGTCAAGAATAGTCCCTTCCCCCCCCCGTCGAATTGCGGGAGTATTCTGACAGATTACGAGATTTTTATGACTCTTTTTTGATAGCAAACTGAATATTTGCTGAACGATGTTCTGCTCTCTCCGGGACGACAGCATCGGCAATGAAAATTTCTGACCCGGACCGGGAACATCCCGGTCCGGGTCAGAAAAGCACTGCACATCAACTGCGCCATTCTCGTAGCGTTTACCAGCGATTGTTATTTTTATAGTATCTTCGGAAATTGCGCTGAACCGAATTGCCTCTGCGGTTTTTCACGGCATCCAGAAGATCCGGGCCGAAAAACAGGAAGAAATTGACCAGCGATGCGATGATCGCCCCTCGGGTAGCCCAACTGCCAAAGATCAGGTTAATCGCAAACAGCGCCCAGTCCAGATAGGCCAGATATTTGATTTTAATGGGGATGACAAAAAACAATAGCACCTGCTGGTTGGGAAAGATATAGGCAAAAGCCAAAAACAGCGACAGATTGAGATAGGTGTTGGTTCCGTACCCCGTAAACAGCGCCGCTATGATACATCCCACGATCCCACAGATATAATAGACGTTAAAGCGGAAGGTACCCCATACGTTTTCCAGCGTATTTCCAATAAAATAGTAAAAATACAGCGCCAACACCAGCATGATAGGGGAGGAGGAGGGAGGCAAAAACACAAAGGTAATCAGCCGCCATACCTGCCCCTGCATCACCATGGAGGGGATCAACGCAAAGTACTGGGAAAGGGGAAAACCAATCACCATATCAAAAATCGCCACAAACAGCATTGTGGATACCACATACAACATCAGATTGCTCAGTCCAAATCTTCCGAATCTTCGCTCCAATTTATCCAGCCAGTTCATTCCTGAATCCTTCCCTTCTTTCCTGGCAATAGAACCTGGCAACAGCCGGTCTTACAAAAAGATGTATACGCTGAGACGAAATGGCTGCACTGCCGGAAAAATCACATCCAAATTCCGCCGCAGGCATCATGATTATAGCATATTTGCAGGGCCATGGAAAGCCAAAGCGGCCGTTTTACCCGCAAAACCAAAGATTTTTCATTCTGTTCATATTCCCTGTAACTTATGCGGTGAGGAAAGCCAGCTCTTCCGGGGTCAGGCTTGGATACAACGCCTGATTGATACCGGCAGACAGAATTGCCGCCCCCCGCTGAGTGAGCTGGTCAATCTCCTTGGGCGTCACCAGAAAAGGATCATACCGCTGCTGCACCGCCGGGGAGAAGGATTGCCCCTGCTCCAAAAAGGAGGCGGCAAAGGAGAGCGCGTCACACACCGTGGGAATGCCCAGCGCCAACACCGGAACACCCAACGTCCTGCGGCTCAGCTCCTGACGCCGGTTCATCGCCCCCGCACCCGGCACAATCCCCGTATCCGAGAGCTGGAGGGTGTTGCCCAGCCGGGCGGTATCCGCCGCCGCCAGGGCGTCCACAGCAATCACCGCCGCCGGGGAAAACGCCTTGACCACCGCCAGGGCAATCTCACCGCTCTCCAACCCGGTTTGCCCCAGTACCCCCGGCGCCAGCACAGCGCTTGCCCGCAGCGAGCGGAAAAACGGATCGTCCAGCTGGGTCAGATGGCGGGTCGCCAAAATCCCGTTTGCGGTTTTGGGGCCCAGTGCATCCGCGGTGATGGAAGGATTGCCCAATCCCAGCGTCAGCACCATCCCTTCCTTGGGCAGCATCTCCCCCAAATGGCGGGCCAGCAGCGCTGTGGCCCGTTCCATCTCCTCCCCCGCCCCTTTCCACAGCGGCGGAAGGGTGATGGTCAGATACCGTCCTTTCGCTTTGCCCAACCGTTTTGCCCCCTCTTCCGAGGAGATCACCACCTCCTGCACCGAAACACCATCCTGTTCCCGCTGGTGAAGGCTCACCCCCTGAGGAAGATTCTGCTCCAGCGGCAGCGCCGCCTCCAGCGCCAGATCGGTACGCAGATTCATCTATCTCTCATCCTTTTCCTACGCCACATGGCTTTTGCTTTAGGATTTCCCAAAATTGGAAGTTTCATTCCCTCGTGATGGGATTTATGGGGATGGTTGCTTTTCCTCGGCAGATCCGATACAATGGTAGCAGCATCACCATCTGTTATGCGCCATCCATTGGGAAAGGAAAGATGCACCATGAAAAAACAGTGCCACAATCCCTATCTGCCCTCCTGGGAATATATCCCCGACGGGGAGCCCCATGTTTTCGGGGACCGGGTATATGTCTACGGCTCCCACGACCGGTTTAACGGCTACGCCTTCTGCCTCAACGACTATGTATGTTGGTCCGCCCCGGTAAACGATCTCTCCGACTGGCGGTACGAAGGGGTGATCTATCGCCGCACCGATGACCCAAAAAACCCGGACGGAGAGATGTGCCTGTATGCCCCCGATGTAACGCGGGGCGCCGACGGCAGGTATTATCTTTATTATGTGCTGGATTATCTGCCCATCGTCTCGGTGGCGGTGTGCGACACCCCAGCGGGGAAATATACCTTTTATGGATACGTTCATTATCCCGACGGCACCCTGTTGGGGGAAGGAATCAACGACCAGCCTCAGTTTGATCCCGGAGTGCTGTATGAGGACGGAAAAGTATACCTTTATACCGGGTTTTGTCCCCGGCAGGATTCCAGCCGGCTGGGAGCTATGGCCACTGTGCTGGAACCAGATATGCTCACCATCCGCAAACCGCCGGTGTTTGTCGCTCCCAGCCTGCCCCATGGAGAGGGCACCGGTTATGAGGGACACACCTTTTTTGAGGCTTCCTCCATCCGGAAAATCGGAGATACCTACTACTTTGTATACTCTACCAACCTTCACCATGAACTGTGCTACGCCACCAGCAAAGACCCCACCGGAACATTCACCTATCGGGGAACGCTGGTCAGCGCCATCGATTTGGGGATCGACAGCTATAAACCCGCTGATATGCCGGTCAATTACAACGGCAACAACCATGGCGGCATCGAACAGATTGACGGACAGTGGTATGTATTTTACCACCGCCACACCAACGGCAGCAGCTTCTGCCGCCAGGGCTGTATCGAACCCATCACCATCCTGGAGGATGGCAGCATCCCCCAGGTGGAGGTTACCTCCAGCGGCGCAGGGCGCACGTTGCAGGGCAAAGGCAGCTATCCCACCTATATTGCCTGCCATCTGTTCCGTCCCTCCAACGAAACCTTTTCGGTCAAACCCGGCTTCTGGCTGGATTGCCCTCAGCCCCGTATCACCCAGGAAGGCCGGGACGGGGATGAAAACCCGGGATTTATTGAGAATCTGCGGGATGGCGCCATTGTGGGATTCAAATACTTCGACTGTCAGGACATCCGCCGCATTACGGTGGTGGTCCGGGGCGGTTCCGGGGGTACCAGCGGCGGAAAAGGCGGCGTCCTGGAGGTCAGCACCTCCTGGGACGGACCAAGCTGCGGTGAGATACCGGTGGGAACCAGCAACGAATGGAAATCATACAGCGCTCCCGTCACCGTGCCTGATGGGAAGCAAGCCCTATATTTTCGCTATAAAGGGGATCGGGGCATCAGCTTTGCGTCCTTTATATTAGAATAAGATTGGGAGGTTATGAAAAATGGGTGTCAGAAAAGAAAATTTCCCGGTGCGTTTGGAAAAACTGGGCGGTGGCGTCGGTACAACGGAGATAAGCCATCTACTCAGTAACGAAGAGTTTTACGGAGCGGGAAGAATGTTCTCCAGAGTCGTGCTCAAACCAGGATGCTCCATCGGATGGCATGAACACAAAAACGAGGTGGAATATTATTATATTCTCTCCGGCCATGGAACCTTCACCAACCCCAACCAGACGGTATCGGAGGTAGGACCGGGGGATGTGTGCACCATGCTGCCCAACCAAAGCCACGCCATCGCCAACACCGGCGACGAGCCACTGGAATTTATCGCGCTGATTCTGTTTGTCAAATAAAGCCAATCCCTCTGTGACATTTGCAAAGACAGATGCATACAAGAAACCCGGGATCTTCCGCTTTCACAGTGGAAAATCCCGGGTTTTTGATTTTTCAAAAGGTCGCAAGCCCGCAAGCGGTGCGCTTCCCAAAAGAATCAGTCTGCCACATTAAAATTGGTGTGCTCATAACCGCGCAGCGCGTCGGCCATCTCCTTGCCGTAGGTCTGCTCAAAATCCTCCATCACCTTCTGGGCAACCACAGCCCCCTCCTGCCCGAAAATGGCTCTGGACACCTCGCTGTAAGACCAATAGGAATGGGCGCAGTGATATTCAAAGGAATGGACATACTCCATCTTTTTGCTTCGATCCGACTGAGGGGTCAAACCGGAATTGCGCACCCGATGGATGCAGTAAGGGCTTTTGTGCAGCGTCTGGTCCACCTCATAGACAATGTGGGGGTTGAATCCCTGGCAGATGGATTTGTCCAGATCGGCGCAGTAGGTATCCCCGCCCTCGATTAGGCCCATCTCCTGAAACTGGGTATGCCAGGGACATTTGTAGATATGGGTGACAAAATCCGGCGACAGGCTCTGTACCTCCGCCTGGTTGGAACAGCCCATATCCATGACCTCCTGGGTATTTACCCATTCCCCGTACTGGCAATAGGTCTCATAGGTTAGCTCCTTGCCATCCCGGATGGCCCGCTGCGCCATCCGGCGGCCCCGCTGCTGGGCATAATACTGGGTTGCGTGGACAAAGGCCTTTTTGCCCCGCTCCCCAAACGCTTCGGTGAGATGCACATAGTATTTGGCTGCGATAAAGGCGTGGACTTTTTCGTTGAATCCCATGGAAGATCCTCCTTTTATTGGATGGTAAAACGCCGCTGCCGCCTGTGCGGCTGTGGCGGACAAAAGATAGAGGTACCCTTACAGAGCTGGGATGCGATGCCGGCATAGACGCCCCTGGGAAAGAAAGGGCAACTTGCGCCGGCTGGTGTTTTTATTATACCATACCCTTCGGGGCTATGGTATCACTGTTCCATTGCAGGGAGCAAATTTATCATTTGCGTTTCTGCAAGGACGTGAAGCTATCATGGCCCCAGGGCAGCTATGACGCCATACATCCGATCCCCAGATGCAGTTTATTTTCCCTGCACCTCTTTGAGCTTTTTGCCGTGCAGCATCTTGGCGGTAAAGACCCCGATAAAGACGCAAAGCAGAATCTGGGCATACCCTCCGCCCAACGGCAGAGAATTAAAAACACCTTTGGTGCTCAGCAGCCGCAGCACACAGGCGCAGGGAACCACAATGGCGGCGCTGCGGTAGTCCATCATAATCCGCTGCATACACATGGCGCCAAACAGCGCCGGAAGCAGATAGTTCAGGGCGGAAAGAACCGCCTGGGGAAGGATACTCAGAATCAGGTTTCCGGCAACCGCCACCAGCGTCATCACCGCCAGGCTGATGAAGATGGAGGTGGTGATGGCCAGGCAGGAAATCACGGTGCCTTCCTCGGTACCGGCCTTGGCGTCGGCGGCGCTGAGGGCGGCGGTGGCGGCAGGGGCGCGGATTTCCTTGGAGTTGCCCGCGATGTAGGTCAGATACATCCCGGGGATATGCAGGATGGGAAACAGGGTGATGGGGTCCACCACATACCAGGCCAGCATGGCGGAAAACAGCGAGATAAACCCGGTCATCACCCCGGCCCAGGAAGGACGGGCGCCATAAAAGACCACCAGCGCCACAGCAGGGATAAAGATCAGCGGTATGGAGAGCCAGCAGGTAATCTTTCCCCATTTGGTGATATACGGCAGATATTCCTTGTCATACACTTGACGATGCTTTTCTTGCATACCATCTCTCTCCCTTCTATACGGCAAAACCCAAGGACTCGGTGACGGTGGCTACCACCATACCGAACACCATACAGATGGTGAGTCCCCATTCCTTAATCCACTGACGTCCGGCTTTCTTGTTGTAGCTTTGCAGCACAAACATGGCCGCTGCCGCCGACAGAACCGCCCAGCCCTGATTTTTGAAGGGGTACAGCTTATCGACGGTCATGGAGGAGTAGACGCCGATAAGCGCCCCGGTGCCCAGCACCGGCACCAGCGCCGCGTTCCCTCCGGCCATCACGGCGTTGACCTTATCCATCTTGTCGGAAAACAGCGCCGCAAACACCACCCAGCCGACACATCCGGCGGACATCACGATGGCGGCGGTGGCCAGATAATTGGCATCCATCGCCTCGGTACCCAGCTCAATGCCCATGCCCTCCGCCGCAAAGTTGGCGCCCTGCAGCTCATAGGAGACCGAACCGATAAAATCCACCCGAAGCCACGCCAGCGGCGCGCCCACATACAGCATCAGAGAGAGCATTGCGGTGAGCATCACAAAACAGGGGCCGATGGAGGTCACTGCGGCGCTGCGGATGGCCCGTTTTACCTGCACATCACTGATGCCCATGCGCTGGGCGTCCTTCTTGCTGCGGCGGAAAAACAGCCACGACTGGTACAGGACAATCAGCACGCCGGGTGCGCTGGCAAGCCACATCAGAAGGCTATTTGCCATTTGGTTGTATTCTGCGGTCATTGTCACTCATCCTCTCAAAGTCAGATTGTTAAAAGGTATGCGTCTGCCGGCGGGGATTTGCCACCGGGGATGTATAAAAACTTCAGGGCGAACCGCTGAAGGGACAGCTGACAAAAAAGAAAGGGCGGCAGGAATCCCCCATGGTTTTCCTACCGCCCTTGGCTGTCAATTTGATCCTTTTCCGTTTACCGGCAAAAGCACCGCTACCCTAGCAGCAACCCTTTTTTCGCCCCAAACGGTGTGGGAAAAAATCCGCGACAAGACGGTATAGCCGTACAACAACAGCTACACACGTTACAACAACCGGTTTTCAGCACAAAACGGTTCATGTCGCGTTTCTCCTTTTCTTTTGGCTCTGTGATAGCTGCATACTACCACGAGAAAAACGGTTTGTCAACCGCTTTTTGGAAAACGATGGGTTATAAAACGTTTTCATCCGCAGTGTTATCGAAGGTGTTTTGCTCCTCCCAAAGCCCCTGCATCCCCCATTCGGTGAGGAACAAAATGGGGTAGGTAAAGGCCAGATGGAACAGGGAGGTGTTCCATTTGGTATCCTTGCCCCAGCCCTCGATGGTGGTGGTACATCCCTCCGAGAGCATACGGCTCCAGGCGCCTGCATCGGCCATCAGCTCCAGTGCCAGCGCTTTTTCCCCGACCCGGCAAAGTCCCATCAGCACCCCGAAGGAGACGAAGAACATGGCGCTGGTCAGCCGTTTTTCCCGGATCAGCTCCACAATCCGCTTTTCGGTCTCCCGGTCGGGGCAGAGATCATAGAGCAGCGGGAACACATTGGAGGGTAAACTGATATGGCTGGAGTGGGGAGCATCCCGAAACAGCCCCCGCTCCCGGTCATAAAAGGCATCCACAAAGACCTGTTCCAGCCGGGCAACGTCTGCGGGCTCCATCACCGGGGCATCGCCGATCAGACGACCGATGGCGTTGACCGTCTTGACCGATCCCAGAAAATAAGCGTTGATGACGTTGTGAACCCCATAGGTTACCTTCCCCTCGGTCAGGTCAAAATCGTATCCGTCCCGGTATGGGGCGGGCCACTCCACAACGCACCATTTGTCCATATTCCCCAGTAGCCCGTTTTCGGTCTGATACTGCTCCAGATAAAAGCGGATCAGACGGCATATCCCATCGTACCGGTCCCGCAAAAACTGCCGGTCTCCGGTGAGCTGGTAATGCGCCCGCAGCAGCATGGGCAGCATCAGGGAATACTCAGCGATCTCCTGCATGAAGGAGCAGGTGGTGCAGGTCATCAGCCCTTCGTTGACAAAGGCGCTGCGCAGCGAATCGTCGATGAGCTTTTCCATGATGGAGAGATCCCCGGTAAGCACCGCATAGCTCAGGGAAGTAAAACATCCGTCCCCCAGATACTGCCCTTTTTCCCGCTCCATACAGTCCTGGATCACCTCCTGTACCCCATATTCCAGCGAATGGGCACAGAGTTCCCAGATCTTTTGCAGCTGCGGCTGTGTGCTGTGACATACCGCCTGCTGCCGATAGGGATGGTGGCGGGCGATGACACACAGGCTGGACTTTTCCACCTGGCACCCTTCGGGCAGCAGCAGTTCCAGATACCGGAAGGATTTATAGTCATACTGGCGAAGGGTATCCTCCCCTTTTCCTGAGAGCAGCCACCGCTCCTCATAGCAGCAGTTGGCCCGCAGATGGTACTGCACCCGTCCATCCTCCTGTAACTCCTGGCCGCAGCGCAGCACCACCGCGCTACCTTTAAGCCCCGACGCCTTTAGCATGGGGTATCCCACATACTGGCTGCCAAAATCCGCCAACAATCCGCCGGGAATGGGTTTTACCGATACCGGAGCGATCCGCTCAAACGTAAGCTGCCGGGTGGGCTGACGAAAAAGGGTATAGTCCTGGTAGGCCCGCTTTCTCGCAAAATCCCAGCCGCGGTCGTCGTACTCCGGCTCCATAAAACCATCCTCATCGCTGGAAGAATCGTACTGCTCCAAAAACTGGGTCTCATAACCGGTGGTACCCAGAGAGGTATATCCCCCATGGATATGCCAGCGGAAGGTTTCGTCGCTTTTGAGCAACATCTGTCCATCCGCTTCCAGATCCAGCAGCAGCCCATGACGCCCGTCCCCGCTGACCCAAACCCGGTTGATCAGCCCCTGATAATAGGTATGTACTGCCACCACATTCTTTCCGGGGCGCAGATACTCGGTGATGTCCAGCTCGTTATAGTAGTAGTGAAACGGGTACCCGGGACAGGGCCCCTGGGTCACAAATTTTCCGTTGAGATACAGTTTATAGTAATCGTCCGCCGTGATATAGAGGATCGCCCGCTCAGGTGTTTTCTCCAGAGAAAAATCTTTGCGAAAAAGGATATGCTGGTTCTGAGGAAGTCCCTGAGGAGGAGTAAAATGCTCCAGCTGCCGGTGGAATACCTGCACCGGGCGCAGCCCGGCAAAGGTCTTGCTGGTGATCCATTCCCCCAAAAAACAGCGCTGTTTTTCCTCAGAGCCCCGGATGGTGATGCCGCTGTACATATTTCCTCGCCGCCTTTCCGCTCCCTTTCCCTCGTCCGCCTGATGGCGGCAGCAAAAGAATATTATTTGTTCTGGGTTCCCGACCCCAGCAGACCCTGGGTATACATCGACTGGGCCGCCAGTTTCACGCCGATCTTGCCGCTGGGATAGGTCAGTCCTCCCTGCATCCACACCGCATAGGGTTCCCGCAGCGGTGCATCGGCGGAGAGCTCAATGGATGCGCCCATGGTAAAGGCACCCGCCGCCATAATCACCTGATCCCCGTATCCGGGCATATCCCAGGGTTCCGGCGCCACAAAGGCGTCCACCGGCGACCCCTTCTGAATTCCCTGGCAGAAGGCGATGAGCGACTGGGGATTTCCGGTCTTTACCGCCTGGATGATGTCCGCTCTGGGCTCGTTCCATCTGGGGAAACATTCAAATCCAAAGCTCTCAAAAAGCCCCGCCGCAAAGACGGCGGTTTTGATGGCGGAGGCCACCACCGTGGGGGCAAAGAACAGTCCCATATACATTCCCCGGGACTGATCCAGCGTGCATCCCACCTCTCGGCCCATGCCGGGGGAGGTCATCCGGTTGGCGCACAGCTCCACCAGATCGTGCCGTCCCACAATATATCCGCCGGTCTGGGCAATGCCGCCGCCGGGGTTTTTGATGAGGGAGCCGACGCACAGATCCGCCCCCACCTGGGTGGGTTCCCGGCGCTGGGCAAACTCTCCGTAACAGTTGTCCACCATGATAATGGCGTTGGGATTGGAGGATTTCACCGCCTCCACCATCGTCTCAATCTGCTCCACCGTGTAGGAGGGGCGCAGGGAATATCCGCGGGAGCGCTGGATATAAGCCACCTTGACCCCGGGACGTTTCACCGCCTCGGCAATGGCTGCAAGGTCGGGGAGCCCGTCGGAGGTGAGCTCCACCTGGGCATAGGAAACCCCGAAATCCGCCAGGGAACCGCATCCCTTTTCTCCCCGGATGCCGATCACCTCCTCCAGGGTGTCATAGGGTTTGCCAGTGAGGGAGAGAAGGGTATCCCCGGTGCGCAGCACCCCAAACAGCGCCACCGTCAGCGCATGGGTGCCGGAGACAAAGTGATGGCGCACCAGCGCATCCTCCGCCCCAAACACCTGGGCATAGATGGCGTCCAGCGCATCCCTTCCCCGGTCCCCATAACCGTATCCGGTGGAACCATAGAAAAAGCTCTCGCTGACTTTATGCTGCTGAAACGCCGCCAACACCTTAAGCTGGTTATACTCGGCGATGGCGTCAATCTCCTCCAGCGCAGGGCGCACCTGCGCCTCGGCTTTTTGGGCAGCTTCTTCTACAAAAGGTGAAATTTCAAAAAACCTGCTGTTCATCATTTTCTTACGTCCTTTGTTCTATCTTTCACCGGTATTTTCCGGCGATTCCATCTTCAAAATCCCCCACGCTCCGGTGTGGACAAAGCCCAGACGCCGGTACATGGGCAGCACCTGCTCGCTTCCCGCCATCAAAACCGGCTGCCGTCCGCTTTCCATCAGCTGGCGGACACACCACTCCACCAGCGCAGAGGCATATCCCTTGCCCCGATGCTCCGGTAAAGTCGCCACCGAGGCAATCACCCCAAACCCCGGCGAGAGCGCACAGACGGATGCGGTGGCGCTATTTTCCATCGTCACCGTCCATCCTAAGCCGTGACGCAGCCGGTGGGAATTGTCGCAGAGCCACTGGTCATACTGGGCGGTGCGGGCAAAATAGAGGTGGCTGTCACGAAGAATGCGAAACACATCGTCCAGCCGGGGAGAAGTGTTGATGGCGCCTTCGTTTCCCAAAGGCGGCTTTTCCCCCAGATAGGTCATGGCGGCACAGCCATAAAAATCCTTTGCAGCCATGTTCCCTACCTGAGACAGCCGCCGCAGCGTCTCCTGTTCCCCTTCCAGCGTGCTGCATCCGGTCACCGGCAGAAACGCCCACAGCTCCCTCAGCTGCTCCGATGTGGGAGGGAGCACCGAGGAAAAACGCAGCGACTGGTTATATCTGCCCAGTACCCCCCATAGGTACTGCCCATCGTGACAAATCCAGGTGGTGCAGAAAGGATACTGGTTGCGGTATCCCGCAAAATGTCCGTAGATCTGTACCCCCACCGCCGGAAACCCCTCGCAGCAGGGCTGTATCCGGCGGCAGTCCTCCGCCAGCGAGATCATATTGCCAGCTCCTGGTCCTGGATAAGGGCGGTGAGCAGTTGCAGCGCCACATCCAAATCCTTTACCGACTGGATGGCGCAGGGGGTCCGGGGGTTGCGGGTGGGCACCGACAGTTCCAGCACCCGGCTTCCCCTTCCCGCCAGCTGTGCCCGAACCCCATCGGAGGAGGAGAAGGCCGCTGTTTTCTGCTGTACCGGCAGACCTTGGCCCTGAGCAATGGTCATGGCTTTGCGGTACAGTTGCCGATCATAGAAGGAAGCCTTGTCCCGCAGCGAAAGCACCGGTCCCAAACCCAGCTTGGGACTGTTTTTGGCACTGTGGAAGGCGCTGGGGGCGCTCTCCAGCACAATGGAAATCTCCGGTGCCAACGCATAGGCGGCGGTCATCATCCCTGCCCCGCCGCTTTCCCGCTGGGCGGTAAAGACCACCGCCAGCTCCCAGCCGGCTTTTTCCATCCGGGCGACCAGTACGTCCTCTTGCAGCAGCATCAGCGCAATGGCGCATCCGCTGCGGCTGTCCAGCGCCCTGCCCCGGATCAGCCCATCCCCGAAGGGGGTGATCCCCCCCTCAAAGGTCACCGCGTCCCCGGGACGGACAAGGGAAAGCGCCTCCTCCCGGCTGCGGCATCCGATATCCACATACAGTTTGTCCGGCTTTGCCGGGGTCTCCCGCTCCTTGGCACTGAGAATATGGATGGGTTTGACCCCGATCACGCCGGGAATCTCCCGGTGGGTCCCGGCAATCCATACCTGCTTTCCCGCCAACACCTGCTCGTCGATCTCCCCAGCCACGGTAAAATACACCTGGCCTTTTTCCCCAATATCGGTGACCAACAGTCCCGGCTCATCCATATGCGCCGATACCATCAGCAGTCTGCGTCCGCCGGGAGTCTCCTTGCCACAGCCGTACCGGACAATCAGGTTGCCCAGCGCATCGCTGTGTGCCTTCCAGCCCTGGGGCAACCGCTGCCGGATCACCTGGGCTACCTGCTGCTCATCCCCCGAAATGCCTCTGGCCTCCACCAGTGGGGTAAGCTCTTTGATCCAGTCCATCCCTTTCACGCCTCCCCCTTCTCCGAAAGATATCTTCCATACGCCGCCATCAACCGGGCGGTGTCCTCCACATCCGCCGGGGAGACCACCTCCACCGGTGTGTGCATATACCGCTGTGGGATGCTCAGCAGCCCGGTTTTCACCCCGCATCTGCTCACCGCAATGCTGTCGGCGTCGGTGCCGGTGCCGCCGCCCATAATCTCCTTTTGAATCGAGATGCCTTCCTGCTCAGAAAGCGTCTCCAGATCGCGGTACATCTCCCGGGAAAGGACGGGGGAATACCCCAGCATCGGCCCCTGTTCCAGTTTTCCGATGTATTTTTCTCCCGACATATCGTGGGTGGCCGCAAAGCTCACATCCACCGCAATGGCATGGGTGGGGGCAAGGGCATAGGCTCCCACCTGTGTTCCCTGAGAGCCAACCTCCTCCATAGCGCCAAAGAGCAGCGTCACCCCGCAGCGCAGACGGTCCCGCTCTTGCGCCAACAGCTCTCCCGCCCGCAGCACCGCCGCACATCCGCAGCGGTTGTCCAGACTTTTGGCGGTAATCAGACCGTTTTCCAGCTCCGCCGGCTGGATGTCGGCGGTAACCCGATCTCCCGGCATCACCAAACGCTGCGCCTGTTCCCTAGAAAAACCGATGTCAATCTTCATCTCGTCCGCCTTGGGAAGCGCCCCCGTCTCCCCGGAGAGTACCGGCGGGCAGTAACACACCACACCGGGGATGGGACGGCTCTCCTCGCCGCTTGCCCATACCACCACAGGGGATGCCAACAGCAGCCGCCGGTCCAGCCCGCCGCAGGGGGTAACCTGAAGCAGCCCATCCTCGTCAACATCGGTGACCATAAAGCCGATCTCATCCAGATGCGCCTGCAACAGCAGATGGGGTTCCCCCGGCGCACTGGGGCGAACGGTGCAAAACACATTGTGAAACGGGTCGGTCGTCACCTCACCCAGCTTCATCTCCCGGCACCAACCGGCCAGCAGCGCTCCGGCCTGGTTCTCCTCCCCGGAAACCCCCGCCGCGCCGGTCAGCGCCATCATACGTTGTATCAGTTCCATATACAGTCCTTTCTGTCAAAATCCTTCTCTGAGTCCTAAAAATTATACCAGCGCCTGTACCATCTCTTTATACTTGCGCCCCCGCACCTCAAAGTTGGGGTAGCAGTCAAAACTGGCGCAGGCGGGGGACAGGGATACAATATCCCCGGACCGGGCAATCCGGCGGCAGATGTTCACCGCCTCCTGCAGATCCGCGGCATGGTAGATGGGAAGAAGCTCCGGAGAGTATCCCGGGTCTGCCTTCACCGCCGCCTCAATCTTGGGGGCGGTAAGCCCGGTGAGCACCAGCGCCTTCACCCGCTCCAGCAGATAAGGCACCAGCGGTTCAAAAGGAATCTTCTTGTCGTATCCTCCCGCAATGATAATCAGCTTTTGATCGAAGGATTTGAGCCCCGCTATGGTGCGGGTGGGGCTGGTGGCAATGGAATCGTTGTACCATTTCACCCCGTCCAGCTCCCGCACAAACTCGATGCGGTGTTCCACCCCGCCGAAGGTCTGGGCCACCTGGCGGATGGTCTGTACACCCACCTCGCCCCACACTGCGCTGATGGCGGCCAGATAATTTTCCACATTGTGCATCCCCGGAATCCGGATCTGGCTTTGATGCATCAGATGCTGCACCTGCCGGGCGCCGTCTGCCCCACGATAAGCGACATATAGTTCCCCCGCCTCGTCGGCATACGCCCCGAAGGGCAGCTCACCCCGGCGGGAGAAATGCCAGCAGCTGCCCCGCACCAGCGGGGAGAAGGAGTTGGTAATCTCATTGTCCGCCCCCAGCACCGTGCGGGAAAAGGCGTTCTGATGCAGGATCAGATTCTTTTTGGCGTCGATATATTCCTCCATGGTACCGTGCACATCCAGATGGTTGGGGGCTACGTTGGTGATCACCGCCACATCGGGGCTGCGGCGCATGGAGATCAGCTGGAAGCTGGAGAGCTCCACCACCGCCCGGTCCTCCGGCTGCACCGATTCGATCAGCGGCAGCAGCGCCCGGCCGATGTTTCCGCCCAGATGCACCGTCTTTCCCTCGGCTTTGAGCATCTCAGCAATCAGGGTGGTGGTAGTGGTTTTGCCATCGCTTCCCGTCACCCCGTAAATTTTGCAGGGACAAAGATCAAAGAAAAGCTCCATCTCGCTGGTCACCACACATCCGGCATCCCGGGCGGCTTTCAGCTCCGGCTTATTGTAATAGACCCCCGGGGCACGCAGGATGATATCAAAGCTGCTGAGCTTTTCCAGATATCCCTCCCCCAGAGAGAGTTTCACCCCCAGCCCTTCCAGCTCCTGGGCCAGTTCCCCCAGCTGCTCCCGGCTTTTCCGTTCGCACAGGGTGACGTCCAGCCCTTTCCTTGCAAAAAGGCGGATTACATCGGTATTGCTCACCCCAACGCCGATGACCGCGATTTTTTTACCTTTACAGTCCGAGAAAAAAAGATCGGCCTTACCCATCATCTGTCATAATCCTCCTATATTTAACCAAAAACAGCATGATCGCGATGTTTTTCCTAACGTTACAGCCCTTTTCCCACCGGGAAAAGACAGCCATGTATATTATACGTTTGCATTCCCGGAATATCAATTCCTTTCCAAAAACAAAATGGGATAGGACCGTCATCCCCATGTATGACGTCCCTATCCCCCAGCGGCTTGCCGGTTCCCCATGGTTACGGCTCAGCCTCGCTTTTCTTCCTGTCTCACATAAGCTGCAGCAGCGCGTCGATATCCTCTTCCCGGGTGGCCCAGCTGGTGGCAAACCGCACCACCGTATGCTGGGGGTCATAGTTTTCCCAGAAACTGAAGGAAACCTTCTGGGACAGCGCTTCCATCATCCCATTTTCCAAAATCACAAACTGTTGGTTGGTGGGAGAATCGTATAAAAGCCGGTATCCTTTTGCTTTGAGTCCCGCTTTCAGCTTCTCTGCCATATCGATGGCATGGCGGGAGATCTGAAAATACAGGTTGTCGGTAAACAGAGTGTCAAACTGAACCCCCAGAAGCCAGCCTTTGGCCAGCAGCGCCCCCTGCTGCTTGACGGTGGTGAAGAAATGAGGGATTCCCTCCGGCCGGGTGATTACCACCGCCTCCCCAAACAGTGCCCCTACTTTGGTACCGCCGATGTAAAACACATCGCAGGTTTTGGCGATGGTCTCCAGCGTCACATCGGTATCCCGGGCCATCAGGCCATATCCCAGACGGGCTCCGTCCAAAAACAGCGGCAGATGATACCGCTTGCAGACCGTGCTGATCCCTTCCAGCTCCCCTTTGGTGTATAGATCCCCGTACTCGGTGGGGTGGGAGATATACACCATCCCCGGCTGCACCATATGCTCATGGTTGGCGTCGGCATAGAAGGCGGAAACGTACCGCTCCAAATCCTCGGCGCGGATCTTTCCCTGATACTGGGGCAGAGTGAGAATTTTATGGCCGGTGGATTCCACCGCTCCCGCCTCGTGCACCTGGATATGTCCGGTTTCGGCGGAAATCACCCCTTCATAGGGGCGCAGCAGCGCCTTGATCACCACCATATTGGTCTGGGTGCCTCCCACCAGAAAATATACCTGGGCCTGGGGACAACCGCAGGCAGCGCGGATCTTTTCCTTGGCGCTGCGGCAGCAATCGTCGCTTCCGTATCCCGGCATCTTGTCCAGATTGGTTTTCATCAGTTTTTGCAGAATGCGGGGATGGGCGCCCTCCATATAATCGCTGTCAAAATGTTGCATGGTCATCGACCCCTTTCCTGAGTTGCTGCATGATGTTTTTATTATAACGCTGCGGGGGACGGTGTCAATCCGCCGCAGACGCACGACCGGGAAAGAAAGGAAGATTGCATTGATAGAAACGGCGTCTTATGCTATACTAAAGATGACAAATTCACGGCCAATCATGGCGCAGCCGCTGCGTCTGCTACATAAAAAGGAGGTCCCATATGGAACATCATAACCCTCTGCTGCAAATGGACAGCGAATCACAGAAATTCATCACCTTCGGCGAAATCATGCTGCGTCTCACCCCTCCCAACTATGAAAAGATCCGCATGGCCACCAACTTTGAAGCCAGCTACGGCGGAAGCGAGGCCAATATCGCCTTGGCGCTGGCCAACCTGGGGGTAGACAGCACCTTCTTCAGTGTTGTGCCCAACAACAGTCTGGGCAAAAGCGCAGTGCGTATGCTGCGCAGCAACGATGTCCACTGCACCCCGGTGATCCTGAGCACCCCCGAGGAAACCCCCTCCCATCGTCTGGGAACCTATTATCTGGAAACCGGCTACGGCATCCGGGCCAGCAAGGTGATCTATGACCGCAAACACAGCGCCCTGACCGAATACGATTTCAGCAAGGTAGATCTGGACGCGCTGCTGGACGGATTTGACTGGCTGCATCTGAGCGGTATCACCCCGGCACTGGCGCCCAACTGCCGCGATTTCACCTTGGACTGCCTGAAAACCGCCAAAGCCAAAGGGCTCACCGTCAGCTTTGACGGCAACTTCCGCAGCGCCCTGTGGAGCTGGGAGGACGCGAGAGATTTCTGTACCCTCTGCCTGCCCTATGTGGATATCCTGCTGGGCATCGAGCCCTATCACCTGTGGCGGGACGAAAACGACCACAGCAAGGGAGATTACAAGGACAACATCCCCATGCAGCCCAGCTATGAACAGCAGGACGATATCTTCCAGGCCTTCATCAAACGTTATCCCAACCTCAAATGTATTGCCCGCCACGTCCGCTATGTACACAGCGGCAGCGAAAACAGCCTGAAAGCCTTCATGTGGTATGAAGGGCACACCTTTGAGAGTAAGATGTTTACCTTCAATGTTCTGGACCGGGTCGGCGGCGGCGACGCCTTTGCCAGCGGCCTGATCTATGCCATGATTCACAACTATCGCCCCATGGATATGGTAAACTTTGCGGTGGCCAGCAGCGCCATCAAGCATACCATCCATGGCGACGCCAACATCACCGACGATGTCAACAGCATCCGCAATCTGATGAATATGAACTACGACATCCGCCGCTGATTGGCTGACGGGCTGTTGGGCTGTTGGTATGACGGAGAGATGGAAAACATCCTCCCGCATTGGGATAGACTCATACAGATTTTTCCAAAGGCGTTTTGCTCTATGGGCAAAGCGCCTTTTTCCCTTGCGGCAAACGCCAAGCGAAAGGAGCGCCCCCTCATGACCCTTGCGCAATACCGAAAGATTCATAGCTGGTTTCAGGAAAAGCCCTGGCGGATGACTTTGCTGCGCCTCATGTACAAAGGTCTGCCTGGGGCGATCTATCTTCTGTATCCCGCCGCCGCGTTGGTGCTGCTTTTCTCCCGGGACCGGCGGCTGATCGCCTTTCTCGCCGTTCCCGCTGCGGTCTTTGGAGCGGTGACGGTGCTGCGCAGAATCTGCAACTTTCCACGGCCCTACGAAGCCATGGATCTGACCCCGCTGATTCCCAAAAATACCAAAGGCCAATCCTTTCCCAGCCGACACTGCGCCTGCGGGGCGGTGATCGCCACCGCCATGTGGCCCCTCTCTCCGGCATTGGGTATCGGTGTGGCGTTGGCATCGCTGGCGATGGCCGTATGCCGGGTGGCGGCAGGGGTGCATTATCCCCGAGACGTAGCGGCAGGGCTACTTCTGGGGTTTGGCTGCGGCTGGGTTGGCACAATAATCATCAACCACTATCTCCCCGTATAACGCCAAAAGCGCCCGCAGGATAATCCTGCGGGCGCACGGGTCCTCATAGTTGGGCATTGTGTGATGAAACCTGATATATCTTTATGCCAAACCGCAATCGTTGTAATCCTTCCACTTCTCCCGATAGGCACGGTCGTTGGTGATTTTATATACCAGATAGCAAGCGGAACAGACCAACATGGTGATGGTCAAAACCAGCGAAAGCATCATTCCAAAATAAGGAAAGATCTCTTTGGCTTTTTTGACAAAGGGAAGATTCATGGAAGAAGCACCTCGTTTCAGCTGATAGTATGATCCTGTGGAATTTCTATATACATAGTAACGAAAAAAAATGGGGATGTCAACGAATAATTTGTCTCACAAAAGACGGATGCCGCGGCGACGGGCCTGGAGCTAACGGATTTTTCTCCCAAAAAACCAAAAAGCAGCCCTGGTTTCCAGAGCTGCTCTATTGGCACATCGGTTGTCGGAAAACGCTGGCGATGGTGAGAAATTAGCCCACGATCAGCTTAGAGGCGAGAGCGGATTTCTTTCTGGCAGCGTTGTTTTTATGAAGCAGACCCTTGGCGCTGGCCTGGTCGATCTTCTTCACAGCATATCTAACAACTTCTTCCTTGTTCTCGTCATCGTTGGCAATGGCGAGCTCCGCCTTCTTGATGACGGTCTTCAGGTTAGAAGCGACCATCTTGTTCTGCAAGCTCTTGGTAGCGGTCACAAGGACTCTCTTCTTGGCAGATTTGATATTCGGCATACTTAGGCACCTCCCTCTTTGAAAAGACATTACAAGTAATTTTAGCATGACTGACCCAAAAAAGCAACTGTTTTATCAAAGTTTTTCAAAAAGTTTTGCTAAAAAAGGCGGTGAAAGCTTGGCGGTCCTCCCGTCCTCAACAGGATAAAAACCGCAAAGCAAAATTCAGAAAATTCACTTCAAACAATTGGGCTTTTTCCGTTCCAATCTACCAAATGCTTTTTGTATTTTTTTGCCTTATGCACCAAAAAAACTATGATTTTTTATCGATCATCTGCCCTTTGCCTGTTGTCAATTTGCATATTTTCGGTTAAACTATAGTAAGATCGACGGATTTGAGCAGGATACTGCAAAATTTCGGAAATTTTACCAATCTTTGCTTTGTGAGAATATGCGGAAACCACAGCGAGCACCACAGGTTCTGCCCTTCTCAAAAACCAGCGTGTTTGAATCCAGTTTCAGACACGCTTCCTTATGTCTAACGATGTAAACCCACTTCAAAAATGTAGAGAGGAAGGATCAATCCTATGAAACGCACTGATATCCATAAAGTGCTTATCATTGGCTCCGGCCCCATTATCATCGGACAGGCCTGCGAATTTGATTACTCGGGCACTCAGGCCTGCAAAGCCCTGAAAAGCCTGGGTTATGAGATCGTTTTGGTCAACTCCAATCCCGCCACCATCATGACCGACCCGGGCACCGCGGACATCACCTACATCGAACCGCTTAACCTGGAACGGCTCACCCAGATCATCGAGAAGGAGCGCCCCGACGCACTGCTGCCCAACCTGGGCGGTCAGTCCGGTCTGAACCTTTGCTCCGAACTCAAACAGGCCGGGGTTTTGGATAAGTATGGGGTTAAGGTCATCGGCGTACAGGTGGACGCCATCGAGCGCGGCGAGGACCGCATCGAATTTAAGAAAACCATGAATTCCCTGGGAATCGAGATGGCCCGCAGCGAGGTGGCCTATTCGGTGGACGAAGCGGTCGCCATTGCCGACAAGCTGGGATATCCGGTGGTGCTGCGTCCCGCCTACACCATGGGCGGCGCCGGCGGCGGTCTGGTCTACAATGTAGAGGAACTGAAAACGGTATGTGAGCGCGGCTTGCAGGCCAGCCTGGTCCACCAGGTACTGGTGGAGGAATCCATCCTGGGATGGGAAGAGCTGGAACTTGAGGTGGTCCGTGACGCCAAAAACAATATGATCACCGTCTGCTTCATCGAGAACATCGACCCGCTGGGCGTTCACACCGGTGACTCCTTCTGCTCTGCCCCCATGCTCACCATCTCTGAGGAAACCCAGAAGGAGCTGCAGCGGCAGGCTTACAAGATCGTTGAGGCCATTGAGGTCATCGGCGGCACCAACGTACAGTTTGCCCACGATCCGGTCAGCGGCAGAATCATCGTCATTGAGATTAACCCCCGTACCTCCCGCTCCTCGGCGCTGGCCTCCAAGGCAACCGGTTTCCCCATCGCACTGGTTTCCGCCATGCTGGCAAGCGGCCTGACCCTGGACGAGATCCCCTGCGGAAAGTACGGAACCCTGGACAAGTACGTCCCCGGCGGCGATTATGTGGTCATCAAGTTTGCCCGCTGGGCTTTTGAGAAGTTCAAAGGTGCACAGGACAAGCTGGGTACCCAGATGCGGGCTGTTGGCGAAGTGATGAGTATTGGTAAGACCTACAAAGAAGCCTTCCAAAAAGCCATCCGCAGTCTGGAAACCGGACGTTACGGCCTGGGCGGCGTTCCCAAATTTGCCTCCCTGTCCAAAGAAGAGCTGATTAACCTGCTGCGCTTCCCCACCAGCGAACGGCAGTTTATTATGTACGAGGCACTGCGCAAGGGAGCTACGATAGAGGAGCTGTATCAGCTCACCAAGATCAAACACTATTTCATCGAGCAGATGAAGGAACTGGTGGACGAGGAAGAGATGCTCAAAACCTACGCCGGCCAGGTTCCCGCTCCCGGTATCCTCAAGACCGCCAAACTGGACGGTTTTTCCGACCGGTATCTGAGCCAGCTGCTGAAGGTTTCTGAGGACGATATCCGCGCCGCCCGTATCCGCAGCGGTATTGTGGAAGGCTGGGAAGGGGTTCACGTCAGCGCCACCGCCGACAGCGCCTATTACTACTCCAGCTACCATATTGTGGATCGCAGCCCGGTCAACAACGACCGTCCCAAGGTCATGATTCTGGGCGGCGGCCCCAACCGTATCGGTCAGGGCATCGAGTTTGACTACTGCTGCGTACACGCTGCGCTGGCACTGAAAAAGCTGGGCTTTGAGACCATCATCGTCAACTGTAACCCCGAGACGGTATCCACCGATTACGATACCTCCGATAAGCTGTATTTTGAACCGCTGACGCTGGAGGATGTGCTGAGCATCCATGAGAAGGAGCATCCCATCGGCGTTATCGCCCAGTTCGGCGGCCAGACGCCTCTGAACCTGGCGGCATCCCTGAAGAAAAACGGCGTCAACATCCTGGGAACCACCCCGGAAACCATCGATATGGCGGAAGACCGGGATCTGTTCCGGGAGATGATGGAAAAACTCAACATCCCCATGCCCGAATCCGGCATGGCTGTCACGGTGGAGGACGCCCTGACCATCGCCAACAAGATCGGTTATCCGGTTATGGTTCGTCCCTCCTATGTTCTGGGCGGACGGGGCATGGAGGTCGTTTATGACGACGAGTCGATGACCTTCTATATGCAGCAGGCGGTAGGCGTTACCCCCGACCGTCCCATCCTCATCGACCGGTTCCTGCATCACGCCACCGAGTGTGAGGCCGACGCCATCAGCGACGGCGAAAACGTTTTCGTGCCGTCGGTCATGGAGCATATTGAGCTGGCCGGCGTTCATTCCGGCGACTCCTCCTGCATCCTGCCTCCCAAGGGGCTGACTGAGGAGCAGATTGCCACCATTAAGGACTACACCTCCCGCATTGCCAAAGAGATGCACGTGGTGGGTCTGATGAATATGCAGTACGCCATCGAGGACGGAAAGGTTTACGTTCTGGAGGCCAACCCCAGAGCTTCCCGTACCGTTCCCCTGGTTTCCAAGGTCTGCAACATCCAGATGGTACAGTTGGCCACCGATATTATGACCTCCTCCATCACCGGACGTCCCTCCCCCGTTCCCGGACTCAAGGAGAAGAAATTCTCCCACTACGGTGTAAAGGCCGCTGTATTCCCCTTCAATATGTTCCAGGAGGTTGACCCGGTTCTGGGACCGGAGATGCGTTCCACCGGCGAGGTGCTGGGACTCTCCGCCCACTTTGGCGAGGCCTTCTATAAAGCGCAGGAAGCCACCCAGACCAAACTTCCTCTCTCCGGCACCGTGCTGATCAGCGTCAGCGACCGGGATAAGGCGGACCTGATTCAGGTAGCCCAGGGATTCCACGACTGCGGATTCAAGATCATGGCCACCAGCGGTACCTATGCCGCCATCTGCGCCGCCGGTATTCCCGCCGAAAAGGTGCTCAAGATCTCCGAAGGCCGTCCCAACATTCTGGACGAGATCACCAACGGCAAGATCGACATCATCATCAATACCCCCTTGGGCAAGAAGGGAACCAGCGACGACGGCTATATCCGCAAAGCCGCTGTGAAAAACCGCATTTCCTATATGACCACCATGGCTGCGGCCATCGCCAGCGTTGAGGGCATCAAGGAAGTGAAGAAGTCCGGTTCTCCCAGGGTAAAATCCCTCCAGGAATTCCACGCGGAAATCACCGATAAAGACTAATCTCCATCTCCAAAAGGCTGAGGGTCTCTCATAGACCTTCGGCCTTTTTCTTTGAAAAGAACAGCCCTGATTTCCCTTGCAATCCCCACGTAATCCGGTATAATGAGACTGAGAAAATTTTTACAGAAAGGATGGATGCTCCATGAAACCAAAGACCACGGCCCGTTGGATCTGGATGGCTGCATCGATTGCTGCCGCGCTTATCTGTACCGGCTGCCAGCAGCAGCCCTTGGAACCGGAAAAGGTCCCGTCGTCCTCCGCCGCCATCTCGTCCTCCTCTCTTCCGTCCGATTCTTCCTCATCGGGCGAGGATTCCTCCGTCGTTTCATCTTCTGAAGATACCGCTTCAAGCAGTACGCCGTCCTCCTCCGTCAGTTCCGGCAGCGGCGAGGATCTCCTGATCGACCCTCCCGCCGGAACCACCGAGCAACAGCAGTCCTGGTGGAAATCCTTTTTGGACAGCGCCCCTGCGGATTCCCCCGGATGCGACATCTTCCTTTACGACAATCGCCGCCGGATCAGCGTGAGCTGCAACGGGGACCTCTTTGCCAGAGAGAAAGGGCACAATACTCTGGATCTGCTGCGGGACTCGGCGGAAGAATTCAGCGAAACTGCCCTGGGAGAAAAGTTGGACTTTCCATCCTTTTTCGAGATTGTCCAGGGCAACGGCAACAAGTACACCGGAGAACTCTATGAGTATGGAATCTCCCTGAAGGTAGCCGAACCCGGCGAGGAAGCAGGCGAACCGGTATTTCTCTCCATTGACCTACAGGATTATGGAACCCTTCTGACCCGTATGGAACAGCAGCTCAGCGATTTCTCCCATCAGAATGCCTATTCATCCTGGCTGACCTTAATGCGCCAGAGCAAATGCCGCAGCATCTCCGGGGATCTCTCCAGCGGGATGCAGCTGGTTTTGGACGAGCAGTCGGGAGAACGGTACAACATCTTTTGGTATGTACAGCATACCATAGCGGTTTTGCCGGAGAGCGTGCGTTCCGTATCCCCCGATACCGAACTGGAAAATGCCAAAACCATCTGGATCGATTTCATCAACGACGTCCAATACCGCATCCAGACCGACGGGGAATCGTTGCTGGTGGCTTCCAGCGATATGACCTTTGCTCTGCTGTACACCCTGGATACCGAAAACTATACGCTGGAAAATATCTTCGACGCCGACGGTTGGAACTACAACGAGAACCCTATCACCGGCTAAACGTACCATCCTTTCCCTTTACATCATTTTCAAAAAAAGCGGCGCCTTCCACCGGTTTGGCTTGGAAGGCGCCGCTTTTGGTTTGTTTTGTTTCCACCGCTTCGGTCTGAAAATGTGGAAAATCAGCCGTGGCAATGGCCGCCGCAATGATGCTGCTCCTGGTGTTCCCCGCAGCCGTGCTCCCCGCAGCTGCCGTGATGCTCGCCGTGATGGTTGCACATCACATCCGGCTGGAACATCAGGCTGCCGGAGAGCAGCGCTTCCACCGCACGGTCCGCATCACCGGATACGCCGCCGTAAAGACGGATACCGGCCTCGCTCAGCGCGGCCTGGGCTCCGCCGCCAATCCCGCCGCAGATCAGGGTATCTACCCCCAAAGCCTTCAGCAATCCGGCCAGCGCGCCATGGCCGCTGCCGTTGGTGTTCACCACCTGGGACGAAGCCACCGCTCCGTTTTCCACCTCATACACCTTAAACTGCTCGGTATGTCCGAAATGCTGGAAAATCTGTCCGTTTTCATAGGTTACTGCAATTTTCATCGTGCCAATCCTCCCGTCCGGTTCCGTAGGAACCGGCATCTTCCCTGTTGTTTGTTGTCTGTGCCGGCAAAACCTTGCGCAGCCGCTGGAACTGCCGTCGCACAGCACATAGTCCCCGCCATCCACCCGAAGCTCCAGCCGGTTGACCAGACATCTGGCCAGTTTCAGCCGGGCGCTGCTGTAGATGGCCTGTACCGTGGTGCGGGCAACATCCATCTGCGCCGCGCATTGCTCCTGGGTCATACCTTCCAGATCAATCAGCCGGATGGTCTCAAATTCATCCACCGTCATAGTCACAGAGGCATTCTCCCCCTGTTGGTATCCGATGGGTCCAAACCGCCGGCAGGCAGGCTCAGCACAGATACGCCGCCTTTTGTTGGGACGCGGCATGATATCCTCCCCTTTCTCCCACGGTTATTGACATATGTCGTTTACGATTCCATTATACTCGCAAAATGACATATGTCAATAATTTTTTTCTGAAAAAGGTGAATCTGTACCACGGTATCTACAAAAAATCCAGGGCCTTTGAACGTGAAGATCACTCCCAAAGGCCCTGGAATTTTATTTTGTGATGGATGCTCCTGCAAGATGGCACTCAGTCCCGGAAAACGGAAGATTCTTCCATTATCCTCTGGCCGCTGCCAGCGCCTGATCCAAATCCTCAATGATGTCGTCCACATTCTCCAGCCCCACCGACAGCCGTACCAGTCCGGGATGGATTCCCGCTGCTGCCAGCTGCTCGTCGTTGAGCTGACGATGGGTTTCACTGGCCGGATGCAGTACACAGGTACGGATATCCGCCACGTGTACCTCGTTGGAAGCCAGCTTCAGGCTGTCCATAAATTTCATAGCGGTATCTCTTCCGCCCTTGATGGTCAGCGCCATCACGCCGGAACAGCCCTTGGGCAGATATTTCATCGCCAGATCGTGGTAGCTGTCCCCTTCCAGCGCCGGATAGCTCACCGACTCGATCATATCCGACTTCAGCAGATGTCTTGCCACCGTCTCGGCATTGCGGCAGTACCGCTCCATCCGCACCGCCAGCGTCTCCAGACCCACGTTGAGCAAAAAGGCGTTGAGGGCGCCGGGATACATTCCGAAGTCCCGCATCAGCTGCACTCTGGCCTTGGTGATATAGGCAGCCTTGCCGAAATCGTGGACATACCGCACACCGTGGTAGCTCTCGTCCGGCTCGGTGAGTTCAGGGAATTTGCCATTGGTCCAGTCGAAGTTACCGCTGTCCACAATGACGCCGCCCACCTGAAGGGCATGGCCATCCATATACTTGGTGGTGGAGTGGGTTACAATGTCCGCGCCAAATTCAAAAGGACGGCAGAGCACCGGGGTGGCAAAGGTGTTGTCCACCACCAGCGGGATGTTGTTGCGATGGGCAATCTTGGCAAACTTTTCGATATCAAAGACACACATGGCGGGGTTTGCCAGCGTCTCGCCAAAGATCAGACGGGTATTGGGCTTGATGGCCGCCTGGATCTTTTCCTCGGAATCTTCCTCGCTGACAAAGATACACTCGATGCCCAGCCGTTTGAGGGTCACCGCAAACAGGTTGATGGTGCCGCCATAGATGGTGCTCACCGAGATCAGGCTATCCCCGGCGGAACAGATATTGAGCACCGCCAACAGGTTGGCAGCCTGTCCGGAGGTGGTGCACAGGGCGCCGACGCCGCCTTCCATGGCGGCAATCTTCTTCTCCACCGCATCCACAGTGGGGTTGGAGATGCGGGAATACATATGTCCCTCCGCTGTCAAATCGAACAGCGCGCCAATGTCGGCGGTCTTGTCGTATTTGTAGGTGGTAGACTGATAGATAGGCAGTGCGCGGGGCTCTCCGTTTTTAGGGGTATAACCCGCGTGTAGGCACTGAGTTTCGATTTTCATCACAATACGCCCCCAATTTTTAAATTATTTGTGAATAACATTGGATTCCAAACCATATTCTGATATACTATTATTTGAAATCTACGATCGAAAAATCCCAACAACAGAAAAATTCTGCCGCAGGGCTTTGATCATAACCACTTTTATGATTATACCAAGAACAAAGGGGATTGTCCATATGTCAAATATCGCCGCCGGGATGGGACGAAAGAAAAAACAGGCCGTATTTGTTTTTATTTTTATCGCTGCACTGCTGCTTCAGATTTTGATGCCGCTTCAGGTCCAGGCTTATGCGCCGGACGAAGAACTGCTGACCCAGGGCATCTATATGGTCAATCTGGACACCAATACGGTGGTATATGAAAAAAGCCCCAACGAAAAAATGTACCCGGCATCTCTGACCAAAATCATGACTGCTATCATCGCCATTGAAAACTGCGATTTGCAGGAGGAAGCCACTGCACCTTCCTATATTTACGATGAGTTTGTGGGGATCAACGTCTCCCACGCCAACATACAGGCCGGAGAGACGCTGACCATCGAGAATCTTCTTTATGCGATGCTGATGCAGTCGGCCAACGAAGCGGCAAAGATCATCGCCGACCATGTGGGCGGCGGCAGCATCGACACCTTTGTGGAGATGATGAACAACAAGGCCAAGGAGCTGGGCGCCAACAACACCCACTTTGTCAATCCCCACGGCCTTTTTGACGAGCAGCAGTACACCACCCCCTATGATATGTATCTGATCACCAAGTACGCCATGGGGTTGGATGGATTTATGGATTACGTCACCACCCTGACCAAGGAGATTGGTCCTACCAATCTTAAGGACAGCCTGGTGGTCAGCAACCGCATCAGCATGATGCAGAGCTCCAGCCCCTATTATTACGAACCGCTGCGGGGGATTAAAACCGGAACCCTGGTGGAATCCGGGCGCTGCTTTATCTCCACCGCCACGCTGGATGGATACACCTACCTGCTGGTGATGATGGGTTCCCCCTATGTGGATGAAAACGGAGACGAGCTGGCCACCAACTATGCTTTTACCGAGGCAAAAACCCTGTATGAATGGGCATTTTCTTCTTTCCGGGTCAAGACGCTGGTACAACTGAACCAGTCTTATACCGAGGTACCGGTAAACCTGGGAAAAGACAAAGATCTGGTTCAGGCGGTTGCCGCGGAGGATTTCAGTTATCTGCTGATGGACGAGATTGAGGTGTCCAGCATTGTGACCACCCCTCAGGTCATGGAGAGCGTTGACGCACCGGTACGGGAAGGGGATCAACTGGGAACCTTACAGATTATGCTGGCCGGAGAACAGATCGGCACCGTTCCACTGGTGGCCGGGGACTCGGTGGAACTGGACCCGTTGCAGGCCAATCTGGCCAAGGTCAAGGAGTTCTTTTCCTCCTTTATCGTCAAGTTTGTGTTTTTGACCATTCTGATTTTCCTGATCCTGTATATCACCGTGATGGTGATCCGCAATTACAACAAAAAGCGCTATTCCCGCACCAGAAGCCGTTCCCGCGGCAGAACCCGTTCCCGCTCCAGACGCAGAAGATAGCGCCGCCCGTCTCCCGCCCGCAAAAAGGCCGCAACCCAAAAGGTTGCGGCCTTCTATCTTTGTCATGGTCAGCGGATAAAGTTGGTGGTCTCCCGCTTCTCTTCCCGCATTGGTTCGATGCCCGCTTTCTTTCCCGCCTCGATACATTGGAGCAGCCACGCCATATTGTTGCCCAGGGTACGCATAATCTGTAACCCTTCCTTATCCTGGAGCACCTGCTCCGGCGTGTTGCCATGAACCATGTTCCAGTACTGGGAGGAAACAACGGGCATCTGGCTGATGGTAAAATACTTCTGAATCACATCCAGCGAAGCCGTCGTTCCGGCCCGGCGGGCAGACGCCACCGCTGCGGCAGGCTTCATGGCAAACTGATTCTTTCCGGCATAGAACAGCCGGTCCAGCAGCGAGAGAACAGAGCCGTTGGGGGAAGCGTAATACACCGGGGTCCCCACCACCAGACCGTCCGCCTGTTCCATCTTTTCCAAGATCACATTGACAATATCGTCAAACACACATTTCCCGGTGGCTTTACATCTTCCGCAACCAATGCAGCCGCGGATATCCACCATGCCAATCTGCACAATCTCGGTTTCAATTCCATTTTTCTCCAGCTGACCTGCCACCTCTTTCAGCGCGGTGTAGGTACAGCCCTTTTCGTGAGGGCTTCCGTTGAGAAGCAAAACCTTCATCTGTGTCATCCTTTCGACAAACCAGGAGGGTATGCGCCAACCGCACACCCTCCTTTCTTATTTCTTGCAGACAGGATACCCTATCCCGTTACTGCTGCAAAATCTCGTAACAGCCGGCTTTGAGCACAAAGCTCTGCTTGTCATCCGCCTTGCCGTTGATGGTATATCCACCGCTCCAGGGCAGCGTCACCTGTGCCTGGGCATTGAAAGGCACCTCGATTTCCAGCCGCAAACCGTTATCCCCATAAGCCCAGTTGATCTTATAGGTTCCTACCGCACTGTCATACCGGCAATGCGCCCATTTGATTCTGGAATCAGGCTGCGGAGAAATACGCACCTTGGCAAAACCGGGGCCCTCTTCATCCGGAACAAGGCCGCACATATTGCGGTACATCCACTCCACAATGGAGCCATAGGCGTAATGGTTGAGGCTGTTCATGCCGGTATCGCTGATCCGTCCGTCCGGCAGCACCGAGTTCCAACGCTCCCAAACGGTGGTGGCTCCCATATTGACCTCATACAGCCAGCTGGGGAAATCCTCGTTAAACAGCAGGGTATAAGCATAATCCCCGCTGCCGTTGTCAGAAAGTACCCGGCACAGATAAGGCGTTCCCACAAATCCGGTATCCAGATGCAGATGGTTGCTCTCCAGCTTCGCCCGCAGATCCTTTACCAACCGCTCACGATGCTCGGAAGGCACAATATTCATAAACAGCGCCACCACCATCGCGGTTTGGGTATTGATGGCAATCCGTCCGGAACTGGTGAAATACTCTTTGCGCATGGCACTGCGCACTTCCTCTGCCAGATTGCGATAAACCTTATAAAGGACCTTTTCCCCTAACACCTGCGCCGCCTTGGCGGTAAGCTCAGCGGAATAGAGATAGTAGGCGGAGGCAATGTAAGCGTTGTCGGTTCCGCCAAAGCGGCTTTCCTTATCCGGATTGTCCAGTGCCAGCCAGTCCGCAAAATGGAATCCGGTGCGCCACAGCCGATGGCCGCCATCCTTCTCATCCTGCCCCTTGATATAATTGACCCAGCCGCACATATTGGCAAACTGACGGCGCAACATCTGCTTGTCTCCATAGTGCAGATACATCGTCCAGGGGATGACGGTAGCCGCATCGCCCCAGGCACAGGAACCATGGCACTGGGCATCTTTGCCCATCACCATATTGTGATGGGAACGAATCATCTGAGGCACCACATGAGGCACCGAACCACCGTAAAATTCCTGCTCGAAGTGCATATCGTAGAGATATTTGGAGAAGAACGCAGGGGTATACATATTAAAGCTGGCGGTACCACAGAAAATCTGTGCATCACCGGTCCAGCCCATCCGCTCATCCCGCTGCGGGCAATCGGTGGGAACATCCAGGAAGTTGCCCTTCTGACCCCAGAGCGCGTTGTGAATCAGCTGGTTGACCTTCTCGTTGGAGGTCTTGAGATAACCGGTGCGCTCCAGCTGGGAATGAAGCACATAGGCGGTAAAGTTTTCCGGCTTTATCTCCTGGGACGTAATAACATTGAGATAGCGAAAACCGTAGAAGGTGAAATGGGGCCGCACATGCGCCGGCTTTCCGGCAGAAATAAAGGTGTACTCCTCCTTGGCGCTGCGCAGATTATCCCGGTAGAAGCAGTCGTTCTGCAAAATTTCACCGCACTGCACCACCAGTTTTTCCCCGGCGGGAAGATCACAGTCTATCTCCATCCATCCGGTAAGGTTCTGTCCAAAGTCCAGTACCGTCTCCCCGGCAGGGGTATGTATCACGCTGATGGGATGAATGGTCTCCTGTTTGGTGACCGGAACCCCCCAACGGGCGGTGAGCTTGTTATAACCAAGGCCTGCTGCGTGTACGCCAAACCAGTTTCCCGCAGCGGGATCGCTGTTCCAATTCTCGATTTCCAGACGGGCGTCAAAGACTTCACCGTCATAGATGCTGCTCTCCACCACCGGACCAAGAGCGGACTGCCAGCTGTTGTCGGTTACCACCCAGACTGTGGAACCGTCCATCAGTTCAATGGCCATCTCGCACAAAAACGCAAACTGTCCGCCGAAGGGATGGGAATCGCTGCTAAAGCCGAAACGGCCCATATACCAGCCGTTGCCCAGCATTGCACCCGCCACATTCTCTCCATCCTGCAACAGATCGGTGATATCATAGGTCTGATACTGAATCCAGTAATCGTAATCGTTATATCCAGGGGTCAGGACCTCGTCTCCCACCTTCTGGCCGTTGAGATAGAACTCATAAACACCCAAACCGGTCACATAGGCTCTGGCCTGACGGATTTGATCCTTGGGCGGAATGGTAAACACCTTGCGCACCAGCGGATGGCTGGTGCAGGCGATTGCAGGGGTAATCCACATTCCTTTCCACCGCTCATCCAGTTTTCCGGTTTCAAAAAACGCCGGATCGCTGAGCGCTGTATCCCCATCGTCAGCCCACACCTGTACCCGCCACCAATATCGGGTACGAGGGGTCAGCACGACATCGGGATGAAAATCCAAGCTGTCGGAGGTGGGTAATTTTCCGCTGTCATAGATCAGATGGGAAAATTCTTCGTCCAAAGAAACCTGTACCTGTGCAAACTTCTGGAAACTGCCGGTGCTGTCCTGGGTCACCCAGGAAAAACTGAGCCCGTCCAGCGTATAGCCCACAGGGTTATCAAAATGGTTGACACGAAGCTTATGAATATACATTTTCTGTTTCTCCCTCCACATCATGATGTAATTGTAAGGCGTATGGCTCCGTGGGGGAACTCTGCTGCCTCCGGGCTTATTATACCATTGATTGTTTGGAAAATATATGGATTTTTTCTAAAAATGCTTCTTCTTTCAGTGAAAATTTTTCCGAATATCTTTTCTTACCCTACGGTTACAGATATAATAGGGATGAAAGCCGCACATCCCTATCCATTTCTTTGCTTTTGCAAAAAACAGATACAACCATTGTTTCTCCCTGTATCCCATAGCCTTCTGTAAACCCATAACATTTATATCTACATATCATTTTTCACCAACCTATATCTGAAAGGAGCATCTCCGATGTCGCAACGGCCAACAAAAGCCATTACCCAGACCCCTTTCCATTATGGAGCCGCCTACTATCCGGAACTTTGGAGCGAAAAACAGATCGCTGAGGATATCGCACATATGAAGAAGGTGGGAATCAACTGTGTTCGTATGGGGGAATTCGCATGGCATACCATGGAACCCAAACAGGATCAGATAGATCTCTCCTTCTTTAAGGATATCATCCTGCGGTTATGGGAAAACGGGATTCAGACGGTACTTTGTACCCCCACGCCTACCCCGCCCCGCTGGCTGACCTACCAGCATCCCGATACCGCCTTTGTCACCCGGGACGGCATAAAATATGAACACGGCGCCCGCCAGCATGTGTGTACCAATCATCCCTTTTTCCGCCAACGCTCCGACATCATCGTCAGCGCCATGGCGCGGGAGCTGGGAAATCTGCCCGGGGTTGTGGCCTGGCAGCTGGACAATGAATTCAAGTGCCATATCTCCGAATGCTGCTGCGAGACCTGCAAAGGATTATGGCACCAGTGGCTGCGGGAAAAATATGGAACCATCGACGCCCTCAACGAAGCCTGGGGCACTGCGATCTGGAGCCAATATTACGAAAACTTTGAACAGGTTCCCCAGCCGGTGACCACCCCCTTCCTTCATAACCCTTCCCTGGAACTCAACTACCGGCTGTTCTCCATGGATAAGATCAATGAATTTGCCCATCGTCAGGCACAGCTGATCCGCCGCTACTGTGATGCACCCATCACCCATAATACCGGTATGTCCTTTGCTTTGGACAACCAGGCACTGTTCCAGGATTTGGATTTCGTCTCCTTTGACACCTATCCCGGATACCAAAACTACGGCCATCTGCTGTTTCAGTATGACCGGTTCCGCGGGATGCAGCATCAGCCCTTCTGGCTGATGGAAACCAGCCCCGCCCATGCCGGATGCACCCTGCACACCCCCGCTCCCCATCCTGCCGGATTTTTGCGCAGCGAGGGCGTTTCCGCCATCGCCAGCGGAGCCATGGGATTCCATTACTGGCTGTGGCGGCAGCAGCGCACCGGCTGTGAGATGCCCCATGGATCGATCCTCACCAGCTGGGGAGAACCCAATGTAGGCTATGAAAACGCCAAGGCATTGGGTCATATCCTGAAAGAATTGGCGCCGATTGTGGAGAAGGCGCCGGTGGACCAGGCACAGGTAGGGCTTCTGTATTCCGACATCGCCAACGCCTTTTTCAAAGGGGAATTCGGGGAGATGGTCCACTACCAGGACGCAGTAAGATCCATCTATTATCAGCTGATGGACTTAGGCGTCCATCGGGACATCATCACCGAGCGGGACGATCTCTCCCGTTACCGGGTGGTAATCGTACCTTATCTCCCGGCGGTAGATGACCCACTGCTGGAGCGGTTGACCCGCTTTGCCCAAAACGGCGGAACGCTGCTCATCGGTCCCATGACCGGATACCGTACCACCGAACACACCGTACCTACCGACCATGCGCTGGGAAAACTGGAAGCGCTCTGTGGGGTTCACGTTCTTCAGTTCTACCGCGCCGACGGCACCGACGCCCAGATGAAGGGATTCGGTTTGTGCTGCGCCCCCGTTCACTGGGCTGCTCCCTGCTCCCCTGTGGAAGACACCGAGAGCCTGGCAGCTTATGAAACCTCGCTGCATCCCCATTGCAGCGCCATCACCCGCCGCACCTTGGGAAGCGGGGCGGTATACTTCCTGGCGGCGACCCCCGACGCAGAGGAGGCAGACGCCTTCTGGAAGGGACTTCTGGAGCAGATATGCAGAGAGGGAAAGGTCGGCTACCGGTATCCCACCGACCGGGGTACGCTGGCGGTTCCCCACGGGGAAGGCCGCATTCTCTTTTTGGTAAATATGGACGGCAAGGGGGCCACCATCCCGCTGGAAGGCGAATGGAAGGATGCTCTCACCGGTAAGGCGGTCACCGCACCTGTAAAACTGGATCCATATGGTTACGCTGTTTTAGAAAAAGCATAACAAAATAAAGCCCTGACAAAGTATATGTTCTTCTCCAAAAAGGACATATACTTTGTCTGTTTATTTTGGGGTTGCTTTTCTGAAAACGGTAGGATAAACTGATAAGTATAAAACTTTTATGATAATATTTTATGGTTTTAGGACGGTTTTTTGCCGTATCCTCTTCCAATAAACAAAATATGACGTTAGAAGGGAAGGGCGCCACCAGATGAGGATTTTGCAGAAAATTCGGGATAAACTGGCCATTGGATGGCGGATTAGCCACCTAATTGGACTGATGAAGCCGATCCAGAACGAGAAAATTGTTTTCAACAATTTCCTCGGCAAGGGTTATGGAGACGATCCCAAATACATTTGTGAAGCATTGCGCAAAATCCGCAGCGATCTGGATCTGGTCTGGCTTACAGATCCCCAGAAGAATAGGGAGCAACTGGATCTACCTGCTGAGGTTCGCTGTGTTGCCTACGGTTCCCGTCAGGCGTTATACGAGCTGACAACCGCCCACATCTGGATTTCCAATGTAAAAAACAGCATCAAACCCCCCAAACGTGCCGGACAGTTTTATCTGCAAACCTGGCACTCTTTTCTGGGAATCAAACAAAATGAGCAGACCGTGGAACAAAAATTGTCCCCGGAATATGTGTTATCCGCCAAAAGAGACGCTGCCATGACAGATCTCATGTATTCCAACAACGATATCCGGTTAGCGTTATACCGAAACCATTACTGGTATCGTGGACCGGTTATAAAATGCGGTGTACCCCATTGCGGCCTGTATCTAAAACCGGAGAAAATGGCCTGGGCTGGCGCACGGGTTCGAGAGTATTTTTCTCTGGACGCTGACACCCAGATCATTCTCTATGCTCCTACTTTCCGCGGTTACGCAGAGACAACCGAAATGCTTCTGGACTTTCAGCGATGCCTGGAAATCTTCGCAGAATGGGGAAAAAGGCATGATGATACCGCATCCGCTCCCAAAAAGTATGTGCTGTTGTGGCGGCTTCATCCCAACCTGGCAAACCGCTGCCGCGAACAGATCCAGAACCCCTCCGTCGTCAACGCCACCAACTATCCGGATATCTACGAACTGGTTGCCGCCTGCGATATTCTTATTTCCGATTATTCCGCCTGCATTTTTGACGGGGCGCTGGCGGGCAAGCCGGTATTTCTCTATACGCCGGATCTGCAGCAGTACTGTAAGGACGATCGGGCTTTGACCTTTTCACCCCAACAGCTCCCCTTCTCTTTCAGCATGAACCATACCCAACTGAAAGAAAATGTGGAAACGTTTTCTTTGTCGGATTATCAGAACAAATGCCGGCAATTTTTCTGTTCCATAGGACTGGTGGACGACGGGACGGGAGCGGAAGTTTTGGCACAACGGATTTTAGATCAAATAAAGGAGCATGAGAGATCACGTGAGTAACCACAAAGTGCAAAGAGCCATACGCAATGCCACCTGTGGTATTGTGGGCAGAATCGTTTCGCTGGGGCTATCCTTTGTCCTCAGAACCATGATGATCTATACCCTGGGTTCTGAGTATCTGGGACTCAACAGCCTGTTCTCCTCCATTCTACAGATTCTGAATCTGGCAGAACTGGGAATCGGGTCGGCCATCGTGTATAGTATGTACCGGCCCATCGTACAACAGGATCATGAGACGATCTGTGCTCTGTTAAATCTGTATCGGAGTATCTATCGTATCATCGGCGGCGTTATTTTTGCGGTAGGGTTATGTGTCATGCCCTTTATCCGGTATTTTATCGCCGGGGAGGTACAGGCCGACGTAAACCTCTACGTTTTATATTTTATCCATCTGATCAATACCACTGCCGGATATCTGCTTTTTTCCTACCGCGCCTCTATTTTGGTGGCACATCAGCGCAGCGATCTACCGGCTATTGTACATACCGCAGTGGAGATCCTCAAAGCTGCCGTTCAGATGTTTACACTGCTGGTTATACGCAATTATTATGGATATGTCATCGTGCTGCCCATGGCATCCATCACCGAAAATATTGTGACCGCCTATCTGGCCAAACGTTACTACCCCCAGTATGTCTGTCAGGGATCGGTCAGTCCACAGCTGAAAAAAAACATCAAAGAAAAAACCATGGCTCTGGTGGGAGTCAAAATTACCTCCCTGATTTACAATTCCGTAGACAGCGTGGTGATCTCCAGCTTTTTGGGGCTGGTTGTGCTGGCGCAGTACAACAACTACTACTATATCATGCAGGCTTTGATCACCATCATCTCCGCTGCATATAATTCGGTTATGGCCATTGTGGGCAACAATATCGTCACCCAATCCACCGAAAAAAACTACAGCGACTACATGAACCTCTCCTTCCTCAACGCCTGGATGATCGGATGGTGTACCGTTTGCCTCTACTGTTTATATCAACCGTTCATGCTTTTGTGGGTAGGGTCGGAACTGATGTTTGACACCAGTGTTACCATCTGTTTTTGCGTTTACTTCTACGTTTTCCAGCTAAAAGCCGTCCAAAGCACCTACAAGGACGCCGCTGGTCTTTGGAAGGAGGATCTCTACCGCTCCTATGCAACCAACCTCTTTAACCTGGTCAGCAACCTGATCCTAGTGCAGGTGATCGGGGTATATGGGATTTTGCTTTCCACCATCTTTGCTCTGCTGGTGGTTTCCTATCCCTGGCAGACCAAGATGATCCATCAAAAGCTGTTCCATTGCAGTATGGCGCCGTATCTGCTGCGGTTGGGTTACTATACCGCTGTAACCATACTGGGATGTGCCGTCACCGGCGTCACGTGCAGTTTGGTCCAAAGCACGGATTTTGTGGGGCTTATACTGCGGGGAATCATCTGCTGCGTCCTGCCCAACATCATCTTCCTGGTATGTTTTTTCCGGCTGAAAGAATTTCGGGCTGCTTTGGGGATCGTCAAACAGCTGCTGCACCGTCAATAATACTTTTAAAGGATATTTTCCTGCGGAAAAACATTACTCTATACAAAACGCCGGCCTGGCCGCATGAAAATCATGCAGCCGGGCCGGCGTTTTGTACAGCTTCTCCCGCAGGGCAGAATTTTCTATCTGCTCAGCGTTTGCGGTATTTGGGGATATTCTCCTCCTGGATGGTCCTGCCCTGGGTATCGATGCCCACAATTACCTTGAAATCCTCCACATAATACCGTTTGATGGATTCGGTTCCCAGGTCCGGGTAGGCGATTTCCTCCACTTCCTTCACCGCATTGGCGCACAGCGCGGCGGCTCCTCCTACGCCCAACAGGTATAATCCCTTATATTTTTTACAGAGCTCTGCCACATAAGGGGCGCGATCCCCTTTCCCGATGGCAGCAACCATCCCCTGCTGGAACATGGCCTCCATATAGGGGTCCATCCGTGCGCTGGTGGTGGGGCCCAGCGGTCCGATCACTCGTCCCGGTCCTGCCGGACAGGGTCCGCAGTAAAAGATGATCTTTCCTTTCAGATCCAGCGGCAGCTTCTCCCCTTTGCAGATGGCTTCATACAAACGGGCGTGGGCGGCATCCCGGGCGGTATAGATATCCCCCGTCAATTCCAGCACATCCCCGATCTGAACCGATTCCAAAACCTCCCGAGTCAGCGGCAAGGTCACTTTCATTTTGACACCATTCCTTTCCCTGCCGTCAATCAGACCTCTGACTGACGCGCTGCATTCCTTATATTTCGACATTTAGCTAAATATTTATATAGTAGCGCAGGCATGGCGGTAGGCGTGACATTGCAGGTTGATGGCCAAAGGCAGACAGGCGATATGGGTGGAAAACGCCTCGATATGTACATCCAGCGCCGTCACCGTTCCGCCCATTCCCAGCGCGCCGATGCCGGTCTTGTTGATCTCCTCCAGCAGCTCCTGTTCCAAAGCGGCGAGATGAGGCTTGGGATTGCGCGCGCCAATCTCCCGCAGCAGCGCTTTTTTGGAGAGAAAAGCCGCCTTATCCATGGTTCCGCCCAAACCAATGCCCACCACAATGGGAGGACAGGGCTTACCTCCGGCTCGCTCCACCGCTTCCAGCACCGCCTTTTTCACTCCCTGTACACCATCCGCCGGGGTCAGCATATACAGTGCGCTCATATTTTCGCTCCCCGCACCCTTGGGAAGGATGGTGATGGTAACCTTGTCTCCGGGGACGATGTCCACATGGATCATGGCGGGGGTGTTGTCCCCGGTATTTTTGCGCAGCAGCGGGTCATCCACCACCGATTTGCGCAGATACCCATCCCGGTAGCCTTGGCGTACCCCCTCGTTGACCGCGTCGTAAAGGGGCATTCCCTCCCAGCATACCTCTTGGCCAATCTCCAATAATACCACCGTCATGCCGGTATCCTGGCAGCAGGCCAGATGGTTTTCGCTGGCAAACGCCGCATTTTCCAACAGCATTGCCAGAATCTCCTGACAGAGTGGGGATTCTTCCCTGGCTCTGGCGTCCCGCAGCGCATCGGTCACATTGGAACTGAGCTGCTGGCAGGCCTCTATGCAAAGCTGCCGGATCACCGGTATCACCGCGCTGGTGTCGATCCTTCTCATCAAACGTCACTCCTTTATCTTGTTTCCCGGTTTTGGGTCATTTGGACTCATACCAGGTTTTCCCTATCTTAGCCTCCACCAGCATCGGGACCTCCAGCTGGACCGCCTGCTCCATCTCCTCCTTGAGCAGCGCCTGAACCCGCTGTGCTTCCTGCTGCGGGGCCTCCACAATCAGTTCGTCGTGAATCTGAAGCAGCAGACGGGCTTGCAGATTTTCGGCTTTGAGCCTGCGGTATACCCGCACCATGGCAATCTTAATGATATCCGCCGCCGTACCCTGAATGGGGGTGTTCATTGCCACCCGCTCCCCAAACGCCCGGGTCACCCGGTTGGAGGAGGTCAGTTCCGGGAGATACCGCCGCCGGTGAAACAGGGTGGTCACATATCCCTGCTCCGCTGCCAGTTTCTTTGTTTTTTCCATATATTCCCGCACACCGGAAAAGGTCTTGAGATAATTTTTGATATACCGGTCCGCCTCCGCCACCGATACCCCAATATCCCCTGAGAGGGAGAAGGCGCCAATGCCATACACAATGCCGAAATTGACCGCCTTGGCCCGGCTGCGCATCAGCGGGGTGACATACTCGACAGGCATTCCAAACACCTGGGAGGCGGTGTTGGTGTGGATATCCTCCCCCTGGCGAAAAGCTTCGATCATGTTTTTGTCCTCGGAGATGGAAGCCAGCACCCGCAGCTCAATCTGGGAATAATCGGCGTCCACCAGCACGCAGCCTTCCTTGGCGCGGAAAAATTTCCGCAGGTTGCTGCCCAGTTCGGTGCGCACCGGGATATTTTGCAGGTTGGGCTCGGTGGAGCTGATACGCCCGGTACGGGTTTCGGTCTGATTAAACCGGGAACGCACCCGACCGTCAGGGGAAACCACCTTGAGCAGGCCGTCCACATAGGTGGATTTGAGCTTGGTCACCTTGCGGTACTCCAAAATCTCCTCGATGATGGGATGCTTGCCCCGCAGGCTTTCCAGCACCTCCGCATTGGTGGAATAACCGCTTTTGGTTTTCTTTTTGGCGGGAAGCCCCAGTTTTCCGAACAGCACCTCCCCCAGCTGTTTGGGGGAATTGATGTTAAATTCATATCCCGCGCTGTCCCACACCGCCTGCTGATAGGACTGGATGGAGACATCCAGCTGTTTTCCAAACTCGGTAATGCCCTCTACATCCAGCGCAAATCCCAAAAGCTCCATCGACGCCAGCACCTCAGAGAGGGGAATCTCGATATCGGTGAGCAGCGACTGCTGTTCATTTTCCACTATCTTCTGTTCCAGGCAGTTACACAGCTGCGGGAAAGCGGCACACTGCTGACAGAACCCCTGCTGCTGAGTGTCCCCTTCCAGCGGGGCGGCGGGGATGCTGTACTGTTCCAGCAGTTTCTCCACGGAATATTCGGTGGCGTTGGGGCTGAGAAGATACCCCGCCAGCATAGTGTCAAACACCACCGGTCCCATCGATATCTCATGCTCCATGGCAAATCGATAAAGCTGCTTGCAGTTATGGGTCTTGAGGGAGACCCCGGAGCGCAGCAGCGCCGCCGCCTGGCTCTCCACATCCTGCTGGATCAAATAGAGCCCATCCTCCAACACAAAGCCAAAAGCGGAAAGATTCTCCCCTTCAAAGGAAAAAAGCACCGGCACCGACACCGACAGCGGTTGTTCCTGGTGTGTTTGGATTCTGCTCTGCCAGTCGGGACAGTCCTGCTGGGTATAAACCCGCAGCGTTTTCCCGGCGGGGGCAGCCTCCTCTTTCACCTGCTCCTGGACATCGTCGGCGGAGAGTGCAAAGCGCTGGGCCACGGTATACATCTCCAGTTCCCCGAAAATAGCATACGCCTTCCCCTTGTCCGGCTCCCTTCTGACAAAATCCGACAGCTGGGCGTCGATGGGCACATTGCGGTCAATACGGGCCAGCTTCTGGGAGAGATAGGCCATATCCCGGTCCTTTTCCAGTTTGGCCTTCAGCGCCGGGCGCAGCCCTCCGTCCTCCAGATGGGCATACACTTCATCCAGAGAGGAAAACTGGGAGATCAGCGAAAGGGCGGTCTTTTCTCCCACCCCGGCTACACCGGGAATGTTGTCGGAGGTATCCCCCATCAGCGCTTTCACGTCGATGAGCTGGGAGGGGGTGACACCATATTTTTCCAAAATCGCCTGGGGGTCATAGGGCAGATATTCCGCTTTCCCCATTTTGGAGGAAGCCAGTATCACCGTCACCTGCTCCCCCACCAGCTGTAAGCTGTCCCGATCACCGGTGGCGATATAACAGCTTCCCCCCTGCTGGGCGCAGCGCAGGCTCAAAGTTCCCAGAATATCGTCGGCTTCATATCCTTCCTGCTCCACGATGGTGTAACCCAGCGCGGTGATCAGCTCTTTGAGATAGGGCAGCTGCATTGCCAGCTCCGGGGGCATCCCCTTGCGCTGCGCCTTGTAGCCCTCATACATTTTGTGGCGAAAGGTGGGGGCTTTCAGATCGAAGGCAAAGGCCACCCCGTCGGGCTGCAGGTCGGCAACCAGTTTCAGGAAAATCTGAAAGAAGCCGTAGATGCCGTTGGTGAACACTCCGTCCTTGTTGGTCAGCGGACGGACCCCGTAAAAAGCCCGGTTGAGCAGACTGTTGGAATCGATGGCTAACAGTTTCATCGCGATCTATCTCCATTTCTGTTGCTGTAATGAAATTGGGGAAGGGACAAACGCAGGGGATTGTCCTTTGGATATTATGCTTCCCCGCCGCTGTCGCTTCATGCCTGTACCTTTCTTTCCGGAACCATTTGTTTCCCCAGGCAATGCCGCATGAATCCTTGGTAAACTACTATCCATGGTACCATGAAAAACAACCGGTTACAAGAAAAACTTGGGAAAGAAGCCTTGCGAAACATCACACGCCCTGCCACAAAATTTTTCTTTTCTCTTCCCTTTCGCCCTCTTTTACGGTACAATCTATAAGATACTTTTTGATGCAAAGTTACTTGGAGGGATCCGTTTTGTATATTGGAGAGATTTTCATCCCAACCCTGGCCGCACTGGCCCCCATGGCAGGGGTTGCGGACACCGCCTTCCGTCTGACCTGCAAACGGTTTGGGGCAGCCTATGTGGTGGGAGAGCTGGTTAGCGCCAAAGGCATGACCTACCACAGCAAAAACTCCGCCGCGCTGCTGCGGGTTACCCAGCAGGAGCGCCCCATGGCGGTGCAGCTTTTCGGCAGCGAGCCGGAAACCATGGCGCAGGCCGCCCAGATGGCGGTAGCCATGGAGCAGCAGCCGGAAATCCTGGACATCAACATGGGTTGTCCGGCCCCAAAAGTCGTCGCCACCGGCGCAGGCAGCGCCCTGATGAAAGACCCCGCCAAAGCGTACGATATCATCCGCAGTGTACGCCGGGCGGTACCGGACACCATCCCCATCACCGTAAAATTCCGCAAAGGTTGGGACGACCACACCGTCAATGCGGTGGAATTTGCCAAAATGGCACAGGATGCCGGAGCCAGCGCCATCACCATCCATGGGCGCACCCGGGAACAGATGTATGCCCCCTCTGCCGATTGGAAGATCATCCGTCTGGTCAAACAGGCGGTATCCATCCCGGTTATCGGCAATGGGGACATCGATTCCCCCCAATCCGCCAAAGCCATGTACGAGCAAACCGGGGTGGATCTGGTGATGGTGGGGCGGGGCGCCCTGGGACGCCCCTGGCTGTTTGAGCAGATCAACGCCTATCTGCAACAGGGAATCCTGCTTCCCGACCCGCCGCTGCAACGGCGGATGGAGATTATGCTGGAACATATCCGGCTGGCGGCTTCCCTCAAGGGGGAGAAGGTAGCCCTTCGGGAATCCCGCAAACACATCGCCTGGTATCTCAAAGGGGTCAAAGGCGCAGCCTCCTTCCGCAACGCCTCCGGTTCCGTCTCCACCTTGGAACAGGTAGAACAGCTGGTGGAACAGGTGCTGGAAGCAAACTGCTGAACCTTTATGGTTTCCTGTGCCGGAATATCAGCAGCGGCTCTGTTCTCCCGATTTCAGCGGGAGGACAGAGCCGCTTTTCCTATCCAGATACCGTTACAGGGCGCTTCTGGCGTGCAAAATCCATTTGGCCCGATCCCGCGGATCGATGCCCCGGCGCTTGGCGGTTGCCCCCAGTTCCAGCGCACAGGGCTGGTATCCCGCAAACTGGCTGGAAAGCACCCCTTTTCCACCGGTCAGGATTCCAAACTGCACCGGGTATTCCATCGACGTGGCCACCGGAAGCATCGCTTCCATGGTCACCTTGCCCCCCTTCATCACCGGGCTGTCAAAGGTGCCCCGCATGGCAATCACATCCCCGATCAGCCGCCCGGCATATTCCTCCGGGGCCACCATCCGCACCTTGGTCACCGGCTCCAATAGGATGGTGCCGGTATTTTCCAGCGTGTTCATCACCGCCATGGGGGTGGCGGTGAAAAAGTCCAGCGGATGGGTGTGAATCAGATGATGACTGCCGCCCACCAGCACGACCTTCAGATCGGTTACCTCCCATCCATACAGCCCCTGGCGCAGCGCATCCGGCAGGGCGGTACGGATATGATTTTGATACCGGTACAGAATCTGCCGGTCCTGCACCTTCGATTCAAACACCAATCCCGCACCTCTGGGCAACGGCTCCATCGCAAGGTCGATGCAGGCCCAACAGGGTTTAGGCCAGGTATAATGCTCCTGACCGGTTCCCGCTTTGGCGGGCGTCTCCTTATAAATCACCGACGGCGCGGAGAAGGAAGCCTTCATGCCGAAGCGCTGCTCCAACAGGGCGCTGAGCACCTCCAGCTGGATGACGCCGGTGATGCTCACCGAGAGTTCCCGTTCCTCCCGCTCCCAATCCATATCCAGCAGCGGGTCCTCCTCCGACAGCTCCCGCACCGCGCTCACCAGCTCGGTCAGCTGCTCCTGCTGCTGCGCAAACACCTGTACCTTTAACAGCGGCGCCGCCATGGCGTATTCCCGCCGCAGCGGCGCCTGGCCCAGGACATCCCCGGTTTTTAGTTCCGGTATCCCGTACAGGGCGCCGATATCTCCGGCCATCAAACTGCCCATATCCAGATACCGGTTTCCCATCACCCGGCGGATCTGGGTCACCTTGCCCGCCTGATCCTCACTTTGTCCCCGCAGCGGTACAGGGTCCCGGTTCTGGATTTTACCGGAAAACAGCCGGACATGGGCCACCTTTCCCATGGCCTTGTCGTGTTCCACCTTATACACCACCCCGGAAAGCGGCCCATCCGCCTCCCGTTTGGCGGTGGGCAGCAGCAGGCAGATGTTATCCAGCAGCTGCTCCACACCGGTTGTCTGCGCCGCGGCGGTATAAACCAGCGGATACAGCTGCGCCTTTGCGACCTGCTCTTTCACCGCCTGCTGTAGCATCTGGGGTGCAACGGGGAGATCCTGCAAAAAACGTTGGCCAATCTCCTCGTGGGTCTCAGTGGTAAAACCGATGGCCTCCTCCGCCAGGGGAGAATTTTCCCAATCCATCGCCTGCACCGCTGCTTCCCGGCTTCCTTCTCCCGTCACCTGCTGCAACGGAAGAATGTTGGGGCTCATCTGCTCCCGGATGGCTTGCAGCAGTGGGTCCAGCGACACCCCGAAACGGTCGATCTTATTGACGCACAAAAGGGTGGGGATCTTTAAGCTGGTCAGCGCCTTCCAGAGCGCCTCGGTCTGGGCCTGTATCCCTTCCGCAGCGGAGATAACCAGCACCGCCGCGTCCAAAACCGACAGGCTTCTCTGCACCTCCCCGGCAAAGTCCACGTGTCCGGGGGTATCGATCAGATTGAGCTGTACCCCATTCCACTCCAGCGTAGTGGCGCAGGAACGCACCGAGATGCCCCGGCGGCGCTCAATCTCCATCCAGTCGGTCTGGGCAGTGCCGCTGTCCACGCTCCCCGGCGCGCGAATCACACCGGATAGATACAGCATCTGTTCGGTAAGGGTGGTTTTGCCCGCGTCCACATGGGCGACAATCCCCAGATTGATGATGGGCGGCAAAGAGGATGAAACCGGCATAGGGATACGCTCCTTTCTGTTGCGGGGGAGCCCGCATCTTTCTCTATCATAACGCGAAACGATCCGATATGCCATACTTGTTCGTCTGAAAAGAGAAAATTTTATCCCCCTGTGCAATAGATGAAAGATTTGTGCCACTATAAAAGAAAAGCCACTGCTCCAATATTTTCCCCTTCCATGCCGGAAAGTTCCTTTTCATTTAGAGGTTTTATGGTATAATGAACCCAAAGCTTTCCTTAGCCGCTGAGAAATGCTGCCATTTAGGGCAGCACGCCGTCGCGGCGCATCTTTCGAAAGCTTAACCCTTGCCTTTGTTTTTGGCATCCGTGCAGCCAAACCGGGCAACGCTGGCCATGTTGGCTGCTTTTGCGCTGGCATCAAAGACATTGGCAAATTATTTTCCAGAGGTGAATTCGTTGACAAGAAAGATTACACATAATAAGTCGCTGCAAATTTTTCTGTATGCGCTAATCTTAGCCACCATCCTATTCCTGCCCTTTATCATCTGGGAGAAAGGATATTACTTTTTCACAGGTGACTTTAACGTCCAGCAGGTGCCTTTCTATCAGCTTGCCCATGCGGCAGTGCGTTCCGGAGACTGGTTTTGGAACTGGAACACCGATCTGGGCGCCAACTTTATCGGCTCCTACAGCTTTTATCTGATCACCAGCCCCTTTTTCTGGCTGACCCTGCCCTTTCCCAACAGCTTTGTGCCGCGGCTGATGGGCCCGCTGCTGATTCTCAAGCTGGCCTGCGCTTCGCTGACCGGATATACCTACCTCAAGCGCTTTACCAAAGATTACCGATACGCCATGCTGGGAAGCCTGCTGTATGGTTTCTCCGGCTTTTGCATTTATAATACATTTTTCAACCACTTTCTGGAAGTGGTGGTATTTTTCCCGCTGATGCTGGTAGGGTTGGAAGATCTGATCCGCAAGGACCGCAAAGGGCTTTTCGCCGTTACGGTGGCCATCAATGCCTTTGTCAACTACTGGTTTTTCATCGGCGAGGTGGTCTTTGTGGTGATCTACTATGCCGTGCGCTGCACCGACAAGGAACATTTTCCCAAAGGACTGCAAAAATTCTGGATGGTGGCGCTGGAATCGGTCATCGGCGTACTGCTGGCCGCCTTCATCCTGCTCCCCTCGGTGCTGGCATTGCTGGGGAATCCCCGCACCGGCCTGAGCGACCTGCAGCAGGGCTGGAATTTCTGGGTCTACTGGCAGGAGCGCCGTCCCATGGAAATCCTTTACAATATGTTTTTCCCGCCGGACTTAGTGTACAACTCCTTCCTTTTTGGCGATCAGGCGGCCAAATGGTCCTCCCTGAGCGTCTGGATTCCCCTGTTCTCCATGTCCGGGGTTATTGCCTATGTTCAGTCCCGGAAACAGGACTGGCTGAAAAAACTGTTGGCCATCTGTCTGCTGATGGCCTTTATCCCCGGATTTAACAGCCTGTTTGTGATGCTCAACCAGTCTTACTATGCCCGCTGGTACTATATGCCCATCCTGATGATCTGCCTTGCCACCGTCCTTGCGCTGGAAAAACCGGAGATCGACCTGCGGCGGGGACAGCGCTGGACCGCCGTCATCACCATCGGTTTTATCCTGGCCATCGGGCTCACCCCTGTGCGGGAAAACGACCAGTGGTCGCTGGGGCTTTTTGACAATGCGGCCCGATACGCCATCGTCAGCATCATTGCCGTCGCCTGTCTGATTCTCACCAATCTCCTTCTTACCCGTTTTCGGGAGGAAGGGGAACACCGGTTCCTGCGGGTAACCGCCGCCGTCACCTCCGCCATCATCCTGGTGTGCGGCATGACTTTCCTTACCATCGGCAAGGTAATGAACTCTCCCACCGGGGAATGGATTGTGGAACACGCCATCGAAGGCAAGGATCGGCTTCAGCTGCCCGACGATGAATTTGCCCGCAGCGACTTTTATGAAGCGATGGACAATATGGGAATGTACTGGCAGCTACCCAACATCCAGGCGTTTCACAGCATCGTCCCGGTGTCCATCATGGAATTTTATCCCGAGGTAGGGGTCAAACGGGATGTATCCAGCAAGCCCTCCACCGAATACTATCAGCTGCGCTCCCTGCTGTCGGTCAAGTGGCTGTTTATCGAGGAGGGCAATGAGGAACAGTCTCCGATGCCGGGATACACCTATGTGGACACCCAAAACGGCTTTAACATCTATGAAAACGAAAACTTCCTGCCCATGGGCTTTGCCTATGACGGATACATTTCCCGGGAGGATTTTAACGACGCCACCACCTCTACCCGGGTGAAGATGCTGCTCAAAGGCATCGTGCTGGAGGAGGAAGACGCCAAGGCCAACAGCGACATCCTGCCCAAGCTGGATCCGGATGTGGAGGACTACAGCTACGACGGATATGTTGCGGATGTGGAGGATCTGCGCCGGCAGAGCACCTCCGAATTCCAGAAGGACAACCGCGGGTTTACCGCCAAAATTGATCTGGACCACGAAAATTTGGTATTCTTCTCGGTGCCCTATGAACAGGGCTGGAGCGCCACGGTCAACGGCGAACCGGCCGAAATCATCCGGGTCAATCTGGGCTTTATGGCGGTGCGCTGCCCTCAGGGAGAGTCTGAGATCCGCTTTAACTATATGACGCCGGGACTGATCCCCGGTCTGATTCTCACCGCCGCCGGTATTTTGATGCTGCTGTGCTATCTGGCGCTGTTTGGGGTGCGCCGGATGATTAGCCTGCGGCCGGAACCGGAGATCGGAAAGGTGGTCCCAGACCAATTCTCCAATGCCGACAGCGATTGGGCGGAATCGGGGGAGGATGACTCGCTGCAAAGCCTGTTGTTCGAGCTGGACAAGCTGGATGAGGAGGAAGGAGAACTTTCTCCGCGTCCCTCCGTGCCCAAACCGCCCTCCACCGTATCTGCCCAGGCATCGGAGCAGCCCCAGCAATCCCCTTCACCCACCCCGTCCCATCAAGAGGAGGCCGAAACAAACCATGAATGAGAAAAAACTTCCCGCTGAAACGGTACTATATCTGGTGATTCCCTGCTACAACGAGCAGGAGGTGCTTGCGGAGACCAGCCGCCGTCTGCTGGAAAAACTGGGCGCCATGGTTTCTTTAGGCAGAATCTCCCCCGAAAGCCGAATTCTGTTTGTGGACGACGGCAGCAAGGACAAAACCTGGGAGTTAATCCAGGCCCAGCACCGGGAGCATCCCCAGATCTGCGGGCTCAAACTTGCCCACAACAAAGGCCATCAAAACGCCCTTCTGGCCGGACTGATGACCGCCAAAGAATATGCCGATATCCTAATCTCCATGGACGCGGATTTGCAGGACGATGTGGACGCTGTGGACCAGTTTGTGGAAAAATATCATCAGGGCTATGATATTGTCTACGGCGTGCGCAGCTCCCGCGCTACCGACACCGTCTTTAAGCGCACCACCGCCCAGGGCTTTTACAAGGTTATGCAGGCGCTTGGGGTGGATATTGTGGACAACCATGCCGATTACCGTCTCATGAGCCGCAGGGCGGTGGAGGCGCTGGCGCAGTACAAAGAGGTCAATCTTTTTCTGCGGGGAATTGTGCCGCTGATCGGATTTCCCACTGCCATTGTGACCTATGAGCGTCACGAGCGGTTTGCCGGGGAGTCCAAATATCCACTGAAAAAGATGATCGCCTTTGCGGTGGAGGGAATTACCTCCTTCAGCGTCAAGCCGCTTCGGATGATCACTTGGTTGGGTATCGTTATTTTAATTTGCAGCTTCGTAATGCTCTTGGCTCTTCTGGTGCAAAAGCTGTTCGGATACACAGTACAGGGCTGGACTACCCTGATGGGCTCCATCTGGATGATCGGCGGCATTCAGCTGTTCTGTCTGGGACTGATCGGGGAATATATCGGCAAAATCTATGGGGAGGTCAAACAACGCCCTCGCTTTATCGTCGAGGAATTCCTTCACGAACAGCCCTGAGGCGGCCCACCATGATCCCACAGCCCCTTTCCATCAAAAAGTGATATGCAAAACAAAAAGCCGCCTGTTGCGCCGGAATCCCGGCGCAACAGGCGGCTCAATGTTTATAGAAATTATTCTTGCTTGTTATCGTAATACAAATGTCTGGGAAGGCCGTCCACCATGATGGCGGTGAGTTCCGCCTGGATCAGAGGACGGACATAGTTGATGAATTCCGGCGTCACATAGGTGCCGTCATCGGTAATCCACTCACGGGGAACCGTCTTTTCTATATTGGCGATCTTATGTACGTCATAGATATCGGTGGTGCACTGATAGGGGTCGGAGGAAACCCGTTTGAGGGTAATCATCTTTCCGCTCTCCCCTTCGAAGGCGGCCTTAACCGCTGCGCCGCCTGCCTGGAACGCCTCGGTGATATCCACACGGGAGACGATATGGGACGCGCAGCGCTGCAGAGAACTGAACTCAATGGCTCTGGTCTTGCAGCCCAGCTCTCTGGCCACACGGTTGGCCAGGTATCTGGCGGTACCGGAGAGCTGACGGTGACCGAAGGTGTCGATGGAATCCACATTGTCGGTCAGTTCGCAGACATACCGTCCGTCCGGCAGCTTGATGCCTTCCGAAACCGCAATGACCACCGATTCCTTTGTCTTTTGGATGGCGTCCACCCGCTCCATAAATTTATCCACATCAAAGGGCAGCTCCGGCAGGAAAATCATATCGGGGCCTTCGCAATCCTCCCCGCGGGCCAGCGCCGCAGCACCGGTGAGCCAGCCGGCATTCCGGCCCATGATCTCCAGGATGGTAACCTGTTTCTGGCCGTAGACCCGTCCGTCGCGGATAACCTCCTTTGTGATGGAGCCGATATACTTGGCAGCACTGCCATAGCCGGGGGTATGGTCGGTGACAGCCAGGTCGTTGTCGATGGTCTTGGGAACGCCCATAAATTTGATGTCGCTGCCAATGAGCAGACTGTAGTCATACAGCTTTTTGATGGTGTCCATGGAATCATTTCCGCCGATATAGAAGAAGTATTCCACTTCCAGCTTGCGGAGAATGTTAAAAATCTTGTCGTAAACCGCCTGGGCACCCTGCTCATGGATGCCGGGCAGCTTGTAACGGCAGGAACCAAGGTAGGCGGAAGGGGTTCTCTTCAAAAGCTCAATGTCCAGGTCATTGCGAATGTGCTCGGACAAATCCACATATCGCTCCTCCAAGAGCCCCTGAATCCCATGCAGCATTCCATAGACCTTTGCTGCGCCGCGATCTTTGGCGGTCTTGAAAACACCCACCAGACTGGAATTGATAACAGCGGTCGGACCACCAGATTGCCCGACGATAACATTTCCTCTCATGTTCATACCTCCCAAATTTGGAGAGAATTTTATGCTGTTTTTATGATACCATGCCCAAAAATAAAATGCAATCGATAATTGTGGAAAATTCTGAATTTCTGAATAATTTACCAAAAATAATAACGTTTTTTTGTGAATACATAGTTGTGCTTATCTCCTGCCAAAGACACCTGCATCAAAAAGCCCTGCAATCTCCCGCGAGATTACAGGGCTTTCACAATACGGATAAACGCGGAAAAAGCGTGGCGGTCAAGATTTGGTAAAGCCCATCTTTGCCATTCTTCTTCTCATCCAGCCTCCCTGGCAGTAATAAATCAGGAACAGAACGGAGGTGGTGGCCCAGGTAATGGGATAGCTCATCAGCGCGGTGGAAAGCAGCGGGCTGATGGGCACCGCAATAAAGATCCATGCAACACGAAGCACGCAAACCCCCAAAGCAGTCATAATCATCGGGATCAGCGAATCCCCTGCGCCACGGCAGGCGCCGGAGAACACCTCAATACACACATAGGTAAAATACAGCGGCACCAGCTGACGAATGATCTCCATACCGATTTGCACCACGTCGGCATCGCTGGTAAACAGCCGGAGGATATATTGACCAAAAAGAAGGATCACTCCGCTGATGACCAGCGACGCGCCCAACGCCATCCACCAACAGATCCGAACGCTTTTTTTCACTCGGTCAAACTTCTGCGCACCGAAATTCTGTCCCACAAAGGTGGTAATGGAAATACCAAACGCATTGATGGTCATCCAGAATACGGCGTCGATTTTGCCGTAAGCCGTCCAGGCAGCCACCGAATTGGTGCCGAAGGAGTTGACGCTGGACTGGATGATGATATTGGAAAGGGAATACATCACCGACTGTAGCCCGGCAGGAAGCCCAATGAGGATGATGCTGTGGAGAATGGAGCTGTGAAAACGGATTTTCCGCGGAATCAACCGACAAGCGTTGGGAATGCGAAGCAGCGTCATCACCACCAAACAGGCGCTGACCGCCTGGGAAAGCAGGGTAGCCAGTGCTGCGCCGAACACGCCCATATCAAACCCAACCACAAACAACAGGTCCAAAACCACATTGACCAGACAGCAGATAATCAAAAAATACAGAGGACGCCGGGAATCTCCGATGGCGCGAAGGATACCGGAACCCATGTTATAGATCAGCGGGAACACAATTCCCACAAAATAGGTGCGGATATAAACCAGCGCATAATCCATAATGTCGTCAGGGGTATCCATCGCCTCTAACGCAGCTGGCGCCCCAAAAAATCCTACCACAAAAAACACTACGCTGGCCACCAAGCCCAGAGCGATGGCGGTATGCACAGCGTTACTCACCTGTTCATCCCGACGCGCACCATAAAACTGGGAAATGATTACCGTGGCGCCGGAGGAAAGGCCTGTGAAAAAACCCACCAGAAGGTTGATCAGCGTTCCGGTGCTGCCTCCTACTGCCGCAAGCGCTTCCTTGCCCACAAAATTTCCCACAATCACCGCATCGACGGTATTATACAGCTGCTGAAAAAAGGTTCCTAACAAAATCGGAAAAAAGAACGCCAATAGCTGCTTCCAGATTACGCCCTCCGTAATACCGTTTTTATAGGACACTGTCTGACTCATAGTTTGCCGTAACCACCTTTCTTGTTCTGCATCATCAGCATAGCACGACAAATTCGATTTGTCTATCCATTCTCACAAAAAACCATTTCTCTGTCACAGACGTCTTTGTATGCTGGGGTCCTTCCCCGTTTGTGGCGCCTACTTCCACACCCCAGAGCAAAATTATTTACAAAACCCTTGTATTCTTCATCATGGAAATATGCTATAATTCTGATATTAAAATATCTTCCCGTTTTCACCTCTTTTTGACGGTATTTCCGATATTCTTTGTTTTATAAATATATTCATTTTAAGGGTGACAAACAATATGTACAACAATCAATATGACCCCTACAATACTCCCAACTCCCAGGCAACCCCCCAAAATTCCCAGGAATATACCTATATCCACGGCATCGGCTTCTCCCCGCTGTTGGGGGTTATGCGGGAAAAGAAGGCTCTGCGCCGCTGTGCCAACGCCATCGGCATCTCCATGCTTGCCTATCTGGCGCTGTCCTATCTGATCCCTGATATAATCTCCCTGGCGTCGGTAATGCTGCTTCCCCTATATGGTCTCTCTTCGTCCCAGGCTTACTATCAGCTTATAGGAATTTTGTCCACGGTAATCGCAATGGGACTCCCCTTTTTCATCTATGCAGTATCCATCCGTATCCCTGTCAGACGGGCTCTGCCTCTGCAAATGCCTCCGCTTTCACTGCTGATTCCGTCGATCTTTCTGACCTTCGGGGCCACGGCGGTGGCCTCCTTCGCCTCAGGGATACTGCAAAACCTGCTGTACTTTCTGGGCATCTATGCTCCTGGCAATCTGGGAGAACTCCCCACCACCACTGCCAGCGCCACGGTGGTGTATCTAATAAGCTCCACCCTGCTCCCGGCTGTGTTGGAGGAATTTGTCTTTCGCGGCGTACTGATGCAGTCGCTGCGCCGCTTCGGCGACGCGATGGCAGTGGTGGTTTCCGCCGTGCTCTTTGCGGCAGCCCACGGAAACATCATTGTGTTTCCCCTAGCGCTTACCATGGGGCTATGCAGCGGATATTTTGTGATCCGCATGGGTTCCCTTTGGCCCAGCATCCTCTTTCATTTTCTCTATAATTCTCTGAGCATCGGACTCAACGAAGCGTATATCCGTCTGCCGCAAAACATCTCTTTGCTGCTGAGCAGCGCTTTGACGCTGGCGCAGCTGCTGTTGGCGGTGCTCTCGCTGATCTATCTGATGAAAACCCGCACCGGCATCTTTTCCCTCAAGCCCGCTCAGACCACCCTCAACGAATCCGCCAAACTCAAAACCTTCTTTTCCAGCGTTGCCATCATTGTGGTGCTGTGCCTGTTTGCTCTGCTGGCCATCACCAATCTGTACGCTTACTGAGGGAAGCGCTGTGTCATTGTTCTGTGGAGAGGAGATACTTTTTGGAACTGCAACATTCTTCCAGGGAAAAAGACTTGGAATATATGAACGCCGCCCTAGCCTTGGCGCGAAAAGCCGGGGAGATGGGGGAGATTCCGGTGGGCGCCGTGGTGGTCTATCAGGATCAGATCATTGGGGAAGGCTATAATGGACGGGAGACGCTGGGCAATCCCTTGGCCCATGCGGAGATCGCCGCCATCCATCAGGCTTGTCAAAATCGAGGAGGCTGGAGGCTTTCCGGCTGTACCCTCTACGTCACGTTGGAACCCTGCCCCATGTGCGCCGGCGCCATCATCAACGCCCGGATCGACCGGGTGGTATGGGGAGCCGATGATCCCAAGGCCGGCAGCTGCGGCTCCCTCATCAATCTGTTTGCCGTGGGATACAACCACCGGCCGCTGACCGTCAGCGACGTTTGCCGGGAGGAATCCGCCCAGCTGCTGCAGGAATTTTTTTCCCGCCTGCGACAGCAGCGCAAACAGAAGAAGGAGCGCTCCCTGCCCTGATGTCCATGGCCTCGTTCATGATTTTGTAACATTTCAGATAGGGGCATCTGCTATAATGGAACCTGAAAACAGCAATGTTTTCAGTCAATCCCCTTCTTTAACTTTTGTCTTGTATTTTCTTCTTCTCCTGGTGCAGCTTGCCCTTGCAGGCTGCTATTTTTTTGCCCTTTTGCTGGCGGGAAATCTCATATTGTTGAAAACTTGGTTGAATGTGTTTGAAATCTTGTGACAAAATATTATACAATTTGTAAATTCAATGGGAATCGACAAAATTTCCACAAACAACCTTCTACCGGATCCCGGTAAAAATCCGGATATCCCATCAAATCTCGCCAACGTATGTTGAAAATCATGTGGAAATTGTGAAAAACTAATTTCAGTTTTACGATTTGTAATTTTGTTGGGAAAATTGGGGAAAATCCAACGGTTTTACACATCCCATCTGCAGCCTCTTTTCCCCCTGTTGGGATAAGAGGAAAGGGGCTCTTGGCAACGATTGTAATCGCCAGATAAGTAGGATATAATAGTACCAACGACATTTTGGCGCGGCGAAATCCGTATCTCATATACAGTTTCCAACGCTCTACTACCGACACAAAGGAAGTGCATTATGAACATCAAGGTTTGTATGACCAAACCCTTTTCCCCACCCGAATCCGACGACTGCACGCTGGTGGTTTTCAAAAACGGGGAAACCATTGTCACGCCTGAATATGAGTCCCTCTTTCTCTCCTCCTGTCAGAAATACGCCCAGAAATACCAGGTATATCTGGTCAGCTGTCTGTACGAATCAAACGGATATCTGTGTATGGCAATGTTTGATCCCCAGGGTAACACGCTGGGGGTACAGCAGGCCACCCATTTGAATCTGGAATATCTCAGGCGGCTGCGCCCGTCCGACCAGGTGGAGATCCTTGCAACCCCCATCGGCAACATTTTTATGTCGGTGGATGTGGATATCTATCGTCCCGATGTGCTGCGCCTGGCCATGTTCAAAGGCTGCGACTATATCGTCTCCAGCCAGATGTTCCCTCTGGTGGATTTCAGCGAGGAGCGGATCCTGTTTGGCGCCCGCAGCGCCTCGGTGGCCAACCGGATGCCCGTTTTGCAGGTTACACCTTTCTCCTCAGCGCTTATGGTCCCCCCGGAGATCTCCCCGGACGGCAGTGGGTTTCTGGTATATCCCACTGGCAAACCTGTCACCGTCCAGTTCGATTGGGAGACCGCTGCCATCTCCCGAAAGGTACTCATCGACTCGCTGCTGAGCAGCAGCTGCTTTGGCCGCTATCGCAACATTTTGGAAAAGTAACACCCTTGTTCCACCCGGAAAGGAAGGATGACATAGATCATGGATCTGCTCCTCAGGCTCTCTGCCTTTTTGGCTTCACTGCGGGTCACCCAATCAAAGATTGTAAGGGCGGTGGAGGCGCTGCACATTCCGCCCTCCTCCAACCTGGAATTTCATGACCGGCGGGCGGTCCGCGTCTGCGCGGTACAATATGAACTCAAAAATTATTCCTCCCTGCAGGAATATGTCAGCGACATCAACGGATACATCGAAAAGGCGGTCAAAACCGGCGCACAGATGGTGGTATTCCCGGAAGGAATGTCCTTTTCCAGTCTCTCGCTGATCCCTTTTTATAGCAAAATCGAATCGCGCCTCAAGGGCACGCAGGACAAGGCAGAGGTACTGGAAACTCTGTCGGAAATCTTTGTGGATTATCTCTACGAGATCTACAGCACCCTGTTCTCCCATTTGGCACTCTCCCATCGCATTTATATTGTGGCGGGAAGCACCTACCTTTATGAGGACGATACCCTGCGCAACCGCGCCCATCTCTTTGGTCCTGCAGGAGGGGAACTGGCAGTACAGGACAAGCTGTTCCCATCCGGGGATGAGCTGTCCATCGGGATGACCGGAGGAGAGCGCATTGAGGTGACGGAAACCAACCTGGGCCATCTGGCCATGATGGTGGGACAGGACGATGAATACTATGAGCCCTTTAAGATTGCCTCCCTTTCCGGTGCGGATCTCATCGCGCTGACCGCCTCCTGCAAAGGCAAAAAAGATCCCTTCCGGGCAGTGGGCGCTGTGGCGGCCAGGGCGTATGAATACAATGTGTTCTGCATCCGCTCCACCATGGTGGGCCGGTTTGTCACCGGGGAAAAGCTCAGCGACCAGGCAGGAGTCTACGGTCCATATCCCTGCGCCAAGGAGGAACACGGGGTGATTGCCTGCGCGCCCAACGATACCGAAGGCTGTATCGTTGCGGCACGGCTGGACTTTCAAAAGCTGGAAAACACCCTGGACAACTACAATTCCTACTCCAACGACGCCATCTCCGCCCAGTATGGGGAACTGTTTCAGGATTATGTGAAATAGAGGTTATTACACCAAAGAATTCCTCAACCGCTGGTATAAATCCACATCTCCGGTAGCACAATAGAATCGGAGGTGTAAACAAATTATGGATAACCACAACAGCAAATTCTCTCGCTTTCTCTCCGGAAAGGGGTTTTATGTGGCTTTGGCTGTCTGCCTGGTAGGCACTGCCGCCGCGGCGTGGGTTGCCATCGATTCCACCCAATCCTCTCTGGTGGAGCAAGATTCTGGCATTTCCATTTCCCAGTCCTCGTCCAGCGCCGTTTCCAGAAGCTCGGTTCCTTCCTCCAGCGAAGCGCCGGTCAACGAGACGGTCAGCGACGTCCCCCTCTCCTCTTCCAGCGCTCCTGCGGTCTCTTCCGAAGCCAGCAGCGTCCCTGAACAGGTACCTGCTGAACAGCCTCAGACCCAAAGCGCCCCCGTTCAGACTACACAGGAGGATGTAACTGTGGACACTGTGTTCCCCACCCAAGAGCCGCTCGCCTTTGTGATGCCGGCGGATGGGGAGGTCTTTGGATCCTTCTCCCAGGGGGAACTGGTGCGCAACGTAACCCTCGGGGAATGGCGCACCCATGACGGCATCGACATCAAAGCCGCCAAAGGTTCCCCGGTCCGCGCTGTGGCGGACGGCGTTGTCTCCAAGGTCTACGACGATCCCATGTGGGGAACCGTGGTGGAGATCACCCATGCGGGCGGTATCACCAGCATCACCAGCGGGTTGGATCCGGCGGTAGCGGTTTCCCAGGGGGATACTGTGCGGGTGGAGGATACCATCGGAGTGGTCGGTGAGATTCTGGCCGAGGTTTCTATGGACAGCCACATTCATTTCGGCCTCAAACAGGACGGAAAATGGGTGGATCCCATCTCCACCATGGGCAAAGCTGTAGAATAATCTCACTGTGCACAGCAGGATAGAGAGCGAAGGGGGGTTGAGGCAGCCGGTTCTGCCCCAATCCTCCTGTTTTTTGGATCATATCATTTTGCCATCCCATGAAAGAGGTGCTTTTTTTGTCCCTGCCAGGAATCTATCTACATATCCCATTCTGCACCGTGAAATGTCCCTACTGCGACTTTTATTCGGTGGCAGCAACCCAGGAGGCCATGGAACAGTACACCGACGCGCTGTGCAGGATGCTTCGGCAGCTGCCGGAGGAATTTCCCGGACTTACCGCAGATACCCTCTATCTGGGAGGGGGCACCCCCAGCCTGTTGGGGGTCAAACGGCTGGACCGGATACTGGAAGCTGCTTCCCATTCCCTGCATCTATCCCAGGACGCAGAGATTACGCTGGAAGCAAATCCCGGTCAGATGCCTCCGCCTTTCTCCGACGCCACCATCTCCCGGGAAACCCTTGGAGCTCTGCGCCGCAGCGGCTTCAACCGCATCTCCTTTGGCCTGCAATCCACCGACCCTTCCCAGCTGCAATTTTTGGGCCGCCGTCACAGCGCCGCAGAAGGATTACAAGCGGCAGAGCTGGCGTTTGCCGCCGGATTTGAGGACATCAATCTGGACCTGATGCTGGGATTGCAGGGACAGACAGAGGAAACCATCTCCCGCTCCGTCCAGCTCTGCGCCCAAACCCCTGCAAACCATCTCTCCGCCTACCTGCTCAAGGTGGAGGAGAATACCCGCTTTTATCGCCAAAAGGTATGGGAACGCTGCCCCGACGAGGACCGTCAGGCGCAGCTGTACCTGTACGCGGTAGCACAGATGCAACAGGCAGGCTTCATACAGTATGAGATCTCCAACTTTGCCAAAAATTCCCGGATCTCAAGGCACAATTTCAAGTACTGGGACAGCATCCCCTATCTGGGAATTGGCCCGGCAGCCCATTCTTTCTGGAATGGAAAACGTTTCAGCATCCCGCGAAACTGGAAGGCCTTTGCCCAAGCCCACACCCTGGCAGAACTGATGCAGCCGGAGGGCGAGGGGGGAGATGGGGAGGAATATCTGATGCTGCGCCTGCGCCTAACCCAAGGGGTACAGGCCGCCGCCCTGGCCCAAAGGCATCCGGAAATCAGCTGGGAACAGCTCTGCCGCCGGGCAAAGCCCTACGAGAAAGCCGGGCTGCTTCGGATGGACCCGAACCCTGGGCAGGGTTTTGTGGCGCTGACCCCTTCCGGTTTTCTGGTTTCCAACAGTCTCATTGCCCATCTGATCGGGTGATTGGGAGACTCAACAGAATTTTTGCGCGGTGCAGCGCATCGTCATAAAAGGCAGCAGTGTCACCTGAAAAAACCTTGCTGCCATTTCCTGTTCCCCTATCGGGGCACTCATGGATGTAAAAAAGCAGAGCTCCTTTGGGACAAAAAGCCAAAGGAGCTCTGCCTTTTTTATGCTGAATTCCGTCACCGGATTACCATACTCAGGCCGCTGAAGGCCATAAAAGCATAGATAATCTTTTTGAGCAGTGCGGCGTCGATATGCTTTAACAGCCGCACGCCGATCAAAAAGCCTGTAGTGGAAAAGATCAGACCGCTGAGAACCAACAGGATATCCTGCATCTGCACCATACCGTTGAAGAAGCGCAGTACATTGGTATAAAGATTGGTGATAAAAAAGTACATCTGGATGGTACCCAGGTAATCCTCCTTCTCCTTGCCGGTGGAGAGCATATATACCACCATCGGCGGTCCGCTCATACTGAAAAGACCGCCCAGTACGCCGCTGAGCCCTCCGGCAATGACGCCGTTTCTGGGGGTGGGGCGGATATGAATCTTATTGCTGAAAAACAAAAAGTAGATGCTCAGCCCGATCAGCACCACGCCAAGAATGCGTTTGAGCAGCTCGTCAGACTTTCCGGCAGCAAAGGTCACCACCAGAAAACTCACCACAAAATAGCCCGCCATGGGAAACCAAATCTGTTTCCAGTCGATATATTTGCGGTACCGGGTGGTATTGGCCACATTGGTTCCCAGGGATAGCAGCCCGGATACCACGGTGCTGGTGGTATAGGGCAGCACGTTTGGAATGACCGACATCATAAAAATCGCAAATCCAAACCCACTCACCGACTGAATCACCGCACTGAGCATACAGGAGAGGTAAAACATCGCCGCCGTCCCCCATGACATACCCATCAACAAAACACTTTCCCTCACTTTGCACAACACAAACCGCCGGCCCCTCACTGTTCAGCAGCGCTGCAGCAAGGGACCGGTGGCTTTGCTTATTTTTTAAACAAATTATTTGACAGCCTCGTTGAGAGCCTTCATCATGGCGTCCACATCGATGCCGTGAGCAGTGGCGCCCTGTTCGATGTTTTCAAAATGTGCCGCCGCACATCCGATGCATCCCATGCCAAACTCCTGCAGTACCTTTACGGTCTGGGGATACTTCTGCACAATCTCCATGATGCCCATATCTCTGGTAATCATATCCATCTTCTTTACCTCCATACAATTTTCAGCTTTCAGGCAGAACCGCCTATTGTTATTTTACATTCGCCCGACCATACACCTTGGTCAAGGCTCTTATTATTGTACCCGATTCTGCCGGCAGATTCAAGACAAAATCAGTATATTTTAGAGGAAACCCGCAGATTTTGTAAGATTTTTGCCGAATCTCGCAGAAACCATCCCTGTCCCATCGCACAGCCCTGCTGATTTTCTCACCGCAACGCTCATTTCATTGAGCGGTTGTGCTGTCCCTGCATCGTTACCGAATCGGTACATATCCCGTCTGGGCAATCAGCGACTGCCCTTCCTCAGATAGAATCCAGTCGATCAGGTCCGGCAGGTTGGGATTGTCGTTGTCCGCCCGATAGATGGCGTAAAACGGGACCACCACCGGGTAGCTTCCATTTTGAATGTTCTCGGCACTGGGATAGACCCCGTTGAGGGAAAGCATCTTGACCGCATCGTTTCCCACAATCCCGTCCATATAGTATCGGAAGGAAAAACCGATGGACGCCCCTGTGATAGCCAGCGGGGATTTTCGGCCGATCTCATAATCACCCATAAAGGCCTCGAAGGCTGTCTGACTGCCGCTTCCCTCCAGCCTGGTGACCGGATTGATGATGCGGTCCGCTCCGCCCACCTCAGACCAGTTGGTGTACGCACAAGCATATATTTTCCTTATCTGCTCCACAGTCAGATCACTGACAGGATTCTTCTCATTTACAAAGAAAACAAAGCCTTCCAGTCCGATTGGGACATAGATCAGCTCCACCGCCCTATCCTCGGCATACTGTTTTTGCTCTGGGGAAGGAGCCGCACAGAACAGAATATCGGTTGTTCCGTCCACAATGGCCTGATATCCCCGGACGGTATTTTTGTACTGCATGGCGCTGTCCGCTGCAAAATTTTCACCGTAGTAGTTGTCATCGGAAAAGACGCCGCCCTCGTATCTGACCGATCCCACAGGGTATACATTTTCAATAATTGCAGCGTAAACCGGTACCAACGCCGCCGCCCCGTCCAGAACCGGCAGGTTTTCGGTCAGCTGGAAGGTCGAAGCGATTTGGGGAAGATGGGAGCCCTCCGTGTGGGGAAGATACCGCCCTACATCGATCATCTGCGCCTGTGTTGCGCCGCTGAAATTGTTGGAAAGCCGGCGGGTAAACAGCTGGTACATCGAGAGATTGAACGCCGCAAATACCGCCGCTATCAGCGCCAAAACCAGCATCTGTCTGACCAGCTTCATCTCACCACAGCTCCATTCCGATAAAATATAGGATGGAACAGTGCTGATAGGCATACAGCGCATACGCAAAATGCGCCAGGGTAAGCACAACCCCGACCGCCACCAGGCATCCCAGCACCTTCCAAAAGGTTTTTTCCCTCATACTCCCACCCTCACATAAACGCAACGGCGGTGTAGAGAAGCAGCACAAAGCCTAACACAATGGCAACCAACACCCCTGCAAGGACGGAGGAAAGGATCAGAAGAATTTTGCGGGTTTTCAGCTGGCTGTCCGAAACACTGCCGGGAACCGCCCTGTTCTTTTTCTTCGCAGACAGATAGCGGTAAAGACTGATTGCCCAGAAGCAAACCAGCGCCACCGGTATCCCAAAGAATATAAGGTCATAGATCCAGACTCCAAACATAGCAATCTCTCCTTTGGTTTAGCATTGTTTTCACCGCAGTTACGCAATATGGGCAGCCCCAATCGGAACTGCCCATAATTTTAAGAATATGCCAACGTTATCCCCTGCGCATTTTCACACGATGGAAGTCAAGAGATAACGCTTGCCGATGGCTCCCGGATCTGACGCGACAGGAAAAGGCCATCATTTGTCCAGCGGCTTCATGGTGGGGAAGAGCAGGACATCGCGGATGGATGCACTGTCGGTCAGCAGCATGATGAGACGATCCACCCCGAATCCCAGACCACCGGTGGGAGCCAGACCATATTCCAAAGCGTTGATATAGTCGTAATCCACCTGGGCCTTGCTGTCGGGATCCAGCTGTTTGCGCTGAGCAACCTGGCGCTCAAACCGCTCCTTCTGATCGATGGGGTCGTTGAGCTCGCTGAAAGCGTTGCCAAACTCCATGGCGTTGATGAAATACTCAAACCGCTCGGTAAAGGCGGGATCGGTGGGTTTGCGCTTGGCCAGCGGGCTGATCTCCACCGGATAGTCGTAGATGAAGGTGGGCTGAATCAGCTTTTCCTCCACGTAGGCGTCAAAGAACTCCGCCAGGATAGCGCCCTTGGTGGGGACTTCCGGCAGCTCAATATGATGCTCCTTGGCGCAGGCAATGGCGTCCTCATCGGTTTCCCAGGTGCTGAAATCCACGCCGGAATACTTTTTCACCGCCTCCACCATGGTCAGGCGCTCCCAGTGCCCCATATCAATCTCGGTGCCCTGATAGGAGATCTTCAGAGAACCGCATACCTTCTGGGTAACGGTCTTCATCATATCCTCCACCAGGTCCATCATGCCGTGGAAATCGGTATAGGCCTGATACAGCTCGATGGTGGTAAATTCGGGATTGTGTTTGGTATCCATCCCCTCGTTGCGGAAGATACGGCCCACCTCATACACCTTGTCGAAACCGCCGACAATCAGGCGTTTGAGATACAGCTCGGTCTCGATGCGCAGCACCATATCCATATCCAGGGTGTTGTGATGGGTGACAAAGGGACGGGCCGACGCGCCGATCTCAAAGGGGGTCAAAATGGGGGTATCCACCTCAATGAATCCCTGACCGTCCAGGAAGGAACGCAGCTGACGCAAAATCATGCTGCGCTTGACAAAGGTCTCCTTGACATCAGGATTGACAATGAGATCCAGATATCTCTGACGGTACCGCAGCTCCATATCCTTAAGCCCATGGAATTTTTCCGGAAGGGGCTTGAGGGACTTGGAGAGCAGCGTGATCTTGGTGGCGTGAATCGAAATCTCGCCCCGGCGGGTGCGGAACACGGTGCCTTCCAGTCCGATGATATCGCCGATATCCCACTTTTTGAAGGCGTTGTAGCTTTCTTCCCCTACATCGTTGATCCGCACATAGCACTGGATCCGCCCATACATATCCTGCAGATCCGCAAAACAGGCCTTGCCCATATTGCGCACACTCATCATTCTTCCGGCCAGGGAGACGGTCTTTCCCTCCATCTCCTCAAAATGCTCCACAATCTGGGCGGTATAATCGGTGCGGTTGTAGGTCGTGACCTGATAGGGGTCCTTTCCCTCTGCCTTGAGGGCTGCCAGCTTGTCCCGGCGAATCTGGAGGATCTCGGAAAGCTTTTCCTGGCTTTCCTGCTCGTTTTCCTCCGGCTGAACCGCAGCAGTTTGCTGCTGAAGATTTTCTTCCATATATTTCTTCCTTTCCGGTCTTGGTTTGATGCGGTAATATCAGTTCTATACTACCATATTCCCAGAACACTTTCAAATCCATCCGCCGATTTTTCCGACGGAAAGGACAACTTTTTCCATTTTGCACAAAACGCCGAAAAAAATCCTGCTTTCAGGGAAACGTCCCTCCAGCGCGCCGGCTATTCCGATAGACGTCAAAAAGACTCTGGCGGAACAGCCGGAAACCGTTGGAGTTACGTATCATACCATACTGTCCGTTGTTGAAAACAGCTGGATACCCGAAACGCAGGATGGCAAAACACCGTCGGCGGCTCTTTATTTGGAGATGCCGATGATCTTATAATTGAAAACACCCTTGGGAATGGAGATCTCCACCACCTGGTTGAGATGCGCGCCGATCAGCGCCTTTCCGATGGGGGATTCATCCGAAATCATCCGCTTGGCGGGATTGGATTCGGAGGAACCTACAATCCGGTATTCCATCTCCCGGTTGTCCTCAATGTTCAGCAGGCGCACCTGCAGTCCCACGCTGACGACATCCATATTCAAATCATTTTCATCGATGACCCGAGCGGTTTTGATGGTCTCCTCCAGCTCCAGGATTTCCTGCTCCACAATGCCCTGCTCGTTTTTGGCTTCATCATACTCGCTGTTCTCCGACAGGTCTCCGAAGGAACGGGCAATACGGATATTTTCCGCAATCTCGCTTCTTCTGGTGGTTTTCAGATATTCCAAACGTTCTTCCAGTTTGCGGAAACCTTCCACAGTAAGGGTTTTTTGTTCTTTGGCCATAGCCTTTTCCTCCCTGTAATGTTGAAATCGGTAAACGAAACACCCAGCCTCTGACAGACACCGGCTGAAAAGCAGCGGCGGCGCCACCGCTCCACCGATTCTTCCCTCTTGCCGTTATCAGAAACCAGTATAAAACATAGATATTGCCGCGGTTGCCCACAGCAATATCTATGCGGTACTTTAGATGGAATTGCTTGTTATTATAGACAATCTCCCGGCAACTGTCAAGCCCCCAGCTTCTGGGAAAATACTCTGCCGGCCGGCCGTCAGCCGGCTGCGGAGGCTTGCTCCTGCTCCTGGGAATCGGAGGATTCCGAGCTCTGGGACTGTGCCTCGGAACGGCTGGCTTCCTCCTGGGCCTGCTGCTGTACAATCAGGGCGTTGACCACCTCCTGGGCTTTGCGCAGCTGGGGATCGGTATCCTGATCCAGCTGATCCTGCATCAGCTTCTGCTCCTGGGTCAACTCCACCTCATAGTCCGGGATAACCCCCACCCCGTCAAAGTTGGGGCTTTTGGGAGGATTGTATTTGGCCACCGTAATATCCAGCGCCGACCCATCGTCCAGACGGTAGATGGTCTGCATCAGCCCTTTGCCATAGGTGGTAACCCCCACCGTCTTGGCCTTCTCATAGTCCCACAGCGCCTGGGCGAAAAGTTCCGCGGCACTGGCGGTGTCCTCGTTCACCACCACCGCCATGGGCATCTCCAGCTGCTGGGCGTCCGAAACCGCCAACACCTCGGTGGTCCCGTCCCGGTAGGTAGCGGAGACGATATCCCCTTCCGGCAGCAGCCGGTCCAGAACCTGGGACACCGAGTCGATGGTACCGCCGGGATTGGAACGAACGTCAAAAACGATGCCCAGCGCTCCCTGCTGGATCACATCGTCAATCGCCCGGTTGAACTGGCTGGGGGTTGCGTCCGCAAATTCGGTGATCTGAATATACGCAATGTTATCAACAACATTGTAATATACAGTTGGTATTTCCACTTTCCGGCGGGTCAGCTCCAAAGGCTCCTGGTCCTCGTTGTCCCGGCGAAGCGCCAGGGTAACCTTGGTACCCACCTCGCCTTCCAACGCCGCCACCGCTTCCTCGTAAGTTTGAGCGGTGACCTCCACATCGTCCACCTGCAGGATCAGATCGTTCACCTGGATGCCGGCCATCTCCGCCGAGGATTCCCCATATACCTGGGTTACCAGCATATAGCCGCTGGTATCGCAGATGGTATCGATGCCAATCCCCACCGTTTTTCCTTCGGTCTCCTCCAGCTGCAGCTGATACTGCTCCGCTGTCAGATAGAGGGCATACTTATCCTGTATGCCCTGGACATACCCTTTGGCGATGCTGTCCATCAAATATTTCTCGTTGATATCGCCGTAATACTGGGAGCGGACAATCTTATCAATCTGAGCCAGCTTTTCGTAGGTTGCCTCCCGCTCCTTGATGTTATACAGCTTATCGTTGAAGGTCCGGATGGAGTATACCATCGTTATGGCAACCGCCAGCGCAGCCGCAATGGCCATCAGCGTCACGGCAGTTCCCAGAGATACTTTTTTATTCATGCCCTAGAAAATCCTTTCCCTAAGAATTGCTTCCCAAATAATTCATGGGATTTTGCGCCTCACCATCGATACGGACCTCAAAATGCAGATGAGGGCCGGTAGACCATCCGGTGGAACCCACCTTGGCGATGGGGGTGCCTCTGGCCACCACATCTCCCACCGAAACATCGATGGCGCTCAGATGGGCGTACAAGGTAGAGTATCCGCCGCCGTGGTCCACAATCAGATACATTCCGTATCCCACACCGGCCGAATAGCTGGTATTGACAAACGCCACCTTGCCGGGATTGGCCGCAACCACCGTCTTTCCATAAACGTTGGAGCCGGAGATATCGATTCCGGTATGGAAATCGGTATTGTTGAACCGCCAGCCAAAGGCGGAGGTAATCATCGAATATCCGGGCAGGGGCCATCCAAACTGTCCGCCGGTATACTCTCCCACACTCTCCAACGACGCATAAATACGGGTGATTTCATCCTGAGCGGCCTTCATCTCCGCCTGGATTTTCTCTTGATTGGCATAGTATTCCCTCTCGGTCGCTTCCAGAGACTGGATTTCACTGTTGATTTTGGAAACCTGGCCCTGAAGCTCCTGGGCTTTTTCGTTTTGCAGCACCTTTGCATCCTCATTTTCCTGCCGGGTTTCCTCCAGCTGCTCTTTCAGCTGCTGATTTTCCTGCTGCATATCCTCCAGCTGCTGATAATCATCCTCCAGCGAAAGCTTTTCCTCTGCCAACGTCTCCAAAAGTTCCTGGTCTCTGCTGACCATACGGGTTACCATCTCACTGCTGGTGAGCATCTGGAAAAAGCTTCCGGATCCCAGGAGTACCTCCAAAACCGTGGGGGTGCCTTCCATATAGGAGCGACGGATCCGCTCCCGCAGCAGCTCCTCGTTGGAGGAGATCTCCTCCTCCTTCACCGCAATCTCGGTTTCCTTCTCCTCCATTTCCAGTTCCGTTTCCTGGATGAGCAGTTCCTGACTATATATCTCGTCGTCCAGCACCGCAATCTTTTCGTCCAGAAGCTCTATCTGCTGGGTGGTTACGCTGATTTCACTTTCCAGTTCATTTTTCTCCTGGCTTTGCTGTTTTTTCTGGCTCTGTACCGAAGCGATCTGGTTTTGAAGCTCCTGTTTTTTCTTTTCCAGCTCTTGGTACTGACTGTTGAGCTCAGCAATCTTATCTTTGGCTTCCTCGTCAGAGGTGCTGTCCGCGGCCAAAGCGGAGGTTACGCCACTGGTACATAGCACAGATATACAACAGCACACTGCAATGCATTTTTTCGCTGCACTTCCAAACCACTTCAAGGATGTCACGCTCCTTTTCCCTTTTCTTTCCTTATGTGTCGCTTCATTCCCACTGTGCAGGCCGAACAGAATACCATCCAGCCCCCACCAGCCCTTTATAAAAGGCACAGGCCGACGGTAAGGCGCCGTCAGCCTGAACCATCTGTGTCAAACTTTCAGATATTTTCCAACAAAGATCATACTTCCAATGGAGCCGATGCCGACCCCCATCGCGCAAAAGCCGATGAGAAGTTCCCGGTAAACTGCCTCAAAGGGCACAAAATACCGATACAATTCCTGAAGCCATTGGGAGTTCACGGTACTCGCCCAATCCATCACATAGAGATAGCCGGCCCAAACCACAAGATAGGCCAGCAGCGCAGAGATAAGGCCCAACAGCAACCCCTCCACCACGAAGGGCAGCTTGATGAACCCATCGGTGGCGCCTACATATTTCATAATGCTGATCTCCCGATGGCGGTTGAAAACCGTAATCTTTATGGTGTTGGCAATGATGATCAGCGATACCACCAGCAGGATGGCAACCACCACAACCCCGCACATACTCACAATCCGACGGATACTCAGCAGCGTGTGGGCAACATCGGTGGGGATCCGAACCTCCTGGATACCCGAGAGCGCTTCAATCTGTTGCGCCGTATCTTCCAACAGGCTGATATCCTTGACTTTAATCCGATAGGCGTGGGGAAGCATATTCTCCTCCCCCTGGTATTCTTCCAGCAGCCAGCCATATTCCCCATATTCCTCAATCTGCTGCTGTAAGGCCTCCTCGTTGGAGACAAAAACGATATCTGCGGTATTTTCGATGGTATGTAGCTGCAAACTCAAAGCGTCCAGCTCTTCCTGTGTGGTGATGTCATCCGCCACAAAGGCAACAATCTCATTTTCATCCTCAAAATAACTGACAATATTGCTGACATTCAGCGCAAACAGTGCGGCAGACCCAACCAAAATCATACAGGCCACCAACACGCCAATGGCAGCAGCCGACATCAACCGGTTGACCCAGAGGCTTCTGGCTCCTTCCTTCACCAGATATCCAAAGCTGCTCGTCCTCATAACCGGTATCCTCCATCTTCCTCGTCCTCTCGCGGCGGTACATCCGAAACCACCGTTCCGTTCTCAATGGTGATGACGCGGTGATTGAATTGAGATACCAGCTCATGCTCATGGGTCACCATCACAATTGTTGTTCCTTTTTTATTGATCTCATGCAGCAGTTCCACAATCTCATAAGAAAGTTCCGGATCGATGTTGCCGGTTGGCTCGTCAGCAATGATCAGATCCGGATTGTTCACCAGCGCCCTTGCCAGCGCCACACGCTGCTGTTCGCCGCCGGAAAGCTTTTCCGGCACAGTTCTGGCCTTGGAGGCAAGCCCCACCAAACCCAAAACATATGGCACCCGGCGACGGATGTCCCGCAGGGACACGTTGGTCACCCGCAGGGCAAACGCCACATTGTCAAAGGCTGTCATATTGGGAATCAGGCGGAAATCCTGAAACACCACGCCCAGAGTACGTCGGAATTTCGGGATCTGCCGCCGTTTGATTTTGTTGAGATTAAACCCGTTGACATGGATGATGCCGGAAGTGGGTTTCTCCTCCCGCAGCATCAGCTTAATCAGGGTACTTTTTCCGGCTCCGGAGGAACCGACAATAAATACGAACTCACCGCGCTCGATGGTCATGCTGACATTCTCCAAGGCCCTCGTGCCGTTGTCATACCGTTTGGTTACATTGCTAAATTCAATCACTTGTACACCGCCTCAAAAGCCCTGAATGGTCAGGAAGAATTAGAACTTCACCGGATTGGCTGTCAGATATTTTTTCACCATCAGTGCCACCTTAAAGATGATGGCGTGATCAAACTCCCGCAGATCCAACCCTGTGAGCTTTTTGATCTTCTCCAACCGGTACACCAGCGTATTGCGGTGAACAAACAGTTTACGGGAAGTTTCCGAAACATTCAGATTGTTTTCAAAGAATTTCTGTATCGTAAAGAGGGTTTCATGATCCAGGCTGTCGATAGAGCCTTTTTTGAAAACCTCCTGAAGGAACATTTCACAGAGGGTTGTGGGAAGCTGGTAGATCAGCCGGGCAATACCCAAATTGTTGTAGCCCACAATGGCTTTTTCGGTGTCGAACACCTTGCCTACCTCCAAAGCAACCTGAGCTTCCTTGAAGGATTTGGCCAGATCTTTGACTCCCACCACCACCGTGCCGATGCCCACCACCACACGGGTATAAAATTCGCTGCCCAGCGTATCCACAATGGAGCGGGCCAGTTTTTCCAGATCCTTGGGCTCGATGCCGGATTTGATTTCCTTGACCAGGACGATATCGTTCTCGCTGATGCTGAAGATAAAATCCTTCTGCTTGTCGGGGAACAGGTTCTGGATCACATCAAACGCTGAGATATCGTTGGAGGAAACCACCCGCACCAGAAACACTACCCGGTTGACATCTCCGCTGAAATGCAGTTCCCGGGATTTGATATAGATATCACTGGGGAGGATATTGTCCAATATCACATTTTTGATGAAATTGTTTCGGTCATACTTTTCATCATAATACTGCTTAATGCTGGTCAGGGAAATTGCCAGGACACTGCAAAAACGCGCGGCCATCTCGTCGCTGCCCTCCACAAACACGGCGTAATCCGGTTTCATGCGCGCACCGAAAGGCTTATAGGTATATCCGTCCCGAACAAAAATATCGTTGCCTTCATTGAGATCCAAAGACAGGTATTCGCTTTTTTCACCGATTTTCGTCAAATCACTGCAAGCGATGATGGTGGCTGTTTCGTCCACAATCCCGATAACCCGGTCAATAGCATCCCGCATCTGATGGATAACTCCCTGAAACAGTCTGTTGGACATGACAAAATCCTCCTTTGAAATATAGATTACTGTGAAACGGCGCTGCCGCAGCCGTTTCAACACATTCTGACCATCAAAACCGGAATCGTTCCCGTTTCATTGTACAAAATATACAGGTAGTTTGCAACAACCAAATCCGCCTTTTCTCACGGATTGCCCGGAGCCTCTGCGCCGTGCTTTCCACCCTTCATTGTACTCTGACCCTGTCCAGAATATAAATCAGCTTTATTTTACAACACATTCCCATAAAAGTTGTGAATTTTTTTTTAACGGATCGTGATCGTTAGACGAATACAACCGGCTGTCATCCAGCCTGCGATCGGCGCAGTATCTTTTGCGGAGCCGGCGTTTCCTGCCCTTTTTTGCCAACAAAAAAGGCCGCCGGAAATTCCGGCGGCCTCTGAAAGATATGTAATTAGTTGAAGATAACGGTCTCGGTATCTTTATCAAAGACATGGATCTTGTTGATATCGATCGCCATCTTGATGGTATCGCCAACTCTTGCAGTGGAGCGGGGGTCAACTCTCGCGGTGAGAGGAGCGCCGTCACAGGTAACATACAGGTAGGTCTCAGCACCCATCATTTCGGTAACGTCAACCTTACACTCGATAACACCGGTGGTAGCGGCGGACAGACGCATCTCATCGTCATAGAAGTTCTCGGGACGTACGCCCAGAGTAACGGACTTGCCGTTGTAGTTCTTAATCTTGGAGGACTGTACCTTGGACTCAGGAACTTCGATCTCAAATCCGCCGAAGTGAATGTAAACCTTCTCGCCCTTTACCTCAACGGTAGCGTCGATGAAGTTCATTTGAGGAGATCCGATGAAGCCAGCAACGAAAATATTACAGGGTTTCTCATACAGGTTTTGAGGAGAATCAACCTGCTGAATGAAGCCGTCCTTCATAACAACGATTCTATCGCCCATGGTCATAGCCTCGACCTGGTCATGGGTAACGTAAATGAAGGTGGTGCCCAGACGTTTGTGGAGCTTGGACAGCTCGGTTCTCATCTGTGCACGGAGCTTAGCATCCAGGTTGGACAGAGGCTCGTCGAGCAGGAATACCTGGGGCTCACGAACGATAGCACGGCCCAGAGCAACACGCTGACGCTGACCACCAGACAGAGCCTTGGGTTTTCTGTCCAGCAGGTGGGTGATATCCAGGATTCTGGCAGCTTCCTCAACGCGTTTCTTGATCTCGTCCTTGGGGGTCTTTCTCAGCTTCAGACCGAAAGCCATGTTCTCAAAAACGGTCATATGAGGATACAGAGCATAGTTCTGGAACACCATTGCGATATCTCTGTCCTTAGGAGCAACATCGTTTACCAGTCTGTCGCCAATGTACAGCTCACCTTCGGAAATTTCTTCCAAACCGGCGATCATACGAAGGGTGGTGGACTTTCCGCATCCGGAAGGACCTACCAGAATGATGAATTCCTTGTCAGCGATTTCCAGGCTGAAGTCGGTGACAGCGGTAACGCCGCCTGCATATCTCTTGTAAATATTCTTCAGGGATAGACTTGCCATAAAGATTTACCTCCTGCATTTCGTTGCCAGCCTTTTGCATTTCCAATTTGTGGCTGAACTTTTTCTATACATATGATAACAAATTGCAGCCCGCAAAGAAAGACTATTTATACCCAAACCTTTCAAAAAAATGTTAGGTAAATTTACTAGTTTCCAACCAGAAAAAAGGTCTTGAAAATAAAAGTCAATAGCTTTTTTATTGTACCATAAACGTATACCTTCCGCAAGCGTTTTGCATCGATTCCCAAAAAAAAATAACATAAACCCGCTGAGAAACACACAAATTCCTTTGGAGCTCTTCAGTTTTCCTCGAGAGGAAGCTCCAAAGGCTGCGCGGAGCGCAGCCTTTCCAGCTCCTGAGGCGTCAATTCCCTGGACTTTCCAGGTAAAAGTGACGAATCCAGCGGTACCCCGCCCATGGCAATCCTGCACAGGGAGAGCACCTGTATTCCCACCGAGGAAAACATCCGCTTGATCTGGTGATACATCCCTTCCCGCAGCACAATGCGCACCGCAGGCTGCTGCGGATAGCCGGGTTCCCGGGATAACAGGGCAGGTTTGCACCGTTCCCCGCCATCCAGCGTTACCCCCTGCAAAAACTGCTGGATATGCTGCTGGGTAACCTCCTGATCCAACACCGCGATATAGGTTTTGGGGACATGGTTTTTGGGGGACAGAATCCGATGGGCCAGCTCCCCGTCGTCGGTGATGAGCACAAATCCTGTTGTATCTTTATCCAATCTTCCTGCGGGAAACAGTCCCTTTCGGCGCAGGGAAGGTTCCACCAGATCCACCACCGTCTTTTCCCGGGTATCCCTGGAAGCGCTCACCACCCCCTGGGGTTTGTTGAGCATAATATACACATGGGCCCGCAGCGCAAGCATTTTGCCGTTGATACAGACCTGGTCCAAATCCATATCAATCTTCTGATCTGATTTCGTGGCCACCTTGCCGTTTACCGTCACGGCGCCGCCGGAAACCAGCCGTTTTACATCCCGCCTGGAATACTGTCCCTGCGCGGCTATCACCTTGTCCAGTCTCAACTGTTCCAACCGATTCTTCTCCACCCTTATGACAGATTGTACCGCCAGCGGGATATGGCTTTGGAGGCAGTACCGCCGGCAGCCCTCTTTTGACAGCATTTTCCCGGCCCATCCTCTGGCTTGCTGGATAAAGTCCTGGAAAAACCGCAAAAACAGGTTCAGCCTTTTCCCTGCTGCTGTTACTGCACCATTATACCATGCCGCGCGGAAAAATACCACCTGGATCCGCTGATCTTTGACAAGGGCGGCAGGAGCAGGCTTTTGCTCAACCCTGCGCAGAAACGCCATACATCTTCCCCTCCACCGAGACATCCCCTCCGATGATCCGCCCCTCATACACCAGCAGCGTAGCCATCCCATTCTCCCCATGACCCGATACCCGATATTGGTATCGCTCCACCTCCTTGCCCGCAAACCGCCGCAGATCAAATCCCTGCTGCTGCAAAAACAGGTTGTACTCCTGGTACACCGCGTCAAACTCACGCGGTATCTTAACCGTCTCATGCATCTCCTCAGAAGCTTCCCAGCCTGCCTGGTACAGAAATTCCGTCCGCTGCTGTTGGGTATCCCCCAAGGGCGCTGCGCTCTCCAGCGTCCAAAACGCCTGCTGCGCCGGGGAATACAACACCGCAGGCGATAACAGCACCGCCAGCAGCACCGCCGCCAATGCGGCAATTCTTCTGCCACGGCTGAAACGAACCGAAAAATAGAACATTTTCTCCCTCCTTTGCGCCTGTCCAATTTGCAAGCCCAATCTATGATATGCGCCAGGGTGCTGGGGCCGCACAGTCAAACCCCACAAAGATTCTGAAATCAAATTGTAACAAATAACTGCTTTTTCCTTTTTCATCCCTTTGCTATAATATATAGGTGAAATATTGATACAATGACACGCTTTGGGCGGTTTGACCATTTGCAAAAACAGCGGATACCGCCCTGCCTGAAACAAGGAGTGATGGGACTGTGCGTGCAACCTCTCCAAAAAAAAAGAACCCACCGCAAAAAAACAGCCGTCACAAACCGGTTCATTCCCCTCATCCCCAGCTTCGTCTCAGCGATCTTCTCTCCAAGCAGTTCTTCATCGACACCTTTGCCAGCCATCCCATCCGGCAGCTGATTGCCGCCGCCGTTGTGATTCTGGTGTGCCTTTATATCGCGCTGATTGCCGCTGTGGGTCAGGAGGAGAAAACCGACGACACATTGCTGCTCTCCAACCTCTCTCTGGAACAGGTCTTTACCCAAAAGACCATGCGCTCGGTACGTACCCGCATGGAACTGGAGGAGGACGCCATCCTGTATCTGTATGAACCGCCCACCGTGACCACCGATGAAACGGGAACGGTCACAGCGTTTTCCCTGCCTTTGGCCACCGCCAAGGAGGACCGGTATCATCTTTGGACCATGCAGTATCGTCCCGAAACCCAGTCGCTGCATCTCGCCCAGACACAGAAAAATCTGTCCGTCAAAGATCTGGCGGTTCCCCTGGATGAACTTCCCACCGAAGAGATCATCCGCACCTTTTTGCAGTTTCCCGGAGAATATCTGACCCAAATCATCCCTGTGGCTCAGGGTACCAGCTATACCTTCACCCCTGCCAGCTCCCCAGCCGTGCTGGATTACGATTTCAGCAGCGAGGTCGCGGCGGGTACGATAGGGCTGTGGATCTCCCGCAGCGGAGGCGGTTCGGTGATCGACGCCACCTTCTATCCCACGGGAGATTATCTCACCTACTACTGTACCTGCACCGATCAGGCCGGCGTCCAACAAAAGCTGCTGGTTATGACCGAAATCCAACAGCTATAACGAGTTTTGAAGCGGCGTTCTTTCAGGCGCCGCCTTTTTTTGCGCTGAGCACTCAGCAGCGCTCCACCAACCCCACCAAAACGGTGATATCATCCTCCTTTCCCGGTTCCATGCGCTCTTTGGCACATCCGGCCAGATGCTGGGAAAGCCACTGGGGATCCCCGCCTTCATACTGTTCCAGCTCCTTAAGGATCCAGCCACCTCCATCCTGCTGCACCACGCCGTCGGATACCATCACAATCATATCCCCTTCCCGCAGCGAGATGCTGGCCCGCTCAAACTTCACGTCCCGCAGGATTCCCGCCGGCAGGGAGGTGGCCTCCACGCTGCCGCCATGGCCGCAGCGCCGCAAAAAGGTGGGAGCCGCCCCCGCCTTATAAAACCGGGTTTTCCCGGTATACAGATCCACACCAATCAGATCCACCGTGGAAAGGGATTCCTCATCGGATTTTACCAGCAGCGCCGCATTGACCAGCTTGAGCCCTGCATCAGGTTCCAGCCCTGCATCCAACAGCCTTGTCAGCAGCCCGGAGGTCATAGCGGAATCCACGGCAGCCCGGGCGCCGGTTCCCATCCCATCGCTGATCAGCAGCATCGCCCGCATCTGTCCATCCACAAAGGTGCTGCAGCTGTCCCCACAGATTTTGGAGCCCGTTATCCCCATCTGGGTACAGCCGGTTTTCAGCTGGTATCTGGGCTGCTCCACAAAACGCAGGCGGACCTTTCCGTCCTCCCGCTGGGAAAACGGCGGAGCAAACTGCCGCTGGCAGATCTCACCCAGATCGGCGGTAAAAGCCGCCACATTCATCCGCCGGGCACTCTCCATCCGCTCCCACTGCTGCCAGGAAAGCGTCAGCTCCAGCACCATTCTGCCGTCTCCATCCTGATAAACGTTTGGTTTGTCCACATCCAAATGATTTTTCCGACAGTAGGCGCCAATGAGTTCTTCCTCCCGGCCCAGCCGGCGCAGCAGCCGCAGCTGCCGCTCTATGGTGTCCATCACCATGGCCATCCCTTCAAACTGATCGGTCACCATCCCGCGGATCCGGGTGGAAATTCTCTTTTTCTCCCGCTGCTCCAGATGGGACTGGAAATCCCGCTGCGCCTGGGCGGCCAGCTCCTGCGGATGGATGCACCCTTTGGGGAAACACTCCGCAATACCGCCGGGCTCCAGCACTCCCTGCCGCTGTCCCAGCAGCTGATGCAGCTTGCGAAAGCCCGACACCGTATCCCCATAGCATCCCGCCCAGCATCTGGCGCCGTCTTTGCATTTGCGGCACACCTGCTGCACCGTTTGCAGATAAATTTGATCCAGGTTTTCTTCTTTGCCCTGGGGCGGCTGCATCAGCTTGTCCGCCACCGTTTCGGTGGTTTTGGCGATATCCGACAGCGCTGCCGCGGTGCCGTGCAGCCGGTGAAGCAGCAGATCTCCCACCACGCCGCCCACTTCCGCTGCATCACCTCCCATCCATACGCGAACCAGATTCAACGAACGCACGGGAATCAGCAGATAGATTCCGCAGGCCAACACTGCTTCCAGCAAAATCACATATGCCATCGGGTCCTGGGCGAACAAAAATACCGCCGCCGTCTCCCCAAACATCAGCGCTGCACAGCAGAATCCTCGCCCCAGCGGGGAGAAGACCCCTGCCAAAAGCCCTCCCAGACCCCAGATGCCGGGAAGGGTATAGCCAAACCCTCGCTGAGCGCCGCATAGGGCGGTAAGAGCTCCCGCCGCCACCCCTGCCGCAGTCCCATACAGCCTATCGCAGCTGCAGCATATCAGCACCGCAGTGAGGGCCAGCGTTCTGCCCAGCGACAGGTCATAGATGCAGATGCGGGAGAGCGCCGCCAGCGCAAGCCCGGCGGTGACCAGAACAGCGCCGGTACCCTGCCGCTGCGGGATCCGCCCCGGGCTTGCAGCAATCAGGGATAGTGTCTGGCCAAAGATCCAGTAGGCCCCCATGGCGGCAACCCCCTGGCTGAGCAGGTTCATCAGATCCTGTACCGTCAAGCGGGTAAACGCTCCCAGCATCCACTGGGGCGCAGCCGTTCCCACCACAGTCCCCACCAGCCCGAACGTCCAGGCCCACCGGGAATTTTCCCGGCGGCTGCGGGGGGACTCCATCCACCGGCTGGCCCTGCCGATCCCCAGCGCCAAACCAATTCCAAACAGCGAAAGCCACTGGACACTGAAAAAGCCCACCGTTCCGGAAGCAAAGTGGAGCAGATATCCCAGCGCCGCCCCTACCGCCGCCACCAGCCGCAGCCCCTGGGGCGCGGCGGCCGCATAGGCAATGCCGAACGGCGCACCTCCCCCTGGCAGCGCCGCGTTGGATAACAGCACCCCCAAAAATCCCACGCCCATAAGGCGAAGCATCCCCGCGGACTGCTTTGCCAGCTGTTTTCCCTTTTCCAGCACACCCACACCGTATACATCCGCTCTGTTTTCCATTGTTCTTCCCCTTTCCGGCAAATTCTCCCCCGCCAAACCTCCGGCAGTGGGAAAACGTCACGCTCTGTTTTGGAGGGCAGGTCCGGCGGCGCATAAAACCGGCCGGAGAGACATATACTGAAAGGTTGTCTCCGCCTTCCGACGATGCTCTGATTATACCAGCTGCTCCGCGGCGGAGTTTGTCACTGTGCCGCAGGGAAATAAGCTCTATTTTCCCCGGAAAAAGCAGCGGCAGCAGGAAAAAGGCATCTTCCCGCCAACATGGGGCACAAGTTGACAAATGTAAGGGGAAAAACTATAATAACCGCAGAGCACTGTCCTCATCGGGAGCAAGCATGACCTCCCGAAACCGATAAAAACGATTTCACTTTGGAAAGGACGAAAAACAATGACCTTTGATCATGTGAGAACCAGGTTCGCTCCCAGTCCTACCGGATATATGCACGTAGGAAACCTGCGGACCGCTCTCTATGCCTATCTTCTCGCCAAAAGCAAGGGCGGCAGATTCCTGCTGCGCATTGAGGATACCGATCAGGAACGCCTGGTGGAGGGCGCCGTGGACGTCATCTACAACACCCTGCGGGAAACCGGCCTGTTATGGGACGAGGGTCCGGATATCGGCGGCCCGGTAGCGCCCTATGTCCAGTCGGAGCGGATGAAGATGCACAAGCAGTATGCGCTGGAGCTAATTGAAAAGGGAAAAGCCTATTACTGTTTTTGCGACAAGGAGCGGCTGGACGAGATGCACGCCAAACAGCGGGAAGCCGGGGAATTCACCCACTATGACGGCCACTGCCGCAACCTCTCCAAGGAGGAAGTAGCGGAAAAGCTGGCTGCTGGGATTCCCTATGTCATCCGCCAGAAGATGCCCACCACCGGCACCACCACCTTCCACGACGAAACCTTCGGGGACATCTCGGTGGAAAACAGCGAGCTGGACGATCAGATCCTCATCAAGGCCGACGGGATGGCCACCTACAACTTTGCCAACGTGGTGGACGACCATCTGATGGGCATTACCCATGTCATCCGCGGCACCGAGTACCTCTCCTCCTCCCCCAAATACAACCTGCTGTATGAAGCCTTTGGCTGGGAAATCCCCAAATATGTCCATGTAAGCCCTGTGATGAAAAACGCCACCGAAAAGCTCTCCAAGCGTAACGGCGACGCTTCCTACCAGGATCTGGTGGCAAAGGGCTATCTCACCGAAGCCATCCTCAACTATATTGCCCTTCTGGGCTGGAGCCCCAAGGGGGAAAACGCCGAGCGGGAAATCTTTACCCTGCCGGAGCTGGTGCAGGAGTTTTCGCTGGACGGCATCTCCAAATCCCCCGCCATCTTTGATATCCTCAAGTTAAACCACATCAACGGGGAGTATATCCGCCGTATGAGCGTAGAGCAGTTCCACGAGGCGGCCCTTCCCTGGATCCGCCAGGCGGTGAAGAATCCCAACGTGGATACCCTGGAAATCGCCAAAGGGCTTCAGGCCCGCACCAATGTGCTCAGCGAAATCCCGGAGCAGATCGACTTTATCGACCAGCTTCCCGAGTACAGCAATGAGCTGTATACCAGCAAAAAGATGAAAACCAACCCGCAAACCGCCCTTCCCATCCTGGAGGCGGTGCTTCCGGTGCTGGAAAAGCTGGAGGACTTCCATGAGCAGTCGATCCACGACGCCCTGTTCCAGCTGATCCAACAGCTGGGGGTGAAAAACGGCTATCTTCTCTGGCCGGTACGGGTTGCCGTCAGCGGCAAGGCTCTGACCCCCGGCGGCGGCATCGAGATCTGCGCCATGCTGGGCAAAGAGGAATCGCTGCGCCGCATCCGCAAAGGCATCCAGCAGCTCAAGGACGCCCAGGCATAAGCCATCTTTCTGGAAACAAACAAAATGGGACCGGCGAAAGCGTTTCGCCGGTCCCTGTCTTTTGATGTATCAGCTTGCCCGCCATGGAGCAAAAATTGGTTAGCCCTGAGCCGCCTGAGCCGCCAGCAATGCCCGCCGCTCCTGGGTCCAGTTGGGCCAGGGGTTATCCCCGAACAGATCGATCATATCCTGAATGCTGTCGGGATGGCGGCCGCAACGGCCGATTCCCTCCACCTGGGCCATCTTCTGCATATCCTCCTGGGAAATCTCAAAGCCGAATACCTGAGCGTTCTGGGCAATGCGCTCCTCATGCACCGATTTGGGCAGCGGAAGGACGCCCTGCTGCAGGCTCCAGCGGATGCACAGCTGGGAGACAGAACAGCCGTATTTGGACGCCAGCGCCTCCAGCACCGGATGCCCAAAGGCCTTGCCCTGACACAATGGGCCCCAGGATTCGGGAAGAATATCGTTCTGCTGGCAGTAGGCCACCGTCTCGGCCTGTCCATAACCGGGATGGATCTCCAGCTGATCCACCATGGGAAGCACCGTGGCTTCCTTCACAATAGTTTCAATATGATGCTGCAGATAATTGCTCAGTCCGATGGCGCGCAGTTTTCCTGCCCGGTACAGCTCCTCAAAGGCCCGCCAGGTTTCATGGTTGAGCTCCTGCCAGTCCTGGGCGTGTTTGGGCTGGGGAATCGGCCAATGAATCAGGTACAGATCCAGATAGTCCAATCCCATCAGCTTGAGGGAGATGTCACAGGCTTCCAGCGTGGAGGCATAGCCCTGATCCGGGTTAAACAGCTTGCTGGTGACAAAAATCTCCTCCCGGGGGATCCCGCTTTCCCGGATGGCCTTTCCCACACTGGCCTCATTGTGGTAGGCGGCTGCGGTATCGATGTGGCGATAACCGCAGCGCAGCGCCGCCTTCACCGATTCCTCGCAGATCTCCCCGCTGGGCGTTTTGAAGGTTCCGAACCCAACGCAGGGAATCTTCACGCCGTTTCGCAGGGTAAAACAATCTGTCAGCTTGTTCATAACATCCGACCTCCCAAAAATATAGTTAAAAGTGTTTGATGGATTTCCCGTCGCAGTGGGAAACTACCGGTTTGCCACAGGATGTTGTTGGAAAATTGGTGGAATTGGTGGAGAACCTACAGGATTTTGTAATTCTACGGCTGATCTGTACCCTGGGATTGGGACGCCGCCAATCCTGCCGCTCCCTGCACCTGGTCCCGCACCGGCAGACTCAGACGCTCCAGCGTCTGCCGGATGGACTGCATCTCCTGATCGGTATTGGCGATGGAATCGGCACAGGCCCGCAGCCGCCGCACAATCTCCTCGCTGCCCGGCTGTTCCCGCTTATAGTTGAGCTGATGTTCCAGCGTCGCCCAAAAATCCATGGCAATGGTCCGGATCTGGATCTCCACCCGCACCGATTCACTGTGGTTGGAAAAGAACACCGGAACCTCCACAATCATATGATAGCTGCGATATCCGCTGGGCTTGGGATTGCGGATATAGTCCTTGACAATCAAAACTTTGATGTCGTCCTGCATCTCCAGCATCCGGGCAATGCGGTAGACATCATCCACAAAAGTACATACCACCCGCACCCCGGCAATGTCATACAGTTCCCGGCGCGCCGCCTCCACCGTCATAGGCAGTCCGCGGCGCTTGAGTTTACCCACGATGCTTTCAAAGGTTTTGATCCGGCTGCGGATATATTCAATGGGATTGCGGCTGTTTTGCAGCTGCATCTCATCGCTGAGGATCTCCAGCTTGGTCCGGACCTCCTTGATTCCACAGTGACAGGCCAGAAGCATATTGGCAATCTCCTGATATTCCCCCTGCAAAATCTCGGGATCAAAGGAGGCCGGATCAAAAGGCCGCCGCTCCACCGTTTGATCGGAGCTCTCCAACATGGTCATTACTTTCCCCGCTTTCTGTGCTGTTTCGGAATCTCTTTCGGCTGTAAGCAACAATTCCCCCACAGTCCCTCACTATAATGGTAACGGAACCCGATGCCCCTGTCAACCTTCATTTGAACCGCCTCGGGCGGGACGCGCGCCGAAGGATTATTCACGGAAATTCCCTTTAAATGCCGCATAAATTGTGATACAATAATCCAAAGCCGCCAAGGCGGCATCGGCATTTTCCATCTATAGAATACCTTCTCTATGTTACAAAACCAAAAACAGGCAGGTGTCAAACTATGAATTTTCATATTTCGGAAAAGATGGCTTCCCTCAAACCCTCCGCCATCCGGGAGATCCTCAAAGCAACCTCTCAGCCGGGGATCATCCCCTTTGCCGCCGGGAATCCCGCTCCCGAAGCTTTTCCTGTCCAGGCCGTGGCGGAAATTACCGCCGATATCTTAAAAAATCAGCCCATCGCCGCACTGCAGTATTCGGTCAGCGAGGGGTATCCTGCCCTGCGGGAGACGATGAAGCGCTTTATCGCTCAGCACGATCAAATTGGACAGCCCTATGACGATCTGATCATCGTTTCCGGCGCCCAACAGGGAATCGAGCTTTCCGCCAAGGTGCTTTTGGACGACGGGGATACCCTGATCTGTGAAAATCCCAGCTTTATCGGTTCCCTCAACGCTTTTCGCTCCTATCATGTAAACCTGGTGGGCGTCCCCCAAACCCAGGGCGGCATTGACATTGAGACGCTGGAACGCACCTTACAGCAAAATCCCCGTACCCGCCTGCTCTATGTCATCCCCAACTTCCAAAATCCAACCGGCACCTGCATGAGCTTGGAAAAACGCAAGGCGGTGCTGGAGCTGGCCAAAAAATACGATTTTGTCATCCTGGAGGACAACCCCTACGGCAACCTGCGTTTTGCCGGGGAGGATATCCCCGCCATCAAATCGATGGATACCGAGGGACGGGTCATCTATTGCGGCAGCTTTTCCAAAATCCTGGCGCCGGGCATCCGGGTGGGATATGTCTGCGCCCATCGGGACCTGATCTCCAAGATCACCGTTGCCAAACAGTGCTCCGACGTGCACACCACCATCCTCTCCCAGATGATCTGCCAGCGCTTTGTGGACGATTACGACATCGACGCCCACATCGCCAGCATCCGCAAAATCTACGCCAAAAAATGCGCCCTGATGCTCTCTGAACTGGACAAACACCTGCATCCCGCCATCCAGTACACCCGTCCCGAAGGCGGGCTGTTCCTCTGGTGCACCCTACCCCAGCAGGTGGATATGCTGGAATTCTGCCGCAAAGCGGTGGAGCAAAAGGTGGCAGTGGTTCCCGGAAACGCCTTCAACGCCCGGGAGGAGGACCCCTCCAGTTCCTTCCGGGTAAACTTCTCCACCCCCACCGACCCGCAGATTGTGGAGGGGGCAGCCATTCTCGGAAAACTCTCTTATGAAATGCTGGAAGCCATTCCGGCTCAGCGGTGAGGATTCGCCTATGTTCCGAAAATACATTGTGGCCCTCTGTTCCCTGCTCTGCGGGGCGCTGGCCATTGGGTTTGTGCCCTACGCTCTGGGGCTGCTGCCCTTTTTGCAGCCTCTTTACTTTGAGGGCTGGTGGACGCTGCTGCTGATCCTGCCCTCCCTGACCATGTTCGCCCTCAACGGTTATTCCCGTCCGGCCCTGGCGCTGCTGGCCGCCGGGCTGCTGCTGTTTGCCGATGGATTGGGAAAGATCCCCCAGGGGATGCTGCCCCAAAGCATCCTGTATACCGCCGCCGCCAGCTTTGCGGGAGGATGCGTAGTGGAGCTGACCGCCTGGCGTCAGCGCAAAAAAATGGCGCTGCCTGCCGGGAAAACGCAGGAAAAGGAAAAACTTTCTCCACCGTCACCGCCACAGCAGGACAGCCCTTTCTCCCCTCAGAAGGCGGCTGCGCAACGGCCACAGCCACAGTCCGCTTCCGCCTCCACACAGCAGAAAGGCTGGACGCCGCCCACCTCCGCCGGGAATTCCCGCCCACAAAAAGGATGGGATCCGCAAAAGCACTATACCCGTCCCGGGGAAAATACCTACCGGGGCGCTGTCAAAAACCGTCCGGCTCCCCGTCCCAGTACTTCTCCCAGGGCAGTGCCGCCGTCCGGCCCTCTGGCCCAGGCGGGAAGCGACAGTTTCCCCCGCAGCATCGCCTTTTTCGGCTCCTCCAAAACCACCAGCAGCTGCCAGGCCCTCTCCGGCGGCATCGCTTTGGCGATTTTTGGGGATGCAAAGCTGCTGCTGCGGGACGCCGACTATCGGGACACCATCTCGGTAACCCTGTTTTCGGTGTTCGGTTCCGCCAAACTGGAGGTACCCTATGTCTCCAACCTATCGGTCACCTCCATCCCCCTCTTTGGGTCCTGCAAAGATAAGCGCAAACTGGTCAACAGCCGGGCCATGCCGGTGATGTATGTGCGGTGCTTTTCGCTGTTTGGAGACTGCACCATCCGGTAGTCAGCCGCTTTTTACCAGAAACCCCCGGAAACGGTTTTGGTTTTTCTGACAGATACGGGGAAAACTACCGATACAGCCGGTTGTTGCCGGTGAGTAACTCAGGTATCGGGTGTCAATCCCTTTATACCAGAATGGAGAAAAAACAATGAACCGAATGATTTCCTCCGCCGTTTCCGGCATTATGGTAACCGCCGCCGTCGGTACCGCCGCTTATCTCTTTTCCCACTCCCCCGCCGCCAAACGCAGAAAGATGAAACGCGCCGCCAACCACGCCCTGCACACCGTCGGGGATATGATGGAGACGGTGGCGTGTATGATGAAAGGCTGATTCAGCCCTTCCCAGCGGCCTTACCAGGCCGCTGTACATATGTCCAGAATAAGAAAGGAATATTGCATCATGAACGATTGGACCGAAATACAGATTGAGATCCCAGTATCCCAGGTGGAACAGGCCTCCGCCATCGCCCAGATGGTGGTTCCTTATGGGATCTATATCGAGGATTATTCCGACCTGATGGAACAGGCCCCCAAGATTGCCCATATTGACCTGATCGACGAGGATTTGATGGCCAAAAACCGGGAGGTAGCTGTCATTCATATCTATATCAGCCCGGAGGAAAATCCGGCGGAGGCCCTCTCCTTCCTGCGGGAGCGGCTGGACGGGGAAAATATCCCACACGCTCTGCGTACCGACGCCATCAAGGAGGAGGATTGGGCCTTCGGATGGAAAAAATACTATCACCCCGTCCGCATTGGGGAACATATTGTAGTGTGCCCCTCCTGGGAGAGCTGTTCTCTCCAAGAGGGGGATGTGATGCTCCGGCTGGATCCGGGCCTGGCCTTTGGCACCGGTACCCATGAGACCACCCGTCTCTGCCTGCAGATGCTGGAAAAATTTGTAAAGCCCGGCATGGAGGTGCTGGATGTGGGATGCGGAAGCGGCATCCTCTCCATCTGCGGCGTGCTGCTGGGGGCCAAACACGCGGTGGGGGTGGATATCGATCCCACCGCGGTGAAAGTGGCACAGGAAAACGCCGAGATGAACCGGGTACAGGAGAAAACCACCTATCTCTGTGGGGATCTGACCGATAAGGTAAGCGGCAGATACCAGGTGGTATGCGCCAACATTGTGGCGGACGTGGTCATCCGGCTGATCCCGGATGTGGGCAAGTTTTTGGAAGAGAACGGAATTGTGCTGGTTTCCGGCATCATTGATACCCGCAGAGAAGAGGTTGTGGAGGCTTTAGCATCCCACGGTTATCAGGTTATCGACAGCCGGGAGGAAAAGGGCTGGTGCGCCATGGCCGCCACCGCCACCGCCACCGCCACCCGCCGCTGATCTGCCAAGGAGGAGCTATGCCAAGATTTTTTACCGACCAGATTGACAGGCATCAGGGGATCATCACCGGGGAGGATGCAATGCACATCGCCAAATCCCTTCGGATGCATCCGGGGGAAGAGCTGACCCTTTGCGACAAACATTCCGGTGATTATCCTGGTATCATTGAATCGGTAACCCCCCAACAGGTGATTGTATCGCTGGGAGAAAAGCACCCCTGTATCGCCGAGCCCAGCGTACATACCGCGCTGTTTCAGGCGCTCCCCAAGGGGGATAAAATGGAATGGATTGTGCAAAAGGCGGTGGAGCTGGGGGTTTCGGAAATCCATCCGGTACTGACCCATCGCTGTATCTCCCGCCCCGACGCCAAGTCCTTCGCCAAAAAGCAGGAACGATATCAGAAGATCGCCTACGAAGCCGCCAAACAGTGCGGGCGCGGCATCATACCGGTATTCGGACCCATCCTGACGCTGGAACAGGCGCTGGAACAGATGCTGCAGTATGAAAAACCTATGGTGTTCTATGAGCACAGCCGCCAGCCGCTGCGGGACGTTCTCCGCGGACAGTGGCGCTCCGCCGCCATCTTAGTGGGGAGCGAAGGCGGTTTCGAGCAGCAGGAAATCCAACAAGCTTTGGAAAAAGGGATCTGCGACGCATCTCTTGGGAACCGGATCCTGCGCTGTGAAACGGCCCCTCTGGCGGCGCTCTCGGTGCTGATGTACCAAAGCGGGAACCTCTGATTCTCACCGTTTCCGTCCATTGGGCCGGTGGCCGGCCCACAGATCCCCGTATATTTCCTGTTTTGCTCAGATTCAGAAAGGAATGAAATCTTTTTTATGAAGCAAGCTCTGCTCATCCTCGCCGCAGCGGCAATGCTGGCGGGACTGATATTGGTGGGAGAAAGCGGAATATTGGATATCGCTTTCAGCAGCGACGTCAGCACCGATGTTTCCCAAATCCCGGTGGAATCGGAGAGCGTGGTTTCCGGTTCCACTCCCAACGACAGTTCCCCATCGGCTCCGGCCTCCGCCGGTCCCTCTGCCCCGCAGGCGCCTGTCTCCTCTTCCTCCTCATCATCATCCTCCTCCAGCGAACCTCAGCCCCAAAAAATCGATCCCAACGACGATTGGCGCCTGATGCTGGTCAACGCCGATCATCTGCTGCCGGAAGATTACACCTTTGAGAAGGCGGTTATCGAGGACAACTTTACCTTCGACGCCCGCGCCGCCCAGGCGCTGACCGAGATGCTGGAGGCGGGAAGGGCTGCCGGTTACTCCCTTCGGATCGTCTCCACCTACCGCACGGTGGAGCGCAGCGATTATCTGTATACCAGCAAGGTCAGCGAATATCAGGCGCTGGGATACAGCGAGGAGGACGCGGCGGTGGAAGCGGCCCGATGGGTTGCCCCGCCCCGCCAGAGCGAGCACAACGCCGGTCTGGCCATCGACGTGGTTTCCCGGGATTACGATCAGGTCTATGGGGACCTGATGCATGAATTTGAGGACTTCCCCGCTTTTACCTGGCTGTCTGAGCACTGCGCCGAGTTTGGATTTATCCTGCGGTATCCGGAGGACAAACAGGAGATCACCGGGATCACCTACGAGCCATGGCATTATCGCTATGTGGGGGTGGAACACGCCCAAAAAATGCAGGAACTGGATTTATGCCTGGAGGAATACTGGGATTACCTGCTGGACCAGTGATGGGAAAAAAAGGAGTAATATAGATGAAGCGTCTCTTTCGCGCCATCCAGAGGGGTACCTTTCCCCGTCCCTTTCTCGAACCCCGGCAGGCGATTGCCGGATTGCTGCTGTTGCTGCTGGTGTTCTTTTCCGCCCGGTTCACCGCGATAAAGGCCAGGGAATATGTGGATCAGAAGGCCGACGACGCCGCGCTCTGGATTTTACAGGAACAAACGGTCACCCGAGGGTTTGGGCTACAGCTCATCGACAATCAGCTGCGTTTTGCCGCCAGCTTTGGATTGGGGCTGGCCGACGCCATGATCCGTTTTGAAAATATCCCCTACAACCCCCAAGGCGCATTCATCAGCCTTTGGAAAGGGATGAACCCAGGTATTCTGGTGGAGAAGGTAGAATTTTTAAATCACGCCGTCTCGCTGACCATCAGCTGTGAAAATGCCAAATTCCTGGTGGCCTACCGCCGCTCGCTGTTGCGGGAAAGCATTTTTTCCCAGATACAGGTATCGGTATCTTCCTACAGCGCCGGCGAGCCTATCCAGGCTACCGTCATCTGTATATTTGCCTAAAAACGAAGGCGGACCCCGTCAACAGGGTCCGCCTTTATCATGGGATCACGCTGGTCAGTTCCATTCACACAGCAGTGAGGTCATTTCTTTTCCTCCACAACCGCTTCCGGAGGAATCTCCTGCTGGGCGCAGCAGGTCTCCTCACAGTCCTCGCAATCTTCGCAGCCCAGGGTACACTCCGCAGCATCCTGATCAAAAGAGATCTCCTCGTCATCGGAGAGGTCCGGCATCTCTTCATCCTCAAAATCCTCACACAGGGTACAGCGGTTGCGCTTGAAAAATGCGATGAGTGCGATGAGCACCCCTACGGTGGCCACGCCCAGTGCAATCAAGGAAATCCACGTATTCTTTTTCATATCAAATTCTCCTCTTAATTGGTATCGATTGTGAACATCTGTGCCAATCATGCCGTCTTTGCTATATTATACTTCGTTTTGTACAAAATAACAATGTAAATTCTATCTTTTCAGGGAACCTTCCAATAAAAATTCCTTCAAAACCCATCTATTCCTGCTGATCACGGGGAGGAGCCGCATTGTTCTCCCGATACAGCTCCTTATATTGTCCCGGTGTCATGCTCTCAAAACGCTTAAAGGCCCGCATCAGCGTTTTGGTGTTGTTATATCCCACCTGGGTGGCAAGATCGTCCAGATTGGTATACCGGTCGCTGCATAGAATCGTCTTGGCGTGGTCAATGCGGATGCGATTGATATAATCCGGGATACCGTATTCGTTGTTTTCTCGGAAGATGCGGGATAGCTGAGCGGCGTTCATCTCAAAATGGTTGGAGATGATGCTCAGCGAAAGGTTGGGGTCATGAAAATTCTGCTGGATATAGGAGCGGACCTGACGGGTCACTCTCTGCTGGCGGGTCTCCTCCAGATGCATACTGCTGGTACAGAACGCATCCGAAATATCCTGAAACAGCCGGAGTACCCTGCGAAGGGTGCGGATAGGATTGTCTCCCGTCATAACATCATTGAGGCATCTGGTAATTTTAGGAAGATATAGATTTTCATCCAAATGCATCTGCGATACCAGCTCAGTGGAAAAGTTGGCCATGGCAGAGATGAACAACAGAAAGTCCGCCTGTAAAATGGTGGCTGTTCCCACCAAAGTATAGCCCCGGAAAAGACGGATCAAAGTATCCCGCAGTTGGGGGATGTTGTTCAGGCGAATCATCCGTTCCAGATATTTCCGGTCGTTCTCCCCTAAAATCTCCGGTCTGGACTGCTCCCGATTGGGAAGATCCCTAAGGTCGGATACCGTTTTTTGTTCCTGCTGTTCCTGCTGCACCGTCATACGCAAAAGATCCTGATAGCTCTGGGCAAGCTGATCCAACGGGTAAGGATGGGCACCGGTAACATATCTGGTCTCCATATATACCTGGGCGTTGACCGTCTCACAGACACGGTGGGCGATATCCTCCAGCAACTGATGGGCATTTTCCACCTGGGTAAAGATCACCGAAATATACAGATTCTGTACCGGTACGTGCAGGGCGTAAAGCGCCTGTTGATATCCGTCGGGGGAGGTAAACTGTTCAGTGAGGGTTCGATAAAGCATCATCCGGGAATAGGTATAGTAATCCTCCATGGTGGAGGATGTGGGATCCGCCCGCATCTCACTTCCAGTGCGAGCGCCGTAATCGCAGATATAAAAAACCGTTAAATAACAGCTGGGCATCCCACCTTCCTGGTCGGAATAATCCAAAAAATGGGTGGGGATCCGGCTGTTGCTGAAGTATTCCCGAAGTCCTTCCAAAACCTTTTGATTCACCGGATATTCTCCCACCATGCTGCGCCCCATCACTGCGGTACACCATTCCTGGTCTCGATACCGAGAGAGGAGTGCCGACTGCTCCTTACGAAGCCCGGCAAAACTGTCGGAGAGAAAGATATATTCGTTTCCTCTGGGGAGATACCGCAAACGGTTGCTCTCCATATCCTGTACCAACTGGCGGATGGGACGGTAATGGCTGCGCACGCTCATCAATACGATCACAACCGCCGCCAGAAGATAAAACACAATTCCAATGATGGTAAACTGCTGTACCCAAAAATAGTCGGAATAATAATCCCCAAGAGGGGTGGCAACGATATAATACCAGTTAGTGGCACCGGAATAGATGCAGGAAACCATATAGGAGTCATTTCCATCCGGCTGTTCCACCACCATCGGCTGCTGAGACCGCAGCTGCTGCAAAGAAAAACCGAACATTTCCCAGGAAACACGGTTGGAGGGCGCCTGGGCCACAAAGCGCCCCACATCATCCACAATGTAGAGGTTGCTGGACGACGGCTGAACGTTGGAAAGCAGCCTGGCAGGATCAATCACAGCGATAAACTTGGTTCCATTGCGATGGGGCCATACCAGATAGGAAAGGGGCGCCTGGGACGCTCCGTCCAGATCACTGTAAAGGGCCATGGACTTTTTCTGCTGTACATTCTCAAAAGCAGCTCTCCAGGAGGTATAGGCAAATCCCTTGGGTGCAAGGAAAACCTGAAAATACTTGTCCGCCGGCACCACCGTTGCGGACGACACCATGGTATCGGTGCGGGGATAATACACCATCATCTCATTGACAAAATCCAACGACAGCTGAGCATCCCCCAACCGGGTATACGCCTCATACAGTTCATAAGAAGGCAGATCACTGAAAACCCCCTCATACCCATTGAGACGGATCAGCGTATAGTTTTGCTGAAGCTCATAAAGAATGCTGGCCGTATAGACAATTTGATTGTCCAGTTGCCGAACCATGCTGGACATGGCCTCCTCGTTGGCCTCGGCGCTCTGAAATTTTATGGTTTTCTGGGTGGCAGTATACACCACCAGCATAATCGCCAGGGATAAAAGCAAAATTATTGTATAGGAAAAGGACCAGTACAGCACAACGCTGTGCTTTTGTCCATTAAAAGGATTGGTCAAGCCTGATCGTCTCCTTTGGGATTATTGGAAGGCCGGTTTGCGGACCAAAAAGGATATGTAGGACAGCGGACGGCCAATAATATATGCAATAAGTATAATTAAATGCAGAAATAACAATTAGTAACGAGAAGAACCGCAATATCTCTCCTTTATATGTAAACTATTGTGTTATAGTATATCGTATAAAGGTTCTTTTCGCAACCATTTCTGGTCGAAAGAATGCATCATCCTTTCCTTTTTTGAATGATCCTCCCAAAAATCATCATCATATTTACCATGTAAGGGCCATCACAAACTCATAACAATTTTGCAAGAAAGCCGAAGCATTTTTGTGGAAATTGCAGCCAAAATCTGTAAAATTACGGACATAGAGCAGGGAATGTCCCTAAAATAACGTGAACGCCCACAAGGATTTGCAGAAATTGTCCACCGTTTTGTGAATATGTCTATGTTATTTGTCCCAAGCACGTGCTATAGTGGATATATCAAAAGTGTGGCGCAAATGTGAACAGGATGTGGCAGACGCAGGAACTAAACAGTTGTCGAAACACATGGTGCAGTAGATAACCGTGATCGTGCATTCCGGCGTTTTGTGTCACGTCCCGTTTGTTTCCACCAATTATCTTCAAGGAGGTTGTACAATGAGCGGTTCCAAAAAGGCAACTGCCTCCGCCGGCAGGAATATGTCTTTTACAGCCAGGGCTGTGCGCGACATTAAAAAGAACTACGAGATCTATCTGATCCTTCTTCCTGTCGTGATTTTCTATCTGATTTTCCACTATGCGCCCATGGGCGGCACCGTTATCGCGTTTCAGGATTGGCGTGCCAGCCGTCCAATGTTTGGTGAAGGAGCACGTTGGGTAGGATTCAAACACTTTATTTCTTTCTTTAACAGTTACTATTTCACTCGTGTATTGAGAAATACCGTAACCATCAGTATTTCCACTTTGATTTGGGGCTTCCCGGCGCCTGTTTTGCTGGCGTTGCTGATCAACGAACTGAAGAATAAGTATTACGCCCGTGTGGTACAGATCATCGTTTATCTTCCCCACTTCATTTCCATGGTGGTTCTCTGTGGTATGATCACCCTGTTTGTCCGTGACAACGGCGTTGTTACCCAGGTTCTTAGCCTGTTTGGTTTCCCCAAACAAAATATGCTGCAAAACCCGGATTTGTTTGTCCCAATTTATGTAATATCCAATATATGGCAAGGTGTAGGTTGGGGCTCTATCATTTATCTGGCTGCGCTGACCGGTGTGGATCAGCAGTTGTATGAGGCTGCCGAGATCGATGGTGCCGGTAAATGGAAACAGACCCTCCATATTACCATCCCCTGCATTATTCCTACCATTATCATCCAGTTTATCATGCGTACTGGCCAAATCCTCAGCGTTGGCCAGGAAAAGATTATCCTTCTGTACAACGAGACTACTTATGAGACCGCCGATGTTATCAGCTCCTTCGTTTACAGAAAAGGTTTGATTGAAAACGACCAGAGTTACGCCACTGCGGTTGGCCTGTTTAACTCGGTTATTAACTTCGTGATCGTTGCCATTGTCAATAAGATCAGTGGCACCCTCAGCGAAACCAGTCTGTGGTAAGGAGGTAGAAACAAATGGCAAATAATAAAATTAAAATCGGCTTGCCGGAACGTATATTTGACGTTTTTAATGTTATTTTCATGTTTCTTCTCTGCATCATAATGCTATATCCGTTCTTGTATGTTATCTTCGCTTCTTTTAGTGAACCGGCAAAATTGATGGCTCACTCCGGAATGCTGCTTTCCCCGCAGGGATTGTCGCTGGATGCTTATGAAAGCGTTCTGCAAAACCCCCGTGTTTGGACCGGCTATAAGAACACCATCATCTATGTTCTGTTCGGAACTGCATTCAACATCGTGATGACGGTGCTTTGTGCCTATGGCCTTTCCAGAAAGGGACTCATGTTTACCCGGGTTATCACCATCATGATTGTTTTCACCATGTATTTCTCCGGCGGTATGATCCCCACCTATTTGGTAGTCAGAGGTCTGGGTCTTTACAACAGCCGTCTGGCTCTGATTATCCCCGGCGCGATCAATACCTTCAATATGATCATCATGAGAACCGCTATGGCGGCCGTACCAGACAGCTTGGAAGAATCTGCCCGTCTGGAGGGTGCAAGCCATCTGCAAGTACTTTTCAAAATTATGATTCCCGTTACCATGCCCACCATTGCCGTACTGATCTTGTACTATGGTGTTGGTCATTGGAACGCTTGGTTCAATGCTTCTATTTACCTGAGCGATCCCGCCAAGCAGCCTTTACAGCTGTTCCTGCGCCAGATTCTTATTACCGCCAATATGGGCGATATGGCAGGAAGTTCTTCTGAGGATCAGGCACTGTTAGCAGAAACAATCAAATACGCAACTATTGTGGTTGCAACCGTGCCCATCCTTGTATTGTATCCGTTCCTGCAAAAATACTTTGTCAAGGGTGTTATGGTTGGCTCCCTGAAGGGTTAATTCCCCTTCGTATCAGTTTTGTTAAAATCTATGGGGTTCCTTGAGAAGGCTCCTGGAACCTTCATAGATTTGGATATGACAACCGCTGCATTTTCGCGGTGATTGTCCATCTTTTAAGGAGGAATATTCCAATGTCTGTCAAAAAAGTATCGGCAGTAGCGTTGGCGGCTGCAATGCTCGTCTCTATGGCGGCTTGCTCTCAGTCTTCGTCTTCTACTGCCAGCAGCTCTGCTGCTTCCAGCTCCGCAGACTCTTCTGCGGCTTCCAGCGAAACTGCTTCTACCAGCAGTGAGGCTGCTAGCACCGAGTTCTCCTATCCCATGGAAGGCGACAAGACCCTGACCTACTGGGTTGGCGTAAGCGTCTCCAACTACAACGACAACAACGCCAAACTGCCCATGTGGCAGAAGATGATGGAGGATACCGGTGTTACCATCGAGTTCATCCATCCCGTTGTTGGTCAGGAGCAGGAAAACTTCAACCTGATGCTGGCTTCCGGCGACTACGCGGACATCATCGAGTCCAAGTATGCACTGCCTGCCACCATGCTGGATGACGGTATCATCATTGATCTGACCGAGATCCTGCCCCAGTATGCCCCCAACCTGTACAACTACCTGCAGGAGAACCCCGAAATTGACCGTCAGGTGAAGAACGATGACGGACAGTATCTGCTGTTCCCCTTCATTCGTCCCGATCCCCTGCTTCAGGTTTCCTCCGGTCCTATCGTTCGTAAGGACTGGCTGGATCAACTGGGCATGGAGCTGCCTGAGACCATCGACGAGTGGACCGCTATGCTGACCGGATTTAGAGATCAGTGCGGCGCTACCGTTCCTCTGTGCTTTGCCGCTTCCACGGATCTGGATCGTATGATGTACGCTTGGGAAACCGTTAACACCTTTGTTAACGAGAACGGTACCGTTGAGTACGGCTACCTGAGAGACGGTTACAAGGCTTTCCTGCAGCAGATGAACGCCTGGTATACCGAGGGTCTGCTGGATCCCAACTATCCTTCTTCTACCCGTCAGATTCTGGACACCAACATTCTGACTGGTGTTTCCGGTGCTACCTACGGTTCCGGCGGTTCTTATCTGGGCGCTTGGCTCACTGCTAAACCCGCTGAGCCCGCTTCCTACGACCTGACCGGTCTGAAATACCCTGTTCTGGAAAAAGGCACCACCAATAAGCACGGCAACAACGTGCAGTTTGAGTTCTCCGACTCCAACGGCTGGGCAATGATCACCACCCAGTGCGAAGACGTTGAGACCGCTGCCCGCTTCCTGGATTACGGTTACACCGAGGCTGGCCATATGCTGCTCAACTTCGGTATCGAGGGCGAGAGCTACACCATGGTTGACGGTGTTCCCACCTATACCGAGGCTATGTTCAACGATCCCGATGGCAAGTCCGTTTCCGATACTCTGGGCTACTATGTAAGAGCTACCGGTTCCGGTCCCTTCGTTCAGGATCCTGGTTATATCCTGCAGTACTATGAGACCCAGCAGCAGAAGGACGCTCTGGCTCTGTGGAGCGATCAGGAGCATCAGTCCACTAAGATGCCTCCCATTGTTCACACCACCGAGGAGGCCACTGAGTACTCCAGCATCATGAACGATATCGAAACCTACATCAAAGAGCAGCAGGTTCAGTTCGTCACTGGCACCAAGTCCTTTGACGAGTTCGATGCTTTCATTGAGCAGATCAACAAGATGAACATTGCTCGTGCCATCGAGATCAAGCAAAACGCTCTGGATCGTTACAACGCCAGATAATCGGTTTGCTGGTCATCTGATTTTCGTAGGGCTACAGCGTAGGCTGTAGCCCTATTTTTGTGCCGGCAAAAATTATTGCAGTGCCGCAGTGCCGCAGTGCCGCCGAAAAATAAAAAATTGTTAAAGCTCCTATCTTTTGCTTTTCATTTTACAAAAACCGCGTTACAATGGAGATAACCCCAAAGCTGGATCAAAGGTAAACAGAAAGGAAGATCAAATCAATATGCTTTTCGATGGAATAGGTGCCGCCAACCTCCCAACCGTATGGTTCGCAGGAGTACTGGCCGCATTTCTGGGAACCGCTTTGCTGCTTTACTGCCTGATGAATGAACTTCCTCGGGATGGAGGACGGGAATTTGCCCATCAGGGAAACCTCTCCGCAGGCAAACCCAGAGGCGCAGGACTGATTTTCATTTTGGTGTTTGCGGTAATTGGGATGCTGTTTGTGGGCAAAAACATAGAGATTGCCATCTATTTGCTGCTCACCGTTGCAGAGATGCTCACCGGCTATCTGGATGACCGTTCCTCTGTTCCATGGAACGAATATAAAAAAGGCCTTTTGGATCTGATTGTTGCCGTGATCGCCGCCGTTACCTACATTCGGTGCAACGGAACTACCATTACCATTTCCCTGCTGGATTTACAGTGGACCGTACCGCCGCTGCTTTTTGGCCTGGCGGCAGTCATTCTGATTTGGGTCTCCATCAATGTGACCAACTGCACCGATGGTGTGGACGGTCTGTTGGGCACCCTCTCGCTGATCACCCTTGGGACACTGCTGCTGGCCGGGCAGATTACCGGGATGGATACCGCTTTCCGCTTTGTGATAACGGTACTGATGGCCTGTCTGGTGGGGTATCTGTGGTTTAACGCTACCCCCAGCCTGCTGATGATGGGGGACGCCGGATCCCGGGCTCTGGGTTTCTTCATTGCTGTGGCTGCGCTGAAAACCGGGGATCCTTTCCTCTATTTGCTGGCTGCACTGGTCATGATCGTTGACGGAGGAGCCGGACTTGCCAAGATCGCCCTGCTGCGGTTTCTGAAGATCCATATTCTAAAAAATATCCGTACCCCCATCCATGACCATGTACGGAAAAATAAGGACTGGTCCAACACCCATACGGTTTTCCGTTTCGCCGCCGTACAGCTGGTATTTTCGGCAGCCACAATCTGGATACTGCTGCGCTGAGTTTCCCCCCACATCCAACCAAAATCTATCTGTTCAAACAAAAACAGCCCTCTATGCCTGTCCGCCAACGGCTTTCCGGCATAGAGGGCTGTTATATTTATTATATTGCGATTGGATCCTATCCGCCGATCTGGACGTGCAGTCCTGTCACAGCGGCTGCCTTGGCCAACCGTTCCATATGTTCGTTGGAAGGCGGTTCAATGGCAGAGAGGGTGTATTTTCGGCCCAGACCATCATATTTGTCGGTTCCAAGACGATGGTAAGGAAGCAGATGCAGCCGGGTCACACCCGGCAAACTTTGGGCAAAACGGGCAATCGCCGTAATCTCTTCCGGGGTAGCATTAAAACTGGGGATCACCGGAACCCGGATCACCAAATTTTGTCCGCTCTGAGCGATCTTACGGGCGTTTTCCAGAATCTGCTCATTGGGTACCCCCGTAAAATGCTGGTGCTTTTCGCTGTCCATATGCTTGATATCCATCAGGAAGGTATCCAGATATGGAAGAATTTTTTCCTGAATCTGGGAAAATTGGGCAAACCCAGTTGATTCAATGGCGGTAGTAATTCCATGATCTTTCGCATATTCCAGCAAAGCCGAAGCAAAATCCATCTGCAACAGCGCCTCACCCCCGGAAAGGGTCAACCCGCCGCCGCTGCGCCGGAAGTAGAAACGGTCCTTGAGCACTTCGTCCATCACTTCCACCACATTGACATCCTGTCCGATGATTTTAGGCTTTCCCGCGACCACCATGGTCTGTATCTGCCGCTCCTGAGATTCCGGATTGCAGCACCACCGGCACCGCAGCGGACATCCCTTGAGAAACACAATGGTACGAATACCCGGGCCGTCATGGATAGAATATTTCTGTATATCAAATATTCTGCCGCGTATCTGTAAAAAATCTCGCTCCATATTCTCGTCTCTTTCATTGATTATTGGGATGAAAACAGGACGCCGGCACTCCATTAAAATCCCTGGGTAGTGCGGTTGATAATATCATCCTGCAACGACTTGGAAAGGGTTGTGAACAATGCACTGTAACCCGCCACACGCACCACCAGATTGCGGTATTTTTCCGGATGGGCCTGGGCGTCCAGCAGCGTCTCTCTGCTGACCACGTTAAACTGCATATGCATTCCCTTCTGGTCAAAGAAGGCGCGGATCAAAGCGGCGAATTTCTGAAGCCCCTCGATGCCGCTGAGGGCGGAGGGATGGAATTTCTGGTTGAACAGGGTTCCGTTGGAGGCGATCATATGGTCCAGCTTGGCCACCGAGTTGGCGGTTGCGGTAGGACCTTTGACATCCCGCCCGCTGGCAGGCCCAATGCCGTCGGCGATGGGGGTATTGGCCAGACGTCCATCGGGGGTTGCGCCGGTTTGCGCACCCAGCGGTACATTGGCGGACACCGGATACAGTCCCGCCTGATACTGTCCTCCCCGAGGATTGCGGTACTGCTCCAGAGGTTTGGTATAGGTATAGGCCACATCCCTTGCAAACAGATCCACTTCATCCAGGTCGTTGCCGTATTTGGGCACCTGGGAGATCCATTCCAACAGCTGATCGTATTCTCTCTGTTTCTCAGGCGATACCCGCTGCTGGGCTACGGTGCGGGAGATGGACGCAATTTCCTGGGCGTTGAGCTGCTGTCCCGCAGCCATCAGATTCTTCACAATCTCGGTAGTCAGCTGCTGTACCCGCTCTTTGGAAAGACCTTTTCCGAAGTTATCTTCCAGCGCTTCCTTATACTGGGTGAGGGTCAGCTTTTTCTCCTCGAACACCAGCTTTTTGATGGCATAGAGGGAATCGGTCATATTGGCGATGCCAAAGCCCTGAGGACCGGTAAAATTATAGATGGCGCCGCCCTCCTGCAGCGATTTGCCCCGACCGATACAGTCGTCGATCATCGAGGACTGGAAGGGCAGCGGGCAGCGCTCGGCATGGGCCACATCGATGGCGTTATCCGCATTGACCATCAGGGAGATAAAGTAGTTCATCTGAGCCTTGTAGGCGTCATAGAACTGCTGGAAGGAGGTCATCTGGGCGATATCTCCGGTTTGCAGGCCTACCTGTACGCCGTTTTCCATACCGTTGGAGAAAACCATCTCCAGTGGACGGCACATATTGAAGAAGGCGGCATCGTGCCAACCGTCGGTCTTTCCAGCCTTCTGCGGCTCCACACAGCCGATGATATTGTAGGTTCTGGCATCGGCCAGGGATACCCCACGGCTCATCATTGCGGGGATAATCACCTCATCGTTATAGTAAGCGGGCAGACCAATACCCGTACGGGTCAGCTTGGCTGCCTTGATGAGAAATTCATCAGGGGTTTTGTTCCATACCCGAATGGAGAGGGAGGGCGCAGGAAGCATAACGTGCATCGAGGCTTCCAGACACATAAAGGACAGATCGTTGGTCACGTCGTCCCCTTCCTCATTCTGGCCGCCGGCGATCAGGTTCTGGAACAGGCTGTATCCTGCAAACCCTTCGGCGGAGGCGGCGTCACGAACCTTGTTGAGATCGTTGAGTTTGACCCAGATGCAGTCCATCAGCTCCTGGGCATACTCTCTGGTGATCTTTCCGGCTTTCATGTCGGCATCGTAATAAGGAAACATATACTGGTCAAACCGTCCCGGGGAGATGGAATGGCCGCTGGACTCGGTCTGCAGCAGCATCTGTACAAACCAGAAGGACTGGCAAGCCTCATAGAAGCTGCGGGCTGGTTTGCCGGGCACCTGGGCACAGGCCTCGGCAATATGCAGCAGCTCCATCTTTCTCTTGGAATCGGTCTCCTTCTGGGCCATTTCCAGCGCCAGCAGCGCGTAGCGGTGGCCATACTCCGCAGCCGCGTTGGCACAGGTAATCACCGCTTGCAGGAAGTGGCTGCGGCGGGCATAATCCGGGTCGGAAACCTTGCAGGCATCCAGCGCCTTCTGGGCTTTGGCTGCAATCCCCTCAAAGCCGATGGCCAGCACTTCCTCATATTTGACAGTAAAATGGCCAATGCCATTGTAAAAATAGTTTCCGGGCGTAAAGATGTTGTGCTCCATGGCGAGCAGCGCCTCAGGAGCCATATAGGAGGTAGCCAGTTCACTGGTGGTTTTGCCCTTCCAATATTTATACACTTCATGAAGACGTTTTTTGGTATCCTCTGAGATATAGAATGGGTCGGCAGTACGGGTGGACACGGTGTCAAACTCTGCTTCCAGCCATTCAAAAGAGTATTCCGGGAAAACCTGGCAACCTCTGGGAGCCTGGGTATTGCTTCCCACAATCAGCTCTTCAGGGCGGATGATAATCGGCAGTTCCCGGCAAATCCGTTCAAAAGCCTTGGCACGCCGGGTGATGATCGGCTCCCCTTCCGTTTCCTGATAACTTTTGGTCAAAATTTCAGCCCGATCCGCCTCAATCTCAGGCATCTTGGCATACAAATGTTCAATCAATCTGGGAATTCTTGGACTTTTGGGAATATCCCCGTCATAAAATTTCGGCATATTCTAACTTCCTTTCCGGTTCGCAGAAACCTGCATATGGATCATCCAACCTAGTGAGATACCCACCGTCAGAAATATCATAGACAAAAACAAAACAAATCAGATATTCTATTTTATTATAGCCCTCATACGCTTCTTCTGTCAACCGAAAAAGAATGGAGGAAGGCGACAAACTAAACAGAAAAACAATTATTCTTTCGCGCCAGCCAGAGCTTTGCTGAGTATCTGCCGCACCACATCGGCCGCCGTTTCCATGGGCAGATTCTCTGAAAACTGCTTGTCTCTGGAAACGATTTCCACGCTATGGTTTTTCAAATTTCTGGGGCTGACAATGACCCGATATGGCGCGCCAATCAGATCGGCATCGGAAAACATCACCCCTGCGCTTACCTTTCGGTCGTCGTAGATCACCTCTACGCCTTTGCTTTGCAGCTGCTGGTATAGCTCATCTGCATAAGCTTTCACCTGTGCATCGTCCGCACGCACTGCGCACAAATGTACCTGCCACGGGGCCACCGAAATGGGCCATATGGGACCATATGCATCATGGTGCGCTTCACAGATGGAAGCCGCCAATCTGCCGATGCCAATGCCATAGCATCCCATCAGCGGGTACTGTGCCTGACCCTCGCTGTCCAGATAGGTCATGTGCATGGATTTGGTATATTTGTCTCCAAGCTGAAAAATATTGCCCACCTCAATGCCTCTGGAAATGGTGATGGTGGGTTTGCCGCACTTGGGACAGATTCCGCCCTGTTGTATCTTGGCAAAATCATGGTACTGCGCCTGGGGGACATCGCGGGTCATATCCAGCCCTGTGTAATGATGATCTTCCAGGTTTGCTCCACAGCAAAGCCCGTTTAATCCCGCAAGGGACTGGTCATACAGAACCGTAAAATCTCCCTCTAGCTGCACCGGCCCTATATATCCTGCAACCAGTCCGCTTTCTTCGGTAATCACAGCGGGATGGATATCATACCCCAGAAAACGGGTAAGTTTGGCTTCATTGACCTCCAGATCTCCGCGCAGGAACAGTACAACATAACGATCGTCCGTATTTCGCTGATACACCACCGCTTTGCAGCAGCGTTTGGGCTCACAATGCAGAAGCTCACAGAGCTGCTCAATGGAATGCGCCTGGGGGGTGGTCACCCGTGCAAGGCTTTCCGAAGGCTGGACCCTGGGATGATCCACAATACAGGCGGCGGCCTCCGTATTGGCACGATAATCGCACTGGCTACAGATGGCAATAGAATCCTCTCCGATGGGGGTTAAAAGCATAAACTCATGGGAAATATTACCGCCCATCATCCCCGAATCGGAAGCCACCGCAACCACCTGCGGCAAACCAACCCTTTCATAGATGCGCTGATAGGCTTTCAGGCAACGGTCATAGTAATCCGAGAGATCCTCCTGGCTGGTATGAAAGGAATAGCCGTCTTTCATGGTAAACTCACGGACACGAATCAGTCCCGCTCTGGGCCGCGCCTCATCACGGAATTTGGTCTGAATCTGATAGATCATAAAAGGATATTTGGTATAACTCTGGCCATATTCGCTCACCAGATGGACGGAGGCCTCCTCATGGGTCATGCCCAGCACAAGGGACATGCCATTGCGATCCGAAAAGCGCACCATCTCTTTGCCGATGCTTTGGTATCTGCCGGACTGCTGCCAGAGAGACGCCGGCATCACCACCGGAAACTGGACCTCCTGCCCGTCGATGGCGTCCATCTCCTGCCGGATGATCTCCTCAATTTTACGGGTTACCCGCTTCAAAGGCAGATAGGAAGAAAAGATTCCGTTGGTCATATATTTGATGTAACCTCCGCGCACCATCAAGGCGTGGCTGTCAACCACGCAATCCGACGGCCTTTCCCGAAAACGATCCCCCACCAGTTTTTCCAATTTCATCAAAAGCACCTCCGTTTTTTTAATAATAAAAAAGCCCTAAACCGACAGAAAATCGGTTTAGGGCGAACAAATAACAGGTCCGCGGTACCACCTAAATTCGGATACAATCCGCACTTTCCGGCACAGCAAAACAATGCCATATCTCGATAACGGGAGAACCCGGCAAAACTTACTGTAAATTTCGTTTGCAGCTCCAAGAGGGGTTGGACATCCTTCCCGAAAAGGCTCGCACCATCCGCCTTCTCTCTGAAAATCGGGAATGGGGACATCTACTATTTCTTTTCCCAGCTTTTCCAAGAACAATTTAAATTATACCGAACCATCCAGGTTCTGTCAAGAAATGGGAAACCCATATTTTCCAAAACTTCCCAGTCCAGAAGTTTCCTCACCTGCCGCCATTTTCATTTTTGCGGATCTCGCTCCAAATCTCCTGCATCACCGTCTCCACATAATCTCCCAGCAGCCATACCATCTCCAGGGTGATCACCCTGGGCGGCTGCGTTGGCAAGATACGGGGATAACTCTCCAACAAATCCGCCTGATATCGTGAGAGGAGCTGAACCGGTATCGTTCCGATATTTTCCGGTTTCCCTGTACTCAGCGCAGGACGAACCTCCTTTGTCCACCAATCAGACGAAAGTTGAGAGCGATCAAACCGATAACATTCGTTCCAGCCTTCTTCCTTCTCATCCGACGGCTCCCCCAACAATCTTGCCGCTTTGGCCGCTGCCGCCCAAATGGGGTTGTGCAGCGTCTCGTCAAAGGCAGCGTCGGTCAGGATATGTACCACATATCCCAGCAGCAAATCCGGATTGATTCGATTGTTTTGAAGCTGTGTTTTCCAAAATCCGGCAATGGAGTGATACCATTCTTTTACCGTCTTTTCCCTGCGATGCGCCGCCCAGCGCAGAGCTTTGGGCGCAAAACCATCCATATTTACCGCGTCGGGAGCAACTGCCCCCAAATAATAGGAACCCCTATCCCGAATCGCCGTGCTGCAAAAACCCTCTGACTGTGCCAACCGATAGGCGACGGCCAAATGTATCATAATGGAAGCCATAGAATCTCCTTTCGCTTTCGTTCATAATATATCGACCATTTTCACAATTTTTATTAACAATTTGCGCAATATATAGGTATATACTAATAATAGTGGATGAAATTTCATCCTATATCATACCATATTTTGTTATTCTTGATAGAAATTTTTGATTAAGGAGTGTTGTCGTATGTTGTTCCATCCGTCCGCATCTAAAATTGAATCCTATGCCGAGCATCATAATTTGAAAAAATTGCTGCCGCTGGTCACCGACAAGGATGCTACCGTTCGCGCCGAAGTAGCCGCAGCGCTGGGCAATTTCCAGGAGGATGACGCTTACAACCAGCTCATCGCTTTGCTGCGCGATCCTCAGATCCCCGTACAGCTGGCGGCGGTAAAAGCCCTGGAACAGCAGTGCTTTGCCAACGCGGCGGATCATATCAGCCATGTGATGAACACTACATCCAACGAGGAACTCAAACAGGCCTGCGCCCACGCCCATGCTGCCATCGTGGCCAAACACGGGCACAGCCTGTAAGACTGCGGTTTCCTTCGGGACAAACATTCTCAAAGGGGAAACCATCTAAAGAATAACCAACAAGGGATGCTGCCGTTTAGACAGCATCCCTTATTTTTAGAAGAATTCACTCACAATTAAAACTGAATCTTCTCCTCCACAAAAGCGGCAAGGGAATCGATGGAAATCCGCTGCTGCTCCATGGTATCCCGATCCCGGACCGTCACGCAGCCATCGTTTTCCGATTCAAAGTCATAGGTGATGCACAGAGGAGTTCCGATCTCATCCTGACGGCGGTACCGTTTGCCAATGGAACCGGCATCGTCATAGTCCACCATAAACTTTTTGGCCAAATCCTGGTACACCTTGGTCGCGCCCTCGTTGAGCTTTTTGGACAGAGGCAGCACACAGGCCTTGAAGGGGGCCAGGGCGGGATGCAGCCGCAGCACCACACGGGTATCCTTCTCGTCCAGCTTCTCCTCGTCGTAGGCGTCGCACAGGAAGGCCAGGGCCATGCGGTCGGCGCCCAGGGAGGGCTCCACCACGTAGGGGATGTAGTGCTCCTGGGTCTCCTGGTCGAAGTAGGTCAGGTCCTTGCCGGAGTGGTCCTGATGGCGCTTCAGGTCATAGTCGGTGCGGTCGGCGATGCCC
>DBQB01000019.1 GCA_002305685.1 Ruminococcaceae bacterium UBA1405
CAGGACCACGCCGGAGAAAAAGCCCTCCATCCGGGAGCGGCTGGAGGACGCGAAACGGGAGTGCGCGGAACGGAAAAGCCCGGACAAGCCCGCCCCGCAGAAGAAGCCCCCGGAGCATGACTTATGAGCCGGAGCAAGAAATGGCGTCTGGAATGGGCGTTCTTCCTGGGTGAGAACGGCAGACGCCAGTATAACAAGCTATGCAAGGGCTGTGTCCATCCCTGCAAACAGAGTTTCCGGGCGGTGGTGTTGTCCTGTCCGCACTATCTTTCCAGCCGTTCCAAAAAGTGCGGGAATTAGGGTTCAAAATGGGCGAAGAAACAGCCTGTGGCGGATTTTCTGTGTAGAGGCAGTATGATTCCCCATGTGGGGCGGCAGGGCCTTCCTGTATAGGGAAAACGCCGGATTTTCACCTTTTGTCAAGCAAAATGGGAGCGTCAACATCGGATGCAGTTATCCGAGGTTGGCGCTCCCATTCTTTTTTTGTTCTGGCTGCGTCGCAGTCGATCAGTCATCCTCTAACAGCTTGGAGGGCTGGATTTTCAGCACTTGGGCAATCTTGAACAATGTTTCAAGAGATACGCCACGAACCGTACCTGTTCCTTCTACCTGACCAACGAAGTTGACACTTTTCCCGATCCTCTCCGCAAGGACCTCCTGTGTCATCCCCGCCTTTTTTCTGTAATATGCGATCTTCAAGCCCAGAGTGATATAGCGTTCTGGAAACTCCGTTTGCATAATATCACCTCCTGATATTATGCTACCAACAAAACAGGTAAATTATAATTGAAACCAATTAGAGGATTATTTACTTTAAGTAAATGATTATATATAATGAGAAGTGGATTATTTACTTTGTTGGGGAGGCTGGCTTGAAAATGGCGAAGATAAAACCGTGAACATATTTACCGTTAGTTTTTTTGGACACCGGATCATCCCGGAGTTTCGTGAGGCGGAGGATCGTGTGGAGGCGCTGGTTCATGCGCTGCTTTTGGAAAAGGAGTATGTGGAGTTCCTGGTCGGACGGGACGGTGATTTTGACCAGATCGTTTCCTCCGCTGTCAAACGCCAGCAGCGGCTTGTTCGGGATGACAACAGTTCCTTGATTTGGATACTGCCATATCCCACGGCGGAGCTGCGCAACAATATGGAAAACTTTGAAACCTATTATGATGAAATCGAGATATGCGGCAGCGCGGCCAGCAGCCATCCAAAAGGCGCTTTTCAAATTCGCAACCGGCAGATGGTGAAGCGAAGCGATCTCGTTGTATTCTATGTGGACCATACAGGCGGCGGAGCTTATCAGACCATGCGCTATGCGCAGAAAGAAAAAAAGAATATACTAAATCTTGCTGGGGAAGGATACGGAGAAAAAGAATGAGCGCCATCATCTTTCGGTGATGGCGCTCATTTTCAGTAGCAGTAGTAGGCGCTGTGGGAATGTGTGTAAACGGTCAAAGGGGCGGAGCTGTGGGAAACAGTGTTTGCGGGCTGTGGGAAAGCTGACAGCTTTTCCATCGGGACGTAAATATTTGTTTTCCATCGGTGGAGCGGCCGTTTTCCACATTTCCATAGTGGATCATTCGCAAATGGATTTTATAAAATTGTCCATCTCTTCAAAATCCCTCTCGGTGATTTCGGTGTTGTCATTTACGGAAATTATTCTGATCCCCATACGCAGGAGCTTTTTTGTATATTCCATAGCGGACCATAAATCCCGCCCCAAACGGTCAAGAGCGGATACGACCAAAATATCATAAGCCTGTTCCTCTGCCTTTTGAATGAGTTCCTGAAGGCTGGGGCGGTTTATGGTTGTTCCGCTTTCAAAAACTTTGCTTTCACCAACAGAAACAAGCCCATGTTTGGAGATATACTGATTGATCCAAAGTTCCTGTGTCCGTATTCCGCAGTCATCTCCATCATATCCTGCCTGACGACAGTATTTCCACGCTCTATTCTTCATAGTACACGCTCCTTTGCATGGGGACTTTCCTTGCACAGTCCCATAGGCGATAGATGGTCAAGGGAATATACCAGGCAGCCACCAGCAGTCGCCAGACCAGGACGAAACCGCCGATCACTCCGCCAATAATAAAGTTCAGCAGAAACAGCGGAAGGGCGGTTCCCAAAGAGCCGCCCGGCACGATCCAGGCAAACATCCGTGGGATGCCAAAAGGCAGGCCGCAAAGGATGAACAGCCATACATAGTCGGTGACTCCATCTTTTGTGCAGGCGGATTTGAAAATGCAGTACAGCAAAGCCGCCACCGCCACGGGCAACACGCTCTTCTTGAAAAACTCTTTGATTACTTCGGATTTCGTCACAGTCAGCACCTCCATTCCTGGTTCCATTATATCAGCCGTATAACCATGCGCCCAGGGGTTTTGCAAAGACTGTAAAAAGCGCCCAATCCCCGTTACTCCAAGTCGTTGCTCCGCTGCCGCTGCTGTTCCTGTTCCTTCGGCCTTTCCAGTAGGGCGTCCACATTCTGGCGGAGGGTGTCATACTCCTTTTCCTCCCGCCGTATCTTCCGAAGTTCCGTTTGCAGGGCGGTCTTGCGGGCGGAGAGTCCGTCCAATTCTGCTTTCAGCTTTTCGGAGGAAGGAAGTTTGGTGAGCCCGGCCTTTTTGATTTCCCTGGCTGCCGCCTCGAATAAGATAATCTCGCTCTCAAAGCCGCGCAGGAATTTTTCCTTGTCCTTTGATGCCTTGTATCGGTCATAGACAGGTTTCAGCTTGCGATAAGTGTCAAGCTGCTTTCCCAGGAGGGCAAGGTCGGCGATCCGCTGTTCCGTATCCCGCAGGCTCTCCCTGGTACGGATGGAGGCGGCGGCAACGGCGTCGCACCGTTCCACCAATTCCTCATAGCTGCCGATGCCGTGTTCGGTGAGAAAGTTCATGGTGGCGGCCGCACGTTTCAGATTCTCGATGGTCGCCCACCGCTGGTATCCGGCGCTCTGCTGGGCCTTGATATTGTTCTGAATGTCAATGAGCAGGCTGACCTTCCCGCTGCGCTGCTGGGGCTGTCTGGAGGGGCGGAGGCCTCCGGCAATGCGGGAGACAACGGCTTCTTCCGTGTAATCGGTGCCTAGGGTTTTGAGCCGGGTGAACCTCTCCTGGTCCGGCGCCCTGGCGGAGATATACTTTCCTCGCTTGATCTCGTACCCTTCCCGCTGTAACCGGGCAAGCAAATCTTCCAGGCTGGAGGATATGGGGATCAGCCGGTCGATGGCGGCNNGGCTTTCAGCTTTGCCTTGTAGCTGGTGCCGTTCTGTGCGGCCTGATGCTCAATGTAGCTCTTACCCTTATCCCGGCCAGGGACGATGACGGACAAGCCGTGTTCTTTGCACAGCCGGTCGCTGGCCCGGCGTATCTCGTGATAGCTGCGCTTGTTGGAATGGTAGTGCTTGTGGTCGGTGAAGCTGACCGCATTGAAAATCAGGTGATTATGAACGTGATCCTTGTCAATGTGAGTGGTGAGGACAAATTCATATTTGCCGCCCAGGACCTCCCGTGCCAGTTCCATGCCGATCCGGTGGGCTTCCTCTGGCGACACCTCCCCAGGTTCAAAGGCTTGGATCAGGTGGCGGCCCAGGTGCGTGCCCTTGTCAATGGCATGGCGGCGTGTCCATTCAAATTCAATGTCGGCGGTCTCGGCGGCGCAGCCGAAGGAGGACACCAGCAGCTTCCCGTCTGTCTTGTCGGGGTTGCAGATATAGTCAATGGCCGCTTTCAGCGTTGACTTAATAGGATGCGTCTTTGTAACTGCCATATCTGATCCAGCCTTTCCCGGATTTCCTCCATATCGGCCTGATAGGTGGGACCTCCGGCGTTGACCCGCTTGGCGATCTGATTGATGTTCCGGCCAATGGCGGACAGAAGTTTATTCATCTCCTTAATGTCCCTGGTGTCCACCTGGATGATATATCCGTCAATCGCCATCTTCCGCAGGTAGGCGCCGATCCGCTTTGTCTGGAGCTGGGCCATCTTCCGTTCCATCAGTTCCTTTTCCTCGGCGGTCACATAGAACTTCACCTGGATATTTCGTTTTCGGTTTGCCATCGTGGTATCTCGCCTCTTTTCGTATCAGGGTTTGGGATGTTCCCAACAAGCATTTTTCGGGTTTAGGGGGAGGGTTCCCTAAAGCCAAAAATCGCAAGCGGGTACTCGCTTGCTGTGCTTGCTATCGTTTCTCTCCAACCGTTCTTCCCTCTATCCATACTACACGTCCAGCAGTATGAAATGGCTAATTATTCCCTAGAAAAAGGGAAAATGCGCTCTGAAAAACAGAACGCATTTGGTGAGTTTTTTAATAAGTTAGATTTTCTGGCTTCCCGTAGACCAAACATGGCTGTCTTTTGCAGCGGAGGCCGTGTTCTGTGCCATGACGCCCACCAGCGAATGTGGAACATAGAGTTCTTCCAGATAAGCACACTCCTCGGATGTGAGTTCCAGGTCTGTGGCCTTGGCCGCACCCTCGATATGGTGGAGCTTGGTGGCGCCCACCACAGGAGCGGTCACTTTTGTCAGCAGCCAGGCCAGGGAGATCTCCGTCATGGAAACACCGCACCGGTCGGCCAGCTCCGCCACACGCTGGAGAATCAGGGCATCCTGATTCGCTGTTCCATTGTATTTGAGCCTTGCATAGTCGTCCTCCCGGAGTCGCTTGGAAGTTTCGCCGGGGTGCTTGGACAGTCGCCCGCCAGCCAGGGCACTATACGGTGTCATGGCGATGTTCTCCTCCCGGCAGAAGGGAGCCATTTCCCGCTCCTCCTCCCGGAAGATCAGGTTGTAGTGGCTCTGGACGGAAACAAATTTGGCAAAGCCCTCCCGCTCGGCGATGGCATTTGCCTTGGCCAGCTGCCATGCAAAGCAGTTGGAGATACCAATGTACCGGGTCTTGCCAGCCTTCACCGCATTGTTCAGCCCTTCCAGAATGTCATAAATCGGTGTCTGATGATCCCACATGTGGTAGATATACAGGTCCACATGATCCATCCCCAGATTTTGGAGACTCTTATCCAGCATACGGCGAATATGCTCCTGCCCACTGATGCCTGCCTCAATCTCCTCATTGGTGCGGGGCAGAAATTTGGTGGCGACTACCACCTCGTCCCGCTTGGCGAAGTCCCGCAGAGCGCGACCCAGGTACTGTTCACTGGTACCACTCTGATAAGCGATGGCAGTGTCGAAAAAGTTGACACCCAGTTCCAGACCACGTTTGATAATTTCTCTGGAGTGTTCCTCGTCAATCGTCCAGGTATGCTGACCATTTGTAGCGTCTCCAAATCCCATACAGCCCATGCATATACGGGAAACTTTCAAATCAGATGTTCCCAATTTCGTGTACTTCATGTCATTTACCTCTTATACTTTCTTACCAAATTCGTAAGCCTTTTGGGGAAATCCGCTTCGCTTTGTCATAGTGACCGTACCGCATCCAGTTCCCAAAATCATTCCCTGGTCTTTGAAATTAAGATATTTGCACAGAGTTTGGTAGTGATTCTCCAAATCACGCATAGTCCAATCGTTACTGTCCCAGGCGGCGGCAATCAAGGCGGTTTTCAGATGCTTAGCTGTGAGCTGCCCGTTGAAGCTGTAACAGCGGTCGAGCACCATTTTTAGCTGAGCGGACATTCCGAAGTAGTAAAGTGGTGTCACAAACACAACCATATTCGCATCCAAAATGCGTTCCCTCAGAGCAGCCATGTCATCTTTCTGCACACAGGGACCAGACATACCACAAACTTCACACCCCAGACATGGATGCAGTTCCGCATGGCCTGCATCAAAGACGGATATATGGTGTCCAGCTTCCTCTGCACCGCGTATGAATTCCTCTGCAAGCAGATTGGACGATCCGTGCTTATGAGGGCTGCTCTCAATTACCAAAATGTTCACAGTTGACGCTCCTTTCAAATTACCTGAAACACTTTTCACTTTCTGTGAGAAAAGCGTAAGTAAAAAATCATACCACAAATTACCTAATCCAGACACATAGCCCAGGCAATCCCCATTACCCCCTGGTTCAGTGCGATGCCAAAGAGCAAGAAAAGTGCCAGCCGGATGCCTAAGGAGTTGACCAATGAGCCCCCGGACGCAGCATTCTGTCCAACAAAGCTGACCACAAAGGTATCGGCCAGCCCCACCAGCATGACAAGAAGCTGTTCCCAAAACAGCGGAACGATCATGTTTTGTAAGTCACGATTGGAAAACACATGGACACCTTCTTGCAATTATGATTTTATCATACCATGGTTGCTCAAAAATATCGAATACCTATTCTCTATTCTCAAAAATAAGGTTCAGGCATATTTGAGATTGCTGTCCGTACCGACCTATGGTAAAATAAACCTTAGAGGAGGGATTTTATGGAACTGCGGGTATTGCGTTATTTTTTAACTGTGGCACAAGAGGAGAATATTACGAAAGCAGCGGCGTTGCTCCATGTGACCCAGCCCACTCTTTCCCGACAGCTGATGCAACTGGAGGAGGAATTGGGTTCTAAGCTCTTTCGCCGTAGCCAATACCGGATCATCCTGACCGATGCCGGAATGCTTCTGCGGCGGCGCGCACAGGAAATCGTGGAGCTGGCCGATAAAACGGAACGGGAATTTGCCCAGTCAGAGGAGGAATTGTCCGGTGAAATCGCCATCGGCTGCGGCGAGACCCAAAGCATGACATTCCTATCCCAGCATATCCGTTCGTTTCGCTCGCTCTATCCAAAGGTGCAGTTTCGCATTTACAGCGCCAACGCAGACGACATAAAGGAGCGCATGGAAAAAGGCTTGCTGGACATGGGACTTCTGACAGAACCGGTGGATATTGGCAGATACGCATTTCTGCGCCTGCCACAGAAGGATCGGTGGGGCGTGCTGGTGCCAAAGAACTCAGCCCTAGCGGAAAAAGAAACTGTTACCTCCCAGGACTTAGTGGGTGTTCCTCTGCTTTTAACTGGGCGGGAACAAGTGCGTGGGGAATTGGCCAATTGGTTTGGAGAGGATTATGGACGCATTGAGGTAGCAGCCACCTTCAATCTGATTTTGAATGCTGCCAATATGGTCAAAAATGGTGTGGGTGTAGCATTGTGCTTCTATTTAGAGAATATCTCCGATGCTCTGAAATTTGTTCCCCTGGCACCCAAACTGGAGACTGGAACTGTGTTAGCTTGGAAAAAGGACAAGCCGCTCTCTCCTGCGGCAGAACAATTCCAACAGCACATCAAAAATACAGATTGAGCATTTTTGTCTACTCAAAATAGGTATTCGACATATTAGAAATCATGTTTTAGAATGTAGGTGTCCTGAACGGGCGCCTACATTTTTTCTTTAGGAGCGTAAATATGACCATTCAAGAAGCAAGTGACCGCTACCAGATTCCTATGAACATCCTGAAAGAGTATGAGAGTTGGGGCCTGTGTGGGGCGGTAAAAAAAGTGATGGGAGCATGGCAGTATGATGATGAGGATTTGGAGCGTCTGAGCCTCATTATGACGCTCCATGACATCGGATTTACAACGGAGGAAGTAGAGACCTATATGCGCCTGATGCTGGAACAGACGGACAGTGAACGGGAGCGCCTTCGGATGCTCAATCGTAAGCGGGATTCCGCGCTGGACGAACTCCATTTCCGGGAGCGCCAGCTCCAGAGATTGGACTATCTCCGGCATGAGATCCAGAAAACACAGGCTCGAAAGGAGTGACAGATATGGATACTATTCAGTTGAACAACCATGTTCAGATGCCCCTGTTGGGGTTGGGGGTTTTTCAGGTGACGGATCAGGCCGCCTGCAAAGAGAGCGTTCAGATGGCTCTGAAAACTGGCTACCGTCTCATCGACACCGCCGCCTGCTACGGCAATGAGCGGGCTGTTGGCGAAGCGGTCAAAGACAGCGGGATTTCCAGAGCGGAAGTATTCCTGACCTCTAAGGTCTGGATTCAGGATGCGGGCTACGACAAGACCATGCGTTCCTTTGAAAAAACCCTGGAGAACCTCCAGACCGACTATTTGGACCTTTACCTGATCCATATGCCTTACGGCGATTATCATGGGAGCTGGCAGGCAATGGAAGAACTGTACCGAGCTGGCAAGGTCAGGGCTGTTGGGGTGTGTAACTTCCTGCCGGACCGTCTGGTAGATTTGATTTTGAGCCACGAGGTCGTCCCGGCAGTCAATCAGATCGAGCTGCACCCCTTCTGCCAGCAGAGGGAACTGCGGCGGGTGATGGAGCAATATCACATCTGCCCGATGGCCTGGGCTCCTTTTGCGGAAGGACAGGACGGGATTTTCCAGCACCCCGTTTTGACCGAAATCGGTGCGCAGTACGGCAAAACGCCAGCTCAGGTCATTCTGCGCTGGATGCGCCAGAGCAAGATCATCACGATCCCCAAATCGGTCCACGCCGAACGCATCCGTCAGAATTTCGATGTAGACGACTTCGTGTTGTCTGCTGAGGATATGGAGCAGGTCGGAAAGCTGGACAGAGGACACAGTCTGATCCTGGATATTCCAAGTCTGGATGAAGTCTACCGGCTCCACAACATTCGCTTCGAGCAGTAAGGAGGCTCTTTTTTATGAAATCTCTGATCGTTTACTATTCCCACTCCGGGACCACCCGCCGTCTGGCGGAGCTGATTGCCAGGGAGACCGGCGGCGACCTGCTGGAGCTTGTCCCGGAAACTGCGTACCCGCAGGATTATAACACCGTGGTAGCGCAGGCCAAGCGAGAACTCCAGAGCGGCCACCGGCCTGCGCTGAAAACGGCACTCCCCGACCTGTCCGCCTACGATATGGTCTTTGTGGGGACCCCCAACTGGTGGAGTTCTCCCGCACCCCCGGTCCTGACCTTTCTGGAACAGGCCGATACGAAGGGAGCAACGGTCGCGCCCTTCTGTACCCACGGGGGCGGCGGTTCCGGTCACATTCGCCGGGATATGGAAAAAGCCAGCCATGGCGCGGCGTTTTTGCCTGAACTGTCCATTTATGGCGGCTCCGGTAAAGCGGCTGACATCCAGAAGTGGCTGAAGAAAATCAACTTTACCAAGTAAGGAGGAACTTCCTATGAAAAAATTTCTTTCGATGCTTTTGACCTTCACAATGCTCGTTACGCTGGCCGCCTGTGGCGCTTCCCAGGAGCAGGGCGGTTCCTCTGCGCCGTCTGCCGATGCCAGCTCCCAGTCGGAGGAGAATACCCCGCCTGCTTCTTCTGAGCAGCCGGAGGAAACACCCGACAGCAGCGAAGCCCCCACCGAAACAGGCGGCAAAACACTGATCGCTTACTTCTCCTGGTCCGGCAATACGGAAACCCTCGCCGGGATGATCCAGGAGTCCACGGGCGGCGACCTGTTCGCCATTGAGACAGAAACCCCTTACTCCGATGATTATGATACCGTGGTGGACCAGGCCAAGCAGGAGCAGGCAGACAACATCCGCCCCGCGCTGGCAGCCCAAGTGGAAAACATGGACGACTATGATACCGTTTTTATCGGCTATCCCAACTGGTGGAGTGATGTTCCCATGGCGGTGCTCACCTTCCTGGAGAGCTATGACTGGAACGGTAAGACTGTAATTCCTTTCTGCACCAGCGGCGGCGGTGGTTTTGGCAACGGTATTGACAGCATCGAAGCTGCTGCGGAAGGTGCAACGATTCTGGAGGGGTTCCATGTGGGCGGCTCCAGTGTAGATGGTGCAGCTGATGATGTAGCGACATGGCTTGATGGCCTTGGGCTGGGGCAGTAATGCCAATATCACGGAGGACCAAACCATGCGCAATCGAATCCTAAGTCTGATTTTAGCTGGAAGCATGGTGCTGAGTTTAGCTGCCTGCGGCGAAAAAACACCGCCGGCAAGCTCCGCACCAGACAGCTCTGAGGTCACCCAATCGGCTGAACCCGCTGCGGCTCCCATAGAAGTCCCGGAAGATTTTGTTTTGATCCAGGGTGGAACCTTCCAAATGGGCAGCCCAGAAACAGAGGCATGGCGCAGCGCGGATGAAACACAGCACCCGGTAACGGTCAGCAATTTCTATATGAGCGCATACGAGGTGACTCAGTCGGAGTATGCCGAGATCATGGGCGAGAATCCCAGCAACTTCTCCGGCGATACGCTGCCGGTAGAGAATGTGTCCTGGCTGGATGCCGTGGCATACTGCAATGCCCGCAGCGAGGCCGAGGGGTTGACCCCCGTCTACACAGTAGACGGCCAGACCGTCACCTGGGACCGCAGCGCCATCGGATACCGTCTGCCCACCGAGGCGGAATGGGAATACGCCTGCCGTGCCGGGACCACAACTCCCTTCTACATGGAGAACTCCCCCAGTGCCGAGGAAGCCAATTATTACGGACATTATCCCTATCAAATCGAAGATAACTACTTTAATCAGGGCGTTTTGGAGGTCAAGCCCGGTGAATATCGGCAGACCACCGTTCCCGTGGGTAGTTTTGAAGGAAATCCCAATGGCCTCTATGATATGCACGGAAATGTGAGCGAATGGGTTTGGGACTACTACGGAGCCTATCCCACAGAGGAACAGACCGACCCCACCGGCCCCGATTCCGGAACACTCCGGGTCTACCGTGGCGGCGGCTGGAACGACTTTGCGAAAAATGTGCGCTCTGCCTACCGCGCCACTATGGAGCAAGGCAAGGGCAGTTTCAATATTGGCATCCGGCTGGTGCTGAACGCAGCCGCTGGAACTGGCAGCGTGGCGGGAACCAATACCCAGAACACCGGGAGCAGCGGTGGAAATGTCCTGATCGCCTACTTTACTTGGGGCGGCAATACCGAGGGGATCGCTGAGGAAATCCAGGCGCAAACCGGAGCTGACCTGTTTGAAATCGAGTTGGTAGAGCCTTATTCCAGCGACTACAATACCGTCCTGAACCAAGCACAGCGAGACCAGAGCGAGCAGGCGCGGCCGGAGCTGAGCACCCATGTGGAGAATATGGAGGATTATGACACCATCCTGCTGGGCTATCCCAACTGGTGGGCATCCATCCCTATGCCGGTGGCCTCTTTCCTGGAGGAATACGATTTTTCCGGCAAGACCATTATTCCGTTTTGCAGCCATGGCGGAGGACGCTTTGGGCAGAGCTTAACGGCCATCGCAAAGCTGGCCCCGGATGCGGTCATGGGTGAGGCACTGTCCATTCACTATTCCGGTGGAGCCAGTATGCCCGACGATGTAGCCGCATGGTTGGACACCAACCACATCTCTGCAAACTGAGAGGAGAAAAACAATATGAAGAAAAATATCGGTTCCAAGCTGGCTTTGTATCCCACACCGCTGGTCGTGGTGGGAACCATGGTGGGCGGCAAACCCAACTGGTGCCTGGTGGGACATTTGGGCATCATCGGACACGACCGGGTCATGGTCAGCATGAGTGACTCTCACTACACCAACCAGGGTATCCGCGCCATGAACACCCTGTCCATCAATATCGTGGACGAGGCCATGCTGGAAAAGGCAGACCGGGCGGGCTGCGTCAGCGGAACCAACTCGGACAAGTCTGAGCTGTTTGCCCATCACATTGCCGAGGGCGGCGTCCCCATCATTGACGCATCTCCGGTTTCCATGGTCTGCACCGTGGACGATGTTTATAAGACCGAAGGCTTTGAGAGCTTTGTCTGTAAAATTGCCGCGACCTATGCGGACGAAGCCGTCCTGGATGAAAAAGGGCATCTGAACTACGATGTCCTCAAGCCGGTGCTGTTTGAGATGCCCACCTATCGCTATCTGAAAACCGGGGATGTTCTCGGAGAATGTATGACATTTGGAAAGGAATGAGCTGTATGGAACAAAAGAAACTGCCTCCCGTCGCATTGGGCACCTGGTCCTGGGGCGTAGGCGCTGTTGGCGGCGACCAGGTATTTGGCAATCACTTAGGCGAGGCGGAACTGAAACCCGTCTTTGATGCCGCCATGGAACACGGCCTCAATCTGTGGGATTCCGCCGTTGTCTATGGCATGGGCGCTTCCGAGGACATCCTGGGATTGTTCGCCAAAACCTGTCCCCGTGAGCAGGTGATCCTCTCTACCAAATTTACTCCCCAAATCGCCGGGGACACCGCCAATCCGGTGGCGGAGATGTGCGAGGGCAGTCTGAAGCGTCTGGGGACTAACTACATCGACATCTACTGGATACACAATCCGGCTGATGTGGAGAAATGGACTCCTTACCTGGTTCCGCTGGTCAAGAGCGGAAAGGTAAAGCAGGTAGGCGTCTCCAACCACAACCTGGCGCAGATCCAGCGTGCCGAGGAGATCTTGTCTGCCGAGGGTATCCATATCTCTGCCATCCAGAACCATTACAGCCTTCTGTACCGTTCTTCGGAGGAAGCTGGCATCCTGGACTACTGTAAGGCTCACGATATGACTTTCTTCGCCTACATGGTGCTGGAGCAGGGCGCACTCAGCGGCAAGTATGACACCAAACATCCGCTCCCTGCGGGCAGCCAGCGTGCAGAAACCTATAATCCTTTGCTCCCCAAACTGGAACAGCTGACTGCCGCCATGAAGCAGATTAGTAAGCGGCACGGTGCTTCTGTGCCCCAGGTAGCCATTGCCTGGGCTATCGCCAAGGGGACTACCCCCCATCATCGGTGTCACCAAGCCCGCCCAGGTGGAGGACGCTGCCAAAGCCGCCGCCCTTGCACTCACTGCGGAGGAAGTCGCCCAGCTGGAACGTCTGGCCGCCGACAGCGGCGTGGATACCAGAGGTTCCTGGGAAGCTCCCATGGTATAAGCCTATGATAAAACCAAAACAAGCAGTCAAAGTCGGTGTCGATCTGTTGATGACCGTTCTGCTGCTTCTTCTGATGGCGTTCATGCTGACGGAACAGGAAATTCACGAATGGCTGGGAGCCGGATCATTGATAGTGTTTATCGTCCACCATGTTCTGAACAGAAAATGGATCGGAAACCTTGGGCGCGGAACCTATACACCCTTTCGGATCTTCCAGACCATCCTCACTGCCCTGGTGTTCCTCTCTATGCTGGGTTCCATGGTCAGCGGCATCATGATGAGCCGGTATGTCTTTGCGTTTCTTTCTATCCGGGGCGGCATGGCCTTTGCCCGGATGCTGCATATGCTCTGCGCCTACTGGGGATTCATTTTTCTTTCTGCTCACCTGGGGCTTCACTGGGGTATGATGATGGGACTTCTCCGAAAAGCTGCTGGCCTGAAAGCAGCAAATCCCACCCGAACTGTTATACTCCGAGTGTTGGCCTGTGGCATTGCCGTTTATGGCGGCTATGCTTTTTGGAAACATCACATCGCAGACTATCTGTTTCTGAGAAGTATGTTTGTGTTTTTCGATTATGAGCAGCCGCCTATGCAGTTCCTAACAGAATATCTGGCCATGATGGGCCTCTGGATGTTCTTTGCCTACTACACCAGCAAACTGCTTCAGAAACGCACCATATCTGCAAAAAGGAAAAAGGAGGGAAGCCAATGAAACGGTTTGCAAGCCTATGGCTGGCATTGACATTGATGGTCTCCCTGTCTGCCTGCGGCGGGAAGGAACCTGGTTCCAATTCGGATCTGCTTTTCCTGCCGGAGACCGAGAGTGAGGTGGCCGATACACTTTCCTCTGATAAGACGGAATCGGAATCCTCTGATAAGACGGAATCGGAATTCTCCGAAACGCCGTCAGTGGTGACTCCAGAGGAATCGGAGCCTGATTCGCCCAAGGTGTTGATTGCTTACTTCACCTGGGCAGACAACACAGTGGTTGAGAATGAGGAGGAGGCCATTCAGAGTGCGCTGGGCCATTACGAAGCCATGGGAGACATTGATAACTATACTGACGTGGATGCCGTGTCCTCTGCCAGCGTGGTGCGTCCGGGAAACGCCGCTCAACTGGCAAACTGGATTCAGCAAGAGGTGGGCGGCGATCTCCACTCCATCATAGTGAATGACCCGTATCCCAGCAACTATGACGAATGCCTGGACCGAGCGGCTGACGAGAAGGCTGACGATGCCCGTCCTGCACTCTCCACCCATGTAAGCAATATGGAGGACTATGACATCGTGTTTCTGGGTTTTCCAAACTGGTGGTACACCTTGCCTATGCCGGTGCTGTCGTTTGTGGATGAATACGACTGGTCAGGCAAAACTGTGGTTCCTTTTGTGACCCATGGTACCGGTGGCCTCTCTGCCACAGTTCGGGATTTGACCGCCGCCCTGCCGGATGATGTGACGATTCTGGACCCCATCAGCGTGTACCGTCCGGATGTTCCCCATGCTCAGGGAGACATTCAACAATGGATTGCTGAACTGGACTTGGAGGTGTGATGATGCGCAAATATATTCTGATTTGTTTCTTATTCATCCTTGCTCTATCCCTGTCCGGCTGCGGAGAGACAAAACAGGAGCCACAGGAATCCGGTTCCTCTGAAATCTTACAAACCGTACCGGAGAACAACACAGAGATAGAACCCGTCGACCTACCCACCACTGCGCCTGAGCAAGCATCTGAGGAAAAAACGGAACAGGAGGAACCTGAAGTGAGCGAAGCAAAAAAGATTCGTTTTCTTGTGGACGGCCAGGAAATTATTGTGGCGCTGGAGGATCATGCCGCCGCTGACGCACTCTATACACGGCTTCCTATGGAACTGACCTTTGAAGATTTTAACGGTACGGAGAAGATCGCCTATCCGGATGAGAGCCTGCCCACGGAGGGAGTTCCTACCCAGTGCGACCCGAATATAGGCAGCTTTTGTTACTACATTCCCTGGGGGAACTTCTGCTTCTTTTATCAAGATTTCCGCGCCTCAGAATCTCTGATGCCTCTGGGCGAGGTGGAATCCGGTCTTGAGTTTTTGGAATCGTTAGATACCGCAGATACCGTGACGGTGGAAGCTGTGGAATAAAAAGGAGGAAAATCCATATGAGGAATCTAAAACGCGTATGTTCCATGTTTCTGGCGCTTATTTTGGCGCTGGGTCTATGTACCACGGCTTTTGCTGCGGTAGAGGACACCGGATTCTCCGATGTGGCCGCAGATTCCTGGTATGCGGATGCTGCAATATACTGTCGGGAGCACGGTGTGATGAACGGGACTTCCGCCACCACCTTCGGTCCCGATACCACCATGAGCCGTGCAATGTTGGCTACGGTTCTCTATCGGGCGGCGGGCAGCCCCGCTGTCAGCGGGATTGCGGATTTCACCGATGTGGCTTTCACGGCTTATTACGCAGATGCCGCAGCCTGGGCATCTGCGGAGGGCATTGTCTCCGGCTACGGAAATGGGCTGTTTGGCTCTGATGACCCCGTGACCCGTGAGCAGATCGCTACCATCCTCTGGCGGTATGAAGGCAGTCCTGTGCCTTCTGATACTTCCCGGTCCTTTGTGGATCAGGCATCCATCGCCTCCTATGCAGTAGACGCTGTGGCATGGGCCAGGGAAAACGGCATCATCAACGGAATGACCGGCAATCTCTTTGCGCCTAAAAGCCCTGCCACCCGCGCACAGGTCGCCACCATCCTGATGAACTACCTCCAGGATGAGACCACTACTCCCACCCCGGAACCCACTCCTGACGAGGGAGACAATATCCTTGTCGCTTACTTCTCTGCCACCGGTAATACCGAGAATATTGCCAATCACCTGGATGCCCTTCTGGACGCTGACCTCTATGAGATCGTTCCCCAGGAGCCCTATACTTCTGCTGATTTGGACTACAATAACTCCAGCAGCCGCTCCCAGGCGGAGCAACGTGACCCTAATGCCCGCCCGGCGATTTCCGGTAGAGTGGAAAACATGGAAGATTATGATGTGATCTTCTTAGGTTATCCAATTTGGAATGGACAGGCTCCCAGGATTATCAGTACCTTCCTGGAGAGCTATGATCTCGCTGACAAGACCATCGTGCCTTTCTGCACCTCGGCCAGCAGCGGGATCGGCTCCAGTGCCACGAACCTCCATGACCTGGCCTCTGACGCCAACTGGCTCTCCGGTCAGCGATTCAGCGGCAACGCCTCTCAGTCTACCGTGGCAAGCTGGGTGGATGGCCTGGACCTTCCTGAAACTGTGGCAGACGCATCTTCGGATGCGTCTGCCACCATGCAGATTCGATTGGCCTTTGACGGCAAAGAGGCCGTTGTCACTTTGGAGGATAACGCCACCACCCGCGACTTTCTGTCTATGCTGCCGATGACCCTAACCTTTGAGGACTATGCCGGTTCCGAGAAAATCAGTTATCTGCCCCGCGACCTCTCCACCGAGGATGCGCCCAGTTCCTATGACCCCGCCGTGGGCGACCTGATCCTGTACGCCCCCTGGGGCAATCTCGCTGTGTTCTACCGCGATGCGGGCCGCTCCTCCGGCCCTGTTCCCATGGGCCATGTGGAGTCCGGTCTGGATCTGCTCACCGCTATGAACGGCGAATTCGAGGTCACTGTTTCTGTGGCCGCCTAACACCGAAAGGAGTATGAATCATGCCCCATGTAGCAATTACGATGATCCCCGGCAGGGATGACGCAGCCAAGCGCGCACTGGCGCTAAAAGCCCAGGAATTTCTGGTCAAGGAACTGGGCATTGACCCCCAGTTCGTCTCCGTATCCATTGAGGACATCCCTATGGAGGATTGGCAGAAGTCTATGGAGCAGTTCCCGGATGACATTTTGTATGTCAAACCGGGCATGTAAGAAAGGAAGTCAGTCATGAATCGAATAGAATCCGCAAAGCGGTACACCGACAAACTTTATGGCGGGGCAGCTTCTCCGTTGGGGACCACCGACCCCGAATTTGCCGCAATCAAGGAACGGCTCATCTACGGCGAGGTCTACGCTGAGGAAAAACTGCCTGCCCGCCTGCGGGAACTGGTCATCCTGGTGGCAGCTACTACCAACCAGACTTTCGCAGAGGTGAAACGCCATACGGCAGCAGCCCTTCAAAGTAGCGTGACTCCGAATGAAGTCAAAGAAGCAGTCTACCACTGCGCCCCTTATATCGGACTTGCAAAGGCTGAGGCAGCAGTGGAGGCAGTTAATGAGGTGCTAACAGCCCAGGGCATCCAGCTTCCGCTGGTCAGCGGCCAGACCGTCACCGAGGAGAGCCGACTCGCTGACGGCATTGCGGCCCAGAAGTCTATCTTCGGGGACAGCATTGACGCTATGCGCGCCGCCGCACCGGAAAACCAGAAAAACATCCAAGACTATCTTTCCGCCTACTGCTTCGGAGACTTTTATACCCGAAAGGGCCTGAATATCCAGGAGCGCGAACTGCTGACCTTCGCCATTCTCTGCACTCAGGGTGGGTGCGAACCCCAGGTGAAAGCCCATGTGGGCGGAAATGCTGCCGTGGGCAACGGGAAGGAGACCCTGCTGGCTGCTCTCACCGTGTGCCTGCCTTACATCGGCTTTCCCCGCACTTTGAACGCTCTGGGATGTGTCAATGAGGTTTTGCCGGAATAAAGGCTACTGCTTGCAGGGAAACAAACGCTAAAGTCAATCTGCCGTTTATGTATCTTAACCTGACCATTTCAGCATAGAAATGCCAACGAGCAGCAGATACTTACTCGCTGGCATTCTAATTTTCCATTATGCTGGATGTGCCATAAAATATGCCAGCCAGCCGGTTCACTTCTATAAAATTGGGAAATAGAATGTAGATGATAGGATGAAAATATATAAGAGCAACTTGCTTTCACCGGATCATCTGTATCCTCTTATTGGCCGCAATATCAAGCGCCTTCGCAGACAACAGAATATGACACAAGAGATGCTGGCGGAACTGATTGATGGCGACCAGAAGCACATTTCCAAAATTGAGTCAGGAAAGGCACGCCCTGGATTATCTACCTATTTGAGAATCGCCAATGTTTTTCATGTATCTGTTGACTGCTTTTTAAGGGATGCGTTGGAGACAACTGATTGTCTAACCGAGGATGAAAGATTTCTATTAGGGCCAAACGAAGAAGCCCTGACTAAAGATGTGTTAGCCGCAGTATTGAAGTATCTGGACACAAAAGAATAATGACATTCCAAATGGAATGCCATTATGTGTCAATCGAAGTCGCTTTGTTCCAGTAGCATCTGGATAAAAGATATAATCAGCCTTTGCTGCTTCTCGGTGCAAGTTGCAGTAAGGCGGCAGATTTTTTCTAGATTAGTGTCTTTTCCAGAAAGTTCCGGATAGAATACGCAATCAGAGGAAACACCGATGCACCGAATAATCCGATACAGAGTATCGACACTCGGATTTTTCTGTCCCAGCTCAATCGCTGCAAGATGCCGCAATCCAGTATCAGAGTGTTCCGCTACCCACTCACGTGTCAATCCCTTTTCCTCGCGTAATCCTCTCAGAATGGCTCCAAGATTATTTGTAATTTGACCATGTTTTTCGGACACCGTTGGTTCACCTCCTCTGCAAATATTGTAAGAGGATAAACAATGCAGTGGAATGTTCCATCGGTGCTGTATTTTCGGCTCTATTGGTGACGAAGCACTCTCGGTTCTGCCATATAAAAAAACGGCAGAGCCGAGGGAAAATTGATATGCGATGATAAAAGCCCTCCGTTCTGCTTGAATGGAGGGCTTTTATGCTATTACTTGTTGAAAGGAAACTCGCTTTGAGTTTCCTTTGGTAACCAGCTACCCAACTACCAGCAGTTCATAGTCGGACTCGTCAAAACCGCGTAATCAGCGGCAGTCAACAAGACGTTTTCGGACATGAACTGCTGGTAGTTTTATTTTGGCTCTATTTCCATCATCTAAATAATTGGAGCACTCCTCCAAGCCGCGCACCACCTTTCATCTTGTTCTGGTTATCCACCGAACGAGATGAAAGGAGTTTATATGTGCGGATATGAAAATATATTTTCCAGCAATCGGCCAAAAGCGACCGTAGCTGAACGAGTAGTGGGCGAAAGGGGAAGAAATGACCTCCCTCCTGGGACAAAAGGAGGTGAGATTATGACACCTGAACGTCACTACAAGCATAAGCAGCATACCTTTGACAGTTATTGCAAAAAGGTTCTGAAATGCGAAGCCTGGAATGGCTATCGAGAGATCAGCCGCAGGCAGAAGCGTGAAGTGCCTTTCAGCCAACTGCCGGAGGAAGCGATGGAACAGCTTGCGGCGTGGGACCGGTATCCTTGGGAATACACATCTTTCCCGGTAGGAACTGATGTGATCCTGATTGAAGATGACCGGCTGGCCGATGCTCTGAAAGCTCTGCCTCCGAAGGATCGGGACATCTTCCTGATGTTCTGGTTCCTGGAAATGGCGGATCGCGAGATTGGCGAGATCATGCACATGGCCCGCCGGACGGTCAACACCCACAAGTGGAAAGCCTATCGGCTGCTGGTTGAGCTGCTGGGAGGTGAAGCGGATGATTAAACCCGTGAACACGCGGCCAGCCTTGCTCCCATATCCGGTGATTGCCGCCGCAGTCAATGGCGACCCTGATGCGGTAAACCAGGTGGTACGGCATTACTCCGGTTACATAGCTGCATTGTCCACCCGGACAAGCTATGATGCGCAGGACGTTCTTCGTACCCAAGTGGACGAGGACCTGCGCCAACGGCTGGAAACGAAGTTGATCGTTTCGATCCTCAAATTTGAGCTGAATTAATATTTTGGCTCACCGCCATGCGTTCCCCTTTCCGCATGGCGGACACCTTGAAAAAGAAAGCCTGCGGGCAGCATAAGGCAGACGGATACGATCTGTCTGCGTGGAGCCGGTCGGCCGGTGCGCCNNAAGTCCGCAGGACGGGACCCCTACTAAACAGGTGAGCGACAGAACCAGGCCGCGAAACAGGCGTGGCGGCCTGTGGGCGAGGATGCGCAGGCAGGATAATGATACTCCCGCGTTGAACGCCCTCAAAGCATTGCGCGGCGCACCCATCAGTATGGGCCGGGGTGAGATTCCCGNNCTGCGGCCAGCAGCCGTCCGTTTTCTGCCTCTTTTATGGTTTTATTGAAATGGCATGAAAGGGGCTTTGTTATGCAGAAAAATCAATCTGAAAATAAATATGCCCCGCCTATGCGGAGCATAAGGAAGATCGGCAACACTACTTTTATCGTCAATTCCTTTTTCCCTGAAAAGGGAAATCAGACGATTGCCTCCAAACTGGAGAACCTGATAAAAGCCGATGTTCAGAAAGAAACTGTGACTTGAAAACCTCCTAACAGGCAGACAGGAAAAAGAAAGCGCGGTATAATGAAGGTGGACTTCAATATCGTGTTTGACTGCCGGATAGGAGGTATTTATGTATTATCAGTCAAACACCGCTGCCGCGCTTCAATTCCCTTACATAGCTGCGAATTCCGAAGAACTTACAGCTTTGTATTGTCGCTTATCCCGTGATGATGAATTGCAGGGTGACAGCAATAGCATTGTAAACCAGAAAAAATCCTGGAAAAGTATGCCCGTGAACATGGATACAGCGATTTCAAATTCTATGTTGATGACGGCATCTCAGGTACGACTTTCAACCGCCCAGGCTTTCAGCAGATGATCGCAGATATTGAGGCAGGTCTTGTCAAGCGCGTTATCATCAAAGATATGTCGCGCTTCGGGCGTGACTATCTACAAGTCGGTATGTATACCGAAATCATGTTTCCCGAACATGATATTCACTTTATTGCGGTGAATGATGGTGTGGACAGCACCCAGGGCGACAACGAGTTTACTCCCTTCCGCAATATCATCAATGAATGGTACGCCAAAGACACCAGCAAAAAAATCCGTGCCGTTATGAAAGTGAAAGGCAATGCGGGAGAGCATTTGGCTACCATGCCTCCGTATGGATATATGAAATCGTCTGATGATAAAAAGCAATGGGTGAAGGATGAAGAAGCTGCCCAGGTGGTTTATGAAATCGGCCTTTATATCATGGACGGATTGGGACCCTCGCAGATTGCAAGAAAGCTGACGGAAAGAAAAATCCTTACTCCGGCTGCTTACTACGAGAGTAAAGGCAGAACAACCAATGTCACAAAGAAAGGTTCTCCTTATGCTTGGGATTCCTCTACAATCGCCGACATTATGGACCGCTGGCGTGAGTACCTGGGGCACACGGTTAATTTCAAAACCCGTAAAAAATCCTACAAGAGCAAAAAGACCCTGCTCAATCCAGAAAGTGAATGGAAGATTTTTGAGAATACCCATGAAGCCATTTGGACGGAGGCGATTGCCGATGCGGCAAGGCTCGCAAGGCAGACGCGGCGCCGCCCAACAAAGATGGGAGAAATGGGAATGTTCTCCGGCATGATGTTCTGCGCCGACTGTGGTTCTATCATGTACCAATGCAGGGCAACCAATTTCCGGCGCGATCAGGAATACTACCTGTGTTCAGGCTATCGGAAAAACCGTGATGTATGCGGGCAGACACATTCCATCCGAACGGTTATCCTGGAAGAACTGGTTCTGCAAAATCTGCGTGAGATCGTTTCCTTTGCATCACAGCGCAAAGACGATTTTGTGAAGATGGTCATGGATGCGGATATACGCCAACGCAATCGAGGTTTGGCAAAACGGAAGAAAACATTGGCTGACGCCGAAAAGCGGATCGCAGAACTGGATACCATTTTCAAGCGGCTCTATGAAGATACCATTTCGGGAAAACTTTCTGACGAGCGTTTTCAAAAGCTCTCCACCGACTATGAGAAAGAGCAGCATCAGCTTCAAGATGTAGCGATTGCCCTCCGGGGTGAAATTGAGGCAGAGGAACGCAAAAGCGCCAATGTGGAACGATTTCTCTCCGTTGTAGAACGGTATACGGAAATTCCCGAATTGACCCCATGTATCTTGCATGAGTTTGTCGAGAAGATTGTTGTCCATGCTGCCAGCGATCCGAAGGGAAAGAACCGCACCCAGGAAATTGACATCTACTATAAGGGTATTGGAGCCCTGGAAGTGTCCAAAGTCACTTCATCAAGGCAAGAATGAGAAAAACGGCATAGCCGAAGCTATACCGTTCTCTCTTGCCCCTCGATGTTTTCTTATCGGGATGTGCCTTGCGGAGTGCCTGCTACTGTGGCAGTCGTCATTTCCAACCAATAGACCCTGATCAACCGCGGTCAGAGATTCCTGTCACGCCGTCCACCGGGAGAGAAAATACCACTGGGCTTTCCCCCAATTCCTCCCGGGTACCGTTGCAAATTCCCTTCATGATCGCAGGTTTATCTTGGGCAGGAACCAGAATCATTACCAGTTCCCGTTCCGGGTGAACTGTAATACCCAGAATCCGTTTCTCCTCGTCAGCGCCAAACTCCCTTGCCTTGGCAACGGTACCGCCGGTGGCACCGGCGGCCTTGGCGGCTTTCATCACAATATCCGACTGTCCGCTGGCAACGACGGCAACAATCAGGTCATACGATTGTCTTTCCACTGCTGTGGTACCCTCCTTTTTTTCCTCAGTCATCAGGCATCCGCTTTCTTGCTCTAATCTCCTGGATGTCCCGGCACTGATGCCGGACAGCGGGATGGTAAAGGCAATTCCTTTGCCCGGTTTGGAAAACTGCAGCGTCTCGCTGAGCTGGGAGAGGATTACCTTATCCACCGAACCCACAATCAAACTGAGCACCAGTTCCTTTTCCGGCTCATCCAGCCCAAGATAATCCATAATCTCAGAGCTGGCTGTACCTTTCCCCAGCGCAATCAGCTGGACAGCAATATGATTTTTGCGATAGATCTCCGCCACACGGTTTCCCTTTCCGCGATCCACAATGGTCAATAACCATTTTACCTGCATATGCTCTTTCAAATCGATCACCATTCCTCTTTCATCGGGGCGGTTATAGGTGTTGTTTCACTTTCAGGGCAAGTATGTATGTCACAGACTGGTTTTGCTTTCCTCCTCAGGGATTGTATCTATCATATCATCTCGCATCCGATTGTCAAGCACCGGAAGCTCGATAACCTCCTCCTCCTCGATGGGCATCGGCGCCAAACCATGTCTGGGAGTACGGGTTTTCAGTTTGTAGGCAAGGCCAATAAGCTGGATGACGATAAGAGGCGTCATGGCCACCATAGCGACGACGCCGAACGCGTCGGTGAGGATGTTTCCGCCCAATGCTTCACATGCACCCATTGCAAAGGGCAATAAAAAGGTTGCGGTCATAGGGCCGGAGGCAACGCCGCCGGAATCGAACGCAATGGAGGTAAAGATCGGCGGAACCACAAAGGAAAGCCCCAGTGCGAGAGCATAACCAGGAATCAGAAACCAAAGCAATGAAACTCCTGTCAGAACTCGGACCATGGCAAAACCGAGAGAACAAGCCATACCGATGGAAAGGCCCGTCATCATTACCTTCTGGGAGATGGCGCCGCCGGTAATTTCTTCCACCTGCCGGTTGAGCACCGATACCGCTGGTTCTGCCTTGACAATATAATAACCGATCAGCATGGCCAGGGGAATGAGAATCCAGTTATAGGAAAGCCCGGCAATCTGCTGTCCCAGATAGTTACCCGCCGGCATAAATCCCACATTAACGCCGGTGAGAAACAGCGTCAAACCGATAAAGGTATACAGCATTCCCACCAAAATCTTAATCAGCTGCCGCTTACGCAGTCGCAGGAAAAACAGCTGAAAAATTACAAAAAACGCCAGAATCGGCAGCAGCGCCGAAAAAACTTCCGAAATGTATTCCGGCAAAGCCCGGCCAAACTGCAGCGAAAGATCCCGGGTGCTATCAACCTCCGGAATGCTCAAAGGGGTATAACTTCCTCCAGAGGATTGGTAAATCATTCCCAAAATCAGAACCGAAAGAATAGGACCCACCGAACACAGCGCAATGAGTCCAAAGCTGTCGCTGCCCTCATCGTTTCCTTTGGCAATGGAAGTGAGGCCAAGGCCAAGGGTCATAATAAACGGAACGGTGATCGGACCGGTGGTAACGCCGCCGGAATCAAACGCCACCGCGAGAAAATCCCGCGGTACGAAGGCCGCCAACACAAAAATTACAAAATAGCAGATCATCAAAATCCACTGGAGTTTCCAGCGCAGCAGTGTACGCAGAAAAGAAATCACCAGAAAAAATCCCACGCCTGCCGCCACCGCCAGAATCAGCACCATATCCGGCACGCCAGGCGTTTGCCCAGCCAAAACCTTCAAATCCGGTTCCGCAATGGTCACAATCAGGCCGATTAGAAAACAGGAAATCAGCATGGTCGCCAAATGTTTAAATTTGGTCATCTGGGAACCTATGGCCTCACCGATGGGCATCATTGCCATATCAGCGCCCAGCGTGAAAAAGCCCATCCCCACAATCAGCAGACAGGCACCCGCAAGAAACAGCATCAGCGGTGCCAGCGGCATAGGGGTAATCGTCATACACAGTATCAGCACAATCATCGTGACAGGCACTACTGCGGCAAGGGATTCTGTAATCTTCGCCCGCAATTTTTTGTTCATAGCAGCCACTCCTTTCTTTCGTTTGCCGCGCAGCCCAGAAAGGATGCGCCATGGAATATCATATTTACCGGCGGATGAACGCTCCTGTAAAGAATCAAAACGATATGATTTATCCTATAACGTTGGTCGAAGGAAATTTTTGGTCATCGCTGTGACGGAGGAACGGTTTGTGTTATAATCAAAAGAGAATGGGAAACGCAGTAACAAACAGCGGTCGTCGAAATATGGAATTTTTTCTCTTCTATTCCTTACTAGATCAAATCCCGCACCCAAAAAGAGTTTTTGCTTTACTGAGAAATGCGTTCGAAATCCCATGCTGCTTCCCTTGGAATAGGGTTAATTGTCGATCGGGACCACTGCGCTTTCTTAAACCGTGACATGGGCTCTATCTATTTCAAAAAAATGATGTTTATTCATTTTCAATATGCTGGTCTACACAACAGATAGCACTAAGCACTATATGTAATTGGTAGAAAATTGCAGAGAAAAATCTGCTATATTGTCATGATCCTTCATCAACAATCGTTTTTATTATATCAAAGGCTAATCAAAAAAGCAATTCTTTTGAAGGGCGTATTCACTATTTTGTGTAAGCTTATTTTTCCAAAGAATATTAAATCAATTTTTTAAAGCTTGGTTCATCAGCAGCATGAAAAATACAAGCAATACACTATCACAAAACAATATGGAGGAATCAATCATGTTACACTGGGGAATTCTTTCCACCGGCACCATCGCCAAAAAGTTTGCTGGCACCGTAAATCAGATGCGGGGACAATCGGCCCTCACCGCTGTAGCTTCCAGAAATCCCGAGACCGCCTCAGCGTTCGCCAAAGATTATGGAATTCCACACGCTTACGGAAGCTATGAGCAGCTTTACTCCGATCCCAATGTGGATGTCATCTATATTGCCACCCCCAACCAGCTGCACAGCGAAAATATTATGCAGTGCATTGCCCATCACAAACACGTTCTCTGTGAAAAGCCTCTTGCCACCGACGCGGACACCGCCGCCCGGCTGTTTGACGCCGCGGCAAAGGAGGGCGTTTTCCTGATGGAAGGGATGTGGATCGCCCATCTTCCCCTGCTTGCAAAAATGCGCCAGCTGATCGACGAGGGGACCATCGGACAAGTCAGGTATCTACGGGCGGATTATGGCTTTATTGCCCAGGGAGCGCGCCGTACCCGGAAATTCCGCGCCGACCTGGGTGGCGGAGCGCTGCTGGACGTGGGGGTATATAACCTTGCCTTTGCACGGATGGTAATGGGAGGAGATCCTGTTTCGGTCCAGTCTCATGCCAGTTTCACCGAACTGGGAACCGACGATCTCAGCGTAATGCAGCTTTGGTTTTCTCAGGGACGCGCCGCCGTGCTCACCGCCGCCATCGGCATCGCCATGCCCACCGAAGGGGTGATCTACGGGGATAAAGGCAGCATCCGTTTCCCCAATTATCAGCAAGCGGAGCGGATGACCGTCTCGGTGTTGGGGCAGCAGCCCTATACGGTGGAGATGCCCTTTGCCTACGGCGGATTTGAATATCAGATCCGGGAGACCGAGCGCTGCCTCGCCCACGGGGAGCTTACCAGCCCCGCCATGCCGCCGGAGGATACCATCGCGGTACTGCGCCTGACCGATCAGGCCCGGCGGGAATGGGGAATGCGGTTTCCGTTTGAAAAAGAAATCGACCGTTAAATCCGATATTTCTCCATATCAGGAAAGATGGATGGACCTCTTTCCGAAATAACTATGAAAAATTTGAAAATTTTGAAGTGTTTCCCCCTTCCAACCGGTTATAGTAATTGAAAGCAAACATAAGCATACCAGAATCCAACATCGGAGGGGGTGGTTTCAATTGACGTCCGTACCTTTACTGCACAGGTGGAATGCTACAAAAGGCTGGTTTTTCAGCTGTGCTACGCGTTCGTACATAATGATATGGATGCCGAAGATCTGACCCAGGAAACCTTCCTCGCCGCCTACAACCGGCTGGACAGCTTTGATGGAACCAACTTTAAGGCCTGGCTGATGGCCATTGCCGCCAACAAATGCAAAAGCTTTTTGACCAATCCACGGCGAAAAATGCAGGTGATCAGCGACGAACAACTCAGTGAAATCACCGAACCATCTCCCAACCCGGAAGAACAGCTGCTGCGCCGGGAAACTCAGGAACAGCTGCTGCGATGTTGTTCCCAACTGAAGGAACCTTATAAGACAGTGGCAACCCTGTATTTTTGTAAGGGTGTAAAACTCTCAACCTATGCAAAGGAGAGCGGCATCCCCTTGCGAACGCTGGAAACCCAGCTGTATCGGGCAAAAAAGCTGCTGCGAATTTTATGGAAGGAGGAAGAGGACCATGCCATGCAACCGTCCCGGAGAACTTGAGTTATTTTTAAACGGACAGCTTTCCCCAGAGCAGGAAGCGGAATTTGCGGGGCATCTGGCCAGCTGTCCCGAGTGCTGTGAAAAGATGGCCGCGATGCTGGATCTTCCTTCCCAGAATTCTCCCGACTCGCAGCCTTGTTCCCCTTACTTTGTCTCGCTGCAAAACGTACAACCTCCTGCCGGACTCACCGAACAGGTCGTACGTCGTCTGCTGCAACAAAAGAAGTGGGAATTTCGGCAGTATTGTTTTCAGGTGGTAGTCTCCTGCTGTGCCGCCATCGCCCTTGTCTTTGCGGGGTTCTCCTTCGACACGCCGCAAAATACACAGATTGCCATCCACCGGGGATCAGATGACCGGGAGACTGCACAGCAATCCCTGCGCCTCACTTCCCCGGAGCACTCTGGGACAGATTTTTTTAAGGAGGTCTTTCGCTTTGGTAAAGAGAAGTAAATTTTTAACGGTGATGTTTGCCTGTCTGCCCGGGGCAGGACATATGTTTATGGGATTTATGAAACTGGGCGTCTCCTTTATGGTTCTATTTTTCGGACTGATCGCTATCGCTGTTTTTTTGGGAGGTTTTCTCTCTTTCCTATCTTATCCGATTCTGTTGATGGTGCCCATTGTCTGGTTCTATGCCTTCTTTGATTGTATCAACAAACGCTTTTGCAGTGATGAACAGTTTCAGGCATTGGAGGATTATTATCTCTTCTCTGACACGGCGGCGCTCCCCCGTTTTCAAAACCTGCCCTTCAAAATTCTGCAAACACGTGTCTTTCGCACAGTCGTTGGCGTACTGCTGATTTTGAGCGGCATCAAAATGCTGATTCAGAATTTTCTGGGTGCGTGTGGCTGGTTCTATGATAATCCCATGTATCCATTTTTCAGCAATTTTATCTCCGCTTTACCGGAATTTGCCATTTCTTTGGTCATCATTCTGCTGGGAATCTGGCTGATTGTGGGAAAACGTCGGGAATACCGTCGGGATTATACCGAGATAAAGGAGTTGACCAACCACCATGAACAATAGCCGACGTGTAGGGACGCTGACCGCTGGAATTGTGCTGGTTGTCTTTGGCGTTCTCTTTCTTCTCAGAAATTTTGTTTCCAACATCAATTACCACTTTATCTTTGCCTGCTGGCCGGTTATCCTGATTTTGCTGGGAGCGGAAACGCTCTTCAGCCGCCTGACCGATGAGCAGCAGCGGCTGCGCTACGATGGAGCTGCGGTTTTCCTGGTGTTAGTCATGGCCGGATTTTCGATGGTGATGGCGGTCTGTCAGTTCTTGCTGGAACATCTTCCCCCGGAATTCTGGAAGTACCTCTAAAACGTATGTCCTTGCCAGGGCAAGTGACAGATACATAATTCTCCAAAATAAAAAAGTGCGGCCCCCGTTTCTTGATAGAGACGGAGGGCCGCATTTGCGTTATCACATCAATTACAAAACGCCACAACAAGTTAGGGGGAAAGATCAAGCGTTTGAAAAACCGTCATTTTTTGCGAAACAAAAGCGGAAGAAAATCATGAAGCGCCCGGCGCCAAGCGCCAAACTCATGGGTCTGACCCGGATAAACCACCCGGTGATAGTTGCGCAAAACATCAATACCGCATTCTTTGCAGATTTGATCGTCCTCCAAAAAGCTGGACATAAATCCGTCCCGCTCCCCCATGGCTCGGAAGAATACGCCATACTGCTGCTGGAACGCTGCGGCATCCTTGAGGCGTTGCAGATGCTGCTGCTCAGCGTCTGGATCAGAGATGCGCATAAAGCCGCTGAACAGCCCAATCCAGGCGAACAGCTCCGGATGGCTCAGCCCGATAACGCTTGCCTGCATGGAACCCATGGATAGCCCTGCAATAGCCCGATCCCATCTTCCGGTTTTTACCCGGTAATTGTCCTCGATAAAGGGGATACAGTCCCGCAGCAGATTGTCCTCAAAAGCACTGTCCCAATGGTTTTCTGCGCGATAACGGATCATACCATTGTTCATCACAATCAGGCAGGGCTCACATTTCCCCTCCGCCAAAAGGTTATCCACGATGGAGGAGACACGGCCGTTGTATTCCCAGGTGATCTCATTTTCGGTCATGCCGTGCTGTAGATACAGTACCGGATATTCCTTGGTATCCTTCATATATCCCGGCGGCGTATAGACAATGCAGCGCTCATACCGGCCCATGGTTTCAGACCAGTAGATCTCCCGGGTTACACTGCCGTGGGGTACTTTCTGAATATGGATATAAGGGGTGTCCGGATCCGGAATGTCGATGTAGTTGACCGGACGGTTGCGATGCCAGGAGATGGGGACATAAGGGCACAAAAAACAGGCGCCATCCACAATAAAATCAAAGGAATGGGGGCCGGCCAGGAGGGGATCATAGGGAAGGATTCCGGTAAAAAAGCCCTCCGCATCCTTGTGCAGATCCAGCTGAAAGGCTTTGCTTTCCAGCGAGATGGATCTCGCTCCCGGCGCGTAGACTCTGAACGACACATCGCCGTTTGGCAGGATCTTGACACCGGTGTCCAGCGCACGTTTCTCTCCCTGCGCATCGGTAACCACCTGTGGGAGCAAGGGATCAAAATGCAGCGGCCAATCCCGATAAATTTGAGAGGATATCAGCTTAGGCTCAAACATAGAGATTCTCCTTTCGGTCATCGGATTGTATCATTTGGTATTATTGTACAGTGCCTTTCGCCATCCGTCAACGTATTTTGTGGGCATTGCGCACACTGGCGTCACGCAAGCACCCGAATCAGCACCATATAAATCAGGGTACCGCCGCCGATGCTCAAAAGCGTATTGCGCCGGTATAGATGCAAGCCGACCACCGCCGCTACGCCCGCCAACTGGGCTATGGTGCCGCTCAATGCTTGCGGTGCAAAGGAAATGGATTTGAGACAATATACCACCAGCGTCGCAATCATAGCCGGCGGCAGACAGCTGCCCAGATACTGAACCGGCCGGGGAATCTCCCGCTTTCCACCAAAAAGCACAAAGGGGATGGCCCGGGTCAAAAAGGTAACGGCAGCAGCGGCCAAAATCATCAGCAACGCCTGAAAAGAGGAGATCATCAATCATCCACCTCCTGAGACTGAAGAAGAATCATCCGTTTACAACCCATCAGCGCGGCCAACGTCACAATGAGCGAGGGCAGAAGGAATCCATCCGGATCCAGCAGCACCAAAAACACCGCGGAGGAGATCAGCCCAATACACGCGGGAAGATGGGAGCGATAGCTTTTCCACTGATCCAGAAAAATCACTACAAACAGCGCAGTCATGGAAAAATCGATCCCGGTAAAATCCAACGGCATCGCCTGACCCAGCAAAGCCCCCACCGCAGAACCAAAAATCCAGTATAGATGATCCAGCAGCGCGACCAGAAACATCGCTTTCTTCCGATCCACCCCATCGGGCGGCTGCATGGAGCAGAGCACCGAATAGGTCTCGTCGGTGAGAGAAAAAATCATATAAACCCCTTTTTTCCCCAGTTTCCGAAACGAATCCAAAAAAGAAAACCCATAGAAGATATGGCGGGAGTTGAGCAGAAAGGTCAGCGACGCAGTAGTGAGCACCGAGGCTCCCGATTGCAGCAGTTCTACCAATAGATACTGTGCAGAACCCGCATAGATCAGCACACTGCAAAGTACCGACCATAAAACGTTGTATCCCGCCTGTTCCAACATAATTCCAAATGCGATTCCCAGAACAAGATAACCGAAAAATACCGGCACCGTCTGCACCACCGCATACTGAATCGTCACATTTTTACGCAGTCCATTCATTTTTTTGCAATCCTTCCCCTTTGCCGGATGTAATAAAATACAAAAATCGGGGCTTTCCCGCTCAAACCTTCTCTTTCCGACTTCGCAACAGCAGCACGCCGACCAGCATCATCAGCGGGAACACGATAGCCACACCAAGGCCGGCTTTGAGCCCCAGCTGCTCCGCGTTGAGCCCCCATTCTCCGCCCCAGGCGTCCGCTCCCGGCAGCTGACTGACAGCGTCGGACACCAGCCCAGTGACCCAGGGACCGATGGAGCAGCCAATATCCCCGCATACCGCCAACATTCCGAACATGGCGGTACCACCGGTGGGAAACCGGCGAGCGGTCAGGCTTAAAGTTCCCGGCCACATCAGACTCACCGAGAGGCCGCACAGCGCACACCCAGCAAAAGAAAACACCGGAAGATGCACAAACACTGTCAGAGAATAGCAGCAGATACACAGCAGCGCACAGCTCATCAGTCCGTGATCCAGTCGGATGCGCTCTCCCATTCGCGCATAAGCAGCACGCCCCAAACCCATAAACAGCGCAAACAGACAGGGCCCCAGAAGATCCCCCACCACCTTGGAAACCCCCAGCGCCTTCTCCGCAAACAAAGAAGCCCACTGGGACATGGATAGCTCGCTGGCTCCGGCGGCCATCATCAAAATCATCGCAATCCAAAACAGGCCGCTGGAAAACAGCTGACGAAGGTTCAAACCTCCGCCCTCCCCTGTCTCCTGCATTTTAGGAATCGGCACTCGCAACAGGTAAAACAGATTAAACAGCGGTAACATCGCCCAACAAAAAGGGAAAATCCACCAGTATCGGGTGCCTACCAGCTGTAGCAGCAGCGTTGTCAGAAGGCAGACCGACAGCTGTCCCCAACAGTAAAAAGAATGCAGCAAGCTCATGGCGGCGGATTTCATCCCTCCGGACAGGCGTTCGTCGCTGGGCAGCGCTTCGATCAGCGGGCTGATTAAAACTTCGATCAGTCCGCCGCCCACCGCAAAGACCATGGTGGAAACCACCAGCCCTGCATAGGCTGCCTGGGAACCTCCCACCGCAAAGAGAAGCTGCGGAAGCAAACACATCATCAGCAGTCCCGCCAGAGAACAGAGATGCGCAATCACCAGCCCTGCCCGATACCCAATCCGGTCAGCCCAGCGAACCGCGGCAAGATCGGTGACGATCTGGGTGCAAAAATTGATCAGCACCAGCCGTCCAATCTGTTCAAAGGATGCGCCAAAAAAATCCTGAAACGTCACAAAAAACAGGGGCGGCAGATTTACCAGCACCGCCTGTACCACATACCCGATAAAACAGACATACATTGTATCCTTATAAGTAGCCCTATGTAACACGGTTCTCCCCCTATCCTCTTCAAACGACACATTGAGATATTCCCTCATGAGTATAGCAAATTACCTAAAAATGTCAATTCAAGGTGTGGAAATGTTCCATATAAATGTATATTTTCTCTGTTATTCCAGACATTTTTTCTACAATGTGCCCAATAAATCTCCAAAGTACCAACCATATTATAAAATTGAAAGATAAAAATACAACTCTCGCCTTTGCATACCATGCAAGTTCGTGTTATAATAATTTATAACTTTTTGTAAACAGAAATATTGCGTTGTTGTCCAGTCCTTCTATCTGTTCCACGGTAACCGGCAAGGGCGCAAATAGGAAAAGGAGGATTTCAAATGGGGTCATCCACTCAAAAACAATCTCAACTGGCGTTGGATTTGGTGGAAACCGGTGATGCCAATCAGGACGCATCCGCCGTTACTACCCATATTCCCGACGGCATCAGCCAGCGTATGCTCTATAACGACATTGTACATATCGCTTGGCCTTCCCTGGTGGAATTGACGCTGACTCAGCTCACCTCCATGGCGGATCTGATGATGGTCGGCCAGCTGGGAGCGTGGGCCATCACCGCCGTCGGACTCAGCACCCAACCGAAATTTTTGCTTCAAACCGCTTTTATGGCCATGAACGTGGGCGCTACCGCTATGGTTGCGCGTTATAAAGGTGCGGGAGAGCAGGAAAAAGCCAATGGCATTATGCGCCAAGCCCTGCTGATGACCCTGATATTTGCCGTCATCTCCTCCATTGTCGGATTTATCTTCTCCGAACCTCTGATTCGCTTTATGGGCGGCAACGACGACCTCCAGGCCATCAACGGCGGTACCGCTTATCTTCAAATTCAGATGCTTGGTCTGGTGGGATTTGCGCTGACTTCCACCATCACAGCTGTTCTGCGGGGCGTTGGTAATTCCCGAACAGCTATGATCTATAACCTGGTGGCCAATATTGTCAACATTATCTTCAACTATATCCTGATCTATGGTCATTTTGGCGCTCCTCGTTTGGAGGTGGCCGGCGCCTCTCTGGCAACGATTATCGGACAGTTCGTCGCCATGATTCTGGCCTTTATCTCGGTGATCGGCGGTAAATATTATCTGCATTTACGGCTCCGGGATGGATTTATGCCGGATTGGGAAGCCATCGGAAAGATCGTCAAGATTGGTATCCCTGCTATGATTGAACAGCTGGTGATGCGTATCGGTATGATCATCTATTCCAAAACCGTCGCCTCCCTTGGAACCGTCTCCTTTGCAACCCACCAGATTTGTATGAATGTCCAGGCACTCTCCTTTATGACTGGCCAGGCCTTCAGCGTTGCCGCCACCTCTCTGGTGGGACAAAGCCTGGGCAAAAAACGTCCTGATATGGCACAGGCGTACAGCCTGCGCACCCGCCGTATCGGTATGTGTGTGGCACTGCTGTTAACCTTTATCTTCTTCTTCTTTGGAAGATACATTGTGGCCTGCTACAATACCGACCCGGTTATTTTGGATACCGGCGCAAGAATTCTGATGTTTGTTGCATTTGTACAGCCCTTCCAATCTTCTCAGTTTATCCTTTCCGGTGCGCTGCGCGGCGCAGGAGACACCAAGTCGGTTGCCAAGATCATCTTTGTCACCGTGCTCCTGGTGCGTCCCGGCATGGCTCTGCTGCTGATCAATCTGTTCCACTGGGGACTGGAAGGCGCCTGGGTTGCGCTGGTGTGCGATCAGCTGCTGCGTACCCTTCTGGTATGGCGCAGATACAATTCCGGCAAATGGAAAACCATCCGGGTATAACAAGCCCTATCTTTTGGGAGGAACAGAGAAACCTGTTCCTCCCTTTTTCTCACGCTTTTTTCTTCTCAGAGTAGAGAACCGGCGTCTTTCTCAGTACAGACTGAAAAAGACGCCGGTAACTATCCCTATTTTTCAGAAAGGAGATCCCCTTCCCGGAACCCGACGATGAGATCGTCAAACCGGCACAGGACCAACGGAAATCCTCTTCGCCTGTTCCCGACCATCGTCACAGCTCAGATCCAGACTGCGCAGATGCCGCCTGATTTCCAAAATCATCGAGGGCGCCATACTCAGCTCATCGATCCCCATCTCCAAAAAAGCCCTTGTCATCTGGGGATCCGCCGCCATCTCTCCGCAGATACCGATGCGTTTTCCCTCCCGATGGATTGCGTCGGCAGCGATCCGGATCAGCCGCAAAATGGCCGGATGATGGGAATTGCAGATCTCCTCCACCTTGGGGTTGAGCCGATCGGCAGCCAACGTGTACTGCACCAGATCGTTGGTCCCAACGCTGAAAAAATCCACTTCCTTTGCCAACAAATCGCTGATCATCGCGGCTGCCGGCGTCTCAATCATAATTCCCAGCTCCACCTGGTCGGAAAAAGGAAGGCCCTGGGCGCGAAGGGATTGCTTTACCTGCTCGGTCAGTGCTTTGACCGCCAGCACCTCCTCCAAAGACACAATCATTGGAAACATGATGGAAACCCTTCCAAAAGCCGACGCGCGATAGATCGCCCGCAGCTGGGTGACAAACAGTTCCTGCTCCTTCAGGCAGATGCGGATGGCGCGATAGCCCATGGCAGGATTTTCCTCCTGATAATCCGGAAAATAAGCAACCCTTTTATCCGCGCCGATATCCAATGTGCGGATCACAACCCTTTTGCCGCCCATCGCCTGCACCACCTGACGGTAGATGGCAAACTGTTCTTCCTCCTCCGGGGCACTGCCGCGGCCAAGATAGATAAATTCACTGCGGAAAAGCCCAATCCCCCGCCGCATCGTTATCCAAAACAGCAGCCACATCCTCCGCGCTTCCGATATTGGCCAATAGAGAGATGCGGCGCCCGTCCTTAGTAACATTTTCCAAACCAATTTGGGTATGTAACAGCTGCTGATATCTATGGTAATCTTCCTGCATCCGCTGGTAATGACGCAGCGTCTGGGCGTCCGGGGAGAAAATCACCTGCCCGGTGCTGCCATCCACGATCACCAGCTCCCCGTTATGGTTTTTGAGAAGATGAGGGAGATGAATCACCGCCGGAATGCCCATGGTCCTGGCCAATATGGAGGTATGGGAATCCACCGACCCCTCATTGATGACAAATCCCAGTAGATTTTCCTTCTCCAGCTGCAACGTCTCACTGGGCATCAGCTCCTGCGCCGCCAATATTACCGGCTCCGCCGCCGCCATCAGGCGCGGCGCGCTGCCGGTAAGAGCATCCAGCAGGGTTCGGGCAGAATCGTACACATCGTCGGACCTGGCCTGAAAATAGGGATCGTCCATATTGTGAAACAGAGCGGAGACCTGCCGCGCCGCTTCATTGACCGCATATTCCGCGTTCAAATGTTGATTGCGAATGATATCCTCCACTATTCCCAGGAACTTGTGGTCCTCCAGCATCATCTGGTGAAATTCAAAAATCAGCGACTGCTCTCTGCCCACCCGTATCAGCGCTTTCTGGCATAGCTGGTTTAACCGCTCGGCAGCCAACTCCTTTGCGGTGAGGAAACGCTGCATCTCCGCTTCACTGTCCGCCACAACATATTGCGGCAGCAGTTCCCGCATACCGTCCAGATAGAACAGGCGGCCAATGGCAATACCTCCCGAAACCCCTTTGCCCTGTACTCTCATCCAGCGTCTCCTCCCTTCTGCCGCTAAGGCGAAAAATATCCATAGATTGATATCTGTTTCAACGATTGCAATACTATGTTATCTCATATTATAGCACATTTCACAATGAATTCCACATTCTATCCGAGTAAAACACAGGGTTTCCAGTAATTTACTACAATTTTTCATTTTTTTCCCAACTGATTTTTTGCTGTTTGCAGATGGCTGCTCTTGTGATATGATAGGAAAAAGGTTCTGTGGCGCCGGTTGGTGATGGACCCCTCTGCTGAAAAGCCTCGCTATCGCCCATTCCATCAGCCACAGCCTGTTTCCCTGTTCCTCCAAAGTTCGATGGACGGATTGGACGGCGGGACGGAAGATGATAAATGTTACCTTCGCTTGGACGTAATGAGGAGAAAGGATGGGAAAGGCTATGATCCGATGGTTGTTAGGGGAAGCCGGCACCGGAAAAACCACACAGTTGTATCAAATGCTACGAGATACCCTGGACAGCGGACAGAAGGCAATCCTGCTGGTACCGGAACAAGCCTCCTTCGAGGCGGAAAAACGCGCTTATGAGGAGTTGGGCGCCAGACGGTGTTTATCGCTGGAGGTGCTGAGCTTTACCCGGTTGTGCAATCTGGTGTTTCGCAATTTTGGCTCGCTAGCAGGACGCGCTCTGGACGATTGCGGCCGTATCCTGCTGATGAGCCTGGCGCTGGGCGAAATGCAGGATATGCTCAGTGTATACCGGCGTCATCCCGCCAATCCTTCCTTTGTCAGCGCCATGGTGGAGATGGCCGGGGAACTGAAAAATGCCGGCATTTCCCCAGACGCGCTGGCGCAGACGGTGAAAACCCTCTCTCCCGGTTCAGAAAAGAAAAAACTCCAGGAACTCTCGGTGATTTATGGCACCTATCAGGCGCTGATCGACTGCAAATATTTGGATCCGTTGGATGATCTGATGCGTGCCTGTTCTCTGGTGGAGGGTACCGGATTCTTTCGCCAGTATGCGGTATTTTGCGATGGATTCAAAGGCTTTATGGCGGGAGAATACCGAATGCTGGAAAGGATCATCGCCGATTCCCCGCAGGTGGTGTTTGCCTTCACCTGCGACGGAATTGGGGACAACGAGGGAGGCACCGGGCTTTTCTCCCCTGTCAAAGAAACGATACGGCGCCTGATCCGAATCTCCAGCACAGCCGGGGTACCGGTAGCTTCCCCGCTGATCCTAAAACAGCCGTATCGTTTTCAGGGGGACCAGCTCAGACATCTGGCTCTACACCTCTTCCGCCCCGCCGTCCCCTATACCGAAAAACCGGACGGCAGCGTTGCATTGGTGCAGTTTCAAAACCCCTATGAAGAAATCGAGGGTGTCGCCCGCCAGATCAATCTGCTCGTCCGTCAGGGGTGGCGTTACCGCGATTTTGCGGTGATTGCCCGCAATCTGGAAAGCTACCAGACAGCGGTGGAAACGCTGTTTGGCCGCTATGGCATCCCATATTTTCTGGATAAGCGGGTGGATGTGGAAAACCATCCCATCACCGCCCTGGTTTTGACGGCGCTGGAAGGGATTAAGGGCGCACCGGATACCCAACAGCTGCTTCGCTTGGCCAAGTCTCCCCTTTTGGGGTTTGACCCCTGTGAGGTAGCCATGCTGGAAAACTACTGCTATGTCTGGCGCATTGAGAAAAGCCAGTGGGAATCCTCCTTTCAAAACCATCCCGATGGGTTTGGAGCTAAGATGGACCAGGAGACCGAACAGCGAATCGAAACCATCGAATCGCTGCGGCGGCGTCTGATGACCCCGCTGCTGCGGCTGCGCCAGATGCTGGAAGGATGCGACGGCGGTACCTTTGCCCGGGGCGTATTCTCCTATCTGGAGGAAAGCGGTGCAGTGGAAGCCCTCGCAAAGGTACCTGAGCAGGATGACATCACTCCGCAGGTATGGGATGGGCTTTGCACCATCCTGGACCGATTTTTCCTGGTGATGCGGGAGATTCATCTGCCTGCCTCCCGGTTTGGGGAGCTGCTGCGGCTGTCGCTGCAAACACTGGAGATCGGACTGATTCCTCAAACTGGGGATCAGGTGCTGGTGGGGGTAGCCGACCGCATCCGCCCCCAAAATCCCAAAGGGGTTTTTCTGATCGGGGCCAATCAGGGCGTTTTTCCCGCACGGATCGAACAAGGAGGACTGCTCTCGGAGGAGGACCGCAGGCTGCTCAGCCAATACGGCCTGGAAATCTCCGAGACGGCACAGCAGCGGGCCGTCAGCGAAAAATATTGGGCCTATTTTGCAATGACCAGCCCCTCCCACCGTCTATATGTCTCCTACAGCACTGCCACCATGGATTCCAAGGCGCTGTATCCCTCGGTGTTGGCGGAACAGCTGCTGCGGCTGTTTCCAGCAGTCCGGCAGACCGGCGGATACGAAGGCAAAGAAAATCCTTTTTACGGAGTGGTCAACGAGGCGACTGCCTTCTCCGCCTATTGCCGCGAGCTGGCAGAGCCATCCCATACGCAGCAGCGAACGGTGCTGGAGACCTTTTTGCGCCACAGCCATTACCAAAATAGACTGGATGGATTGGAAAAACTGCGTCAGGAACCGGGATACCAGTTGGATCCGGTGCTGGCGGCGCGTCTGTTTGGGAAAACCATGCGCATCTCCCCCACCCGCGCCGATGATTTTGCCAAATGCCCCTTTGCCTATTTTGTGCGCCACGGGCTGCGCCTGCGCCCCAGACGCCGGGCGGAGCTGACGCCGCTGGAATCCGGTACAGCGATCCACTATGTCCTCTCCCAAATGCTGCGCAGCCATCCCCCGGCACAGTTGCAATCGCTGAGCAAGGAGGAGATGACCCAAGAGGTAGACCAGCTGCTGGAGGAGCATCTGCAAAAACAGCTCAAACGGGAGGACGAGGCGCCTGCCCGGTTTTCCTATCTGTATCGCCGGATGCGCGCCACACTGCTGTTCTTGCTGGAACATCTGGGACAGGAGCTGGGGCAAAGCCGCTTTTTGCCGGTGGCCTTTGAGCTTCCCATCGGCAACGCCGGCCATTCCCAGGGACAGCGCCCGGTCCCCCCTTTGACGGTGACAGCCGCCGATGGGGTTCGGGTACTGTTGGAAGGGGTGGTGGATCGGGTGGACCTGCTGGAACAGGACGGAAAAAAATATCTGCGGGTCATCGATTACAAATCCGGACAAAAAAAGTTTGACCTGAGCGATCTGGTGTACGGAATGAGTACCCAGATGCCGATCTATCTCTTTGCGCTGTGCGATGCGCAGGGGGAGGACGCGATTCCCGCAGGGATCCTGTATATGCCGGCCCGGGCACAACCGGTAGAGGCGCAGCGGGATGAGGCGCCGGAGAAGGTGGCCTCGGCGTTTGAGCGAAAGATGCGGATGGACGGACTGCTGCTGCTGGACGATACGGTGCTGGAAGCGATGGAACAAAACCTGGCCGGGCAGTTTATTCCGGTCAAAAAGAATAAGGACAACCGTCTGGACACGGCCAGCCGCACCCACACAGCCACACCGGAAGAGCTGGAGATGTTGCGGCAGTTCCTGATGAAGAATGCATCCGAAATGGCGCAGGCGCTGCATCGCGGACAGATCGATAATCTGCCCATCTTCCGCTCAGGGGAGCTGGGATGCAGGTACTGTGAGTTTGCCGCAGTCTGCGGGCGGGAGCCGGATTCCAAGAAACAACGAGACTGCCCTGATTTGAGCAGAGAGGAAATTTTCAGACGCATGGGACAAAGATAAAAATGCCCGTCTTTTCCCTGTGCTCCCGTCCCAACACAACCCCAAACAAGATCAACATCAACCGAAAAGGAGTGATCCCATGCAGCCAAATTCCCCTTCCGCCCCAAAACCGGCGGTACAGTTTACCCCACAGCAGCTGGACGCCATCCAGGCCAGAGGAGGCACGGTGCTGGTAAACGCGGCGGCAGGCAGCGGCAAGACCGCCGTATTGGTGCAGCGGGTGATCCAGCGGATTTTGGACGAGCAGCATCCGGTGGATGCAGACCGATTGCTGGTTGCCACCTTCTCAAACGCCGCCGCACAGGAGATGAAAAGCAGAATCGCCGCCCAACTGGAAACCCTCTCCCAACAGAATCCACATGACCTACGGCTCGCCCGTCAGCGAATCCTCATGGAGCACTCCAGCATCAGCACCATCCACGCCTTCTGTCTTGAACTGATCCGGGAAAACTTTCAGCATCTGGATCTTCCGGTAGATTTTCGTGTGTCGGACGAGCGGGAGACGGCGCTGCTGCGTCTGGATACCATCAGCGAGGTGGTGGAGGAATCCTATCGCCAGGAACAGCCGGAATTTCTGGCACTGGTGGAACTGCTTTCTGGGGGACGAAACGATGGCGCCCTGTTTGATACCATTTTGCGGCTATATGATTTTCTCCGCTCCCACGCGTTTTACCGGCAATGGATGCAGCGGCAGCTGGCCGAATACGATCCCTTCAAAGAGGTATCAAAAACTCGCTGGGCAGAGATCCTTTTTTCGGAAGCCCTGCGCACCCTGCGCTATGCCCAGACTCAGCTGGATCAGGCAATCTCGCTGGCCGCAGAGGACTCGGTGATGTGGGAAGCATACGGACCGGCCCTGACCCAAGATCAGGAACATCTGCATCGGTTGTCCCAGCTGGCGTCGGCCGGCGATTGGGACGGTCTTTACCATCGGTTATGGGAGCATCGCTTTGCCTCCCTCAAACCCCTTCGAAAATACGAGGACATCCACCGCAAAGAACGGGTATCCCAGCTGCGCGGAGTAGTCAAGGAGGTGATCGGCGCTCTGCAGCAGCGCATTTGTACCGACGCCAAAGGTTTCTCCGAGGATATTGCGGACCTTGCTCCCAAAATCCACTGTCTGTTCGAGATCACCGATACCTTTGACCGCCGTTTTTCCCAGCGCAAAATCCAGCGCCGGATGGTGGATTTTTCCGATCTGGAACATTTTGCACTGGAACTGCTCTACACCCAGCTGCCGGATGGAAGCCATCAGCCTTCGGCGCTGGCACGGGAACTCTCTCAGCGATATGAAGAGATTTTGGTGGATGAGTATCAGGACACCAACGAGGCGCAGGACGCCATCTTTATCGCCATTTCCCGAGAGGGAAACAACCGATTTATGGTGGGAGATGTCAAACAGAGCATCTACGGATTCCGTCAGGCCATGCCGGAGCTGTTTTTGCAAAAAAGTGAGAGCTATCATCCCTATGACGGAAAACAGTTTCCCGCAAAGATTATACTGGGAAAAAATTTCCGCAGCCGGGAGGCGATCACTGCTGCGGTCAACGCCATCTTTTCCCGTCTGATGCACAGGGAAACCTGTCAGATCGAATACGACGAACAGCAGGCGCTGGTTGCAGGGGCAAGTTATCCTCTGCTGGGCGCAATAACACCGGAACTGGTGATACTGGATACAGGAGAGATTACCGGGGACAAAGATGAGGCGGAGGCCGCCTATGTTGCCGCACGGATTGCCAAAATGCTGCGGGAAGGACAGAAAGTCACCGATCATGGGGTACTGCGTCCTGTGCGTCCCAGCGATATCTGTATCCTGCTGCGCTCTCCCCGAGGCCGGGCGGAAAAATATCTTCAGGCATTGCAGCGGGAGGGCATTGAAGGCTGGAGCGACAGTGAGAGCGGATTTCTCTGCGCCCGGGAGGTTTCGGTCACCCTTTCGGTGCTGCGGGCGGTGGACAATCCGCTGTTGGATCTGCCGGTAGGAGCGGCGCTGCTCTCCCCCATCTTTGGCTTCCAGGCCTCCGAACTGACCCAACTGCGCCTGAGCGCACCGGGAAAACCGCTGTATCTGGCCATGGTACAGCGCCAAAGCGATGGTACCGGCACCCAAAAGGAACGGGACGCCCTGGCGCTATTTGCCGCACTGCGCCAGCAGGCCGCCGGCGAAGGTGCCTGCGGCGTTTTGCAGCAGCTGTACGACCTCACCGATTATCCCGCCATGGTGCAGATTATGCCGGACGGGGAAACCCGTCATGCCAACCTGATGCTGCTGCTAGAGTACGCCAAACAGTATGAGAAGGCTGGATATCGCGGACTCAGCGGGTTTCTGCGGTTTGTGGACAATATGGAAGAACAGCAAAAGGACCTGGAACCGGCTGTTACCTTATCCGAACAGGCGGAGGTGGTGCGGGTGATGAGCATTCACCGTTCCAAAGGCCTGGAATTTCCGGTGGTGTTTTTAAGCGGCCTGTTCCATGTCTTTAACCTCTCGGATCAAAACGCCACGGCACTGCTTCACTCCCGAGCCGGTTTTGCCTGTAAGCGAAAAAGTGCTGACGGCATCAGCTGGTATACCACCGTTCCCCGGGAGGCGGTACAGCTCGCCATCGGACGCACCGCCCGGGAGGAGGAGATGCGCATCCTTTATGTAGCGCTGACCCGAGCCAAGGAACGGCTGATTATGACCCTTGCGGAAAATCAACCGGAAAAAGCCATCCTCTCCGCCTATGAGGACAGCGCCGACGAGGATAGCCTGCGCTATGCCGTAACCCGTTCCAACAGTTTTGGCAGGTGGCTGTTGCTGGCTTTGAGCCGTCATCCCGACATGAGCGGTCTGCTGAGCCGTTTTTCCCTACCGGTGGGCGCAACCATCGGCGATCCGGGAACCTTCGACATCCAGCTGCAGCGCTGCCCCGATCCTCAGCCGGTGCAGCAGCAGCCTTCCCAAAGCGTTTCGACCCAGCCCGATCCAGCGCTGCTGCTGCAGTTGCAGCAGCAGGTCTCCTTTGTCTATCCCTATCTGGATGCAGTCCGTGCCCCCTCCAAGCTGGCGGCCTCCCAGATATCCCAGCAGCCGGTATCGGAATCCGGAGAGAATCCTCGTTTTTCCACCCGGCCGCAGTTTCTCACCGAGGAGGGACTGACTCCCGCCGAACGGGGAGAAGCGCTCCATCGCTTTATGCAGTTTTGCAACTACAGCAAAGCTGCCCAGGACCCGGCAGGAGAAGTCCAGAGGTTGGCAGCAGCAGGATTTCTCAGCCAAGCGGAGGCAGAGAGTATTCCGCTGCGCCGGGTGGCCCGCTTCTTCTCTTCCCCCCTTGCTAAGCGCATCTTTGACGCCCAGCGGGTACATCGGGAACTGCGTTTTCTGGCGGTATTGGGAGAACAGGAACTTTCCCGATGGCGCAGTGACATCCGAGGGGACGGCGTTACCACGGTACAAGGCGTTGCCGACTGTGTGTTTGTGGAGGACGGGCAAGGCGTCATTGTGGATTACAAAACCGACTGGGTCACCCAGGAAGAACAGCTGCTGGAACGGTACCGCCCACAGTTGGAATTGTATCGGATGATTCTGGAAAAAAGTCTGGAAATACCGGTAAAGGAATGTATCCTCTACTCGTTTCATCTGGGAAAAGCCATTGCCGTAACACCGTAACCGTCCATTTTATCCCTTTTTAGAGCGCCCGAAAAATTCGGGCGCTGTTTTTTTGCAAACGGTGCGGCACAAACCTGACAAATAAACTCTCCGGCTTGCTTCTTAGGGATTTCATCGTCTCAAAAGGTATAAATGACATAGGCAGGAGCAGACTACATCCTGAAAAAGCAAAGCATCGCCCACGACCGCCGGTTTTCGTTTACAGGGCGGACATTTCAAATATTCCCAGGATTTTTGTGTCCCCGGAAAGAACGGAGGAAAACATGAAAAAAGCGCTGATCACCGGGATCACCGGTCAGGACGGCTCCTATCTGGCAGAATTCCTGCTGCAAAAAGGATATGAGGTACACGGTATCGTCCGGCGCGCCTCCTTTTCCAGTACCCTGCGCCTCGCGCCAATCCTGCACCGCATTTTTCTGCACGAAGGGGATATGACCGATTCCTCCAGCCTTCTGCGGATCGTTGGGCAGGTGGCGCCGGATGAAATCTATAACCTGGCGGCACAGAGCCATGTACAGGTCTCCTTTGAGGTACCGGAATATTCCGGCAATGTGGATGCGCTGGGAGTACTGCGGATTCTGGAGGCGGTGCGGATTTTGGGACTGGGAAAGAAAACCAAAATATACCAAGCCTCCACCTCCGAACTGTACGGGAAGGTGGAGGAGTCCCCTCAGCGGGAAACTACCCCCTTCCACCCCTATAGCCCCTATGCGGTAGCCAAGCAGTACGGCTTTTGGATGACCCGGGAATACCGGGAGGCTTACGGTTTGTTTGCAGTCAACGGCATCCTTTTTAACCATGAATCGGAGCGTCGGGGGGAAAACTTTGTCACCCGTAAAATCACGCTGGGGGCCGGAAGGATTGCCGAAGGATTGCAGCAGCATCTGGAGTTGGGCAATCTGGACGCCAAACGGGACTGGGGATTTGCCGGGGATTATGTGGAATGTATGTGGTTGATGCTGCAGCACCCCCAACCGGAGGATTTTGTCATAGCCACAGGGGTACAGCATACCGTGCGGGATTTTGCCACCAGAGCCTTTGCCGCCAACGGCATCTCCCTGGTATGGGAAGGATCGGGACTTGCGGAGAAAGGGTATGACGCCTCCAACGGCAGGATGTTGGTATCGGTAAATCCCCAATGGTTTCGCCCCACCGACGTTGTGGATCTGTTGGGAGACCCTACCAAAGCTCAGACGCTGTTGGGATGGAATCCCCATAAAACCAGCTATTCTCAACTTGTGGAGCGGATGGCACTCCATGACCGCAACCTGGCAAAAAAAGAAAAGGCACTGCGAACCCTGGGGGAGAAAGGAGGGAAAAAGTAATGCAGCCCGATGCAAAAATTTATGTGGCAGGACATAGAGGAATGGTGGGTTCCGCCATTGTAGAGCAGCTGCAGCAGCAGGGATACCGCAATCTGCTTACCAGAACCCATGCCCAACTGGATTTAACCCGGCAGCAGGCAGTGGAAAGTTTTTTCAGGAGCAAAAGCCGAAATATGTTTTCCTGGCAGCAGCCAGGGTGGGGGGCATCGGAGCAAATTCCAGCGCCCAGGCAGATTTTCTTTATCAGAACATGATGATGGAGATGAACGTCATCCATGCCGCATGGCAATGCGGATGCAAAAAATTACTGTTTTTGGGCTCCTCCTGTATTTACCCCAGGATGGCCCCTCAGCCGATAGCCGAAAGCTGCCTGCTCACCTCCCCGCTGGAAAAGACCAACGAGGGTTATGCGCTGGCAAAAATATCCGGCCTCAAATACTGTGCCTATCTCAAGAGACAGTATGGCGCCGATTTCATCTCGGTGATGCCCACCAACCTTTATGGCCCCAACGACAACTATCACCCCACGAACAGCCATGTGCTGCCCGCCATGATCTGCCGGTTCCATCAGGCGAAGGAAGCAGCGCTGCCCTATGTCACCTGCTGGGGAGACGGAAGCCCTCTGCGGGAATTTTTGTACGTGAAAGATTTGGCTGAGTTCTGCGTGTTCTTGATGGACCATTACAGCGGTGAGGAACCGGTCAACGCCGGTACCGGTCAGGAGATCACCATCCGGGAACTGGCAGAGCTGGTGGCGCAGGTTGTGGGATACCACGGGGAAATCCGCTGGGACACGACAAAGCCCAACGGCACCCCCAGAAAGCTGCTGGATGTGAGCAAGGCCACCGCTTTGGGATGGCGATACAAAACCGAGCTCAGGCAAGGGATCCGGCTGACCTATGAAGATTTTTGTAAAAATTCCGCCAACTTACGGCGCTAAACCGTCGCAAACTTCAAAGGAGGAGGATGGAGATTGCATATTCTGCTGCTTTCAGGCGGTTCCGGCAAACGGTTATGGCCGCTCTCCAATGAAATCCGCTCCAAACAGTTTCTCAAGCTGTTCCCCGGCCCAACCGGAGAATACCAATCGATGGTACAGCGGATGTATCAAGGCGTCAGCAAGATGGAAGGGATTACCGGCGTGACGGTGGCAACCTCCAAGGCACAGCTCTCCCCGCTCTACAGCCAGTTGGGCCGGCAGGTGGATGTCTGCATCGAACCTTGCCGGAGAGACACCTTCCCTGCCATCGCTCTTGCCGCAGCATACCTTCGGGATGTAAAGAAAATAGACTGTGAGGAAACGGTGGTCATCTGTCCGGTGGACCCATATGTGCAGCAGGATTACTTTGAAGCCCTTGCCGATGTGGGAAAACTGGCTCAAAAAGGGGATTCTCATCTGGTTTTGATGGGAATTGCCCCTACCTACCCCAGCGAAAAGTACGGCTATATCCTTCCGCAGGATACCGGTACCGTCAGCCGGGTATCCGCCTTTATCGAGAAACCGGACACGGCCTCGGCAAGAGAATATATCCGCCGCGGCGCACTATGGAACGGCGGTGTTTTTGGCTGCAAGCTGGGGTATCTGCTGCAAAAAGCGGATGAGAATCTACCGTTTACCGGCTACACCCAGTTATACCAAAACTACCAAAAGCTTACGCCGATATCCTTCGATTATGCGGTGGTGGAAAAGGAAAAACAGATACAGCTGCTGCGCTTCTGCGGGGCTTGGAAAGATTTGGGGACCTGGAACACCCTCACCGAAGCGATGGAACAGCCGGTGATTGGCAAGGGGATGTTGAGTGAAAGCTGCCGACATACCTATGTGGTCAATGAGCTGGATATCCCAATTCTTTGCATGGGATTAAAAGATATGGTGGTTTCCGCTTCTCCCCAAGGAATCCTGGTTTCGGATCTGGAACAGTCCAGTTATATGAAACCTTTGGTCGAAAAGCTGGACCATCCGATTCGGTTTGCCGAGAAATCCTGGGGCAGTTACCGGGTGCTGGATGTCCAGCAGGACAGTATGACCATCAAGGTAACGCTGCATCCCGGACACCGGATGCAGTATCACAGCCATCGGTTCCGGGATGAGATCTGGAACATTGTCTCCGGTCAAGGCACAGCAATTGTGGATGGTAAGCGCCAGGAGGTAGGGGTTGGGGATGCTGTTTTTGTGCAGGCTGGCTGCCGTCATACCCTATGGGCCAAAACACAGCTCGTCGCAATCGAAGTACAGATGGGTAAGGAGATCAGCGCCGATGACAAGCAAAAATATGAATGGGAAGATAAATAGCGATTGCTACCCCCAACCTTTCCTGCTGGAACCGGCTTTCAAAAGCCATCTATGGGGTGGGACCAGGCTGCGGGATAATTTTTCCAAGGAAAGCCATCGGGAGATTGTGGCGGAAACCTGGGAATGTTCCACCCATCCGGACGGCCCCAGCCTAGTGGCTTCCGGAGCCTTCCGCGGTCAAACCCTGCGCAGGGTGCTCCAAAGCCATCCCCAATGGGCAGGGGGCCCCTGCCCTGACGGTCAGCTTCCGGTACTGCTTAAGCTCATCGATGCCAAGGAGGATCTTTCGGTACAGGTACATCCCGACAACCAATATGCCCGCGTCCATGAAAACGGGGCTTTGGGCAAAACCGAAATGTGGTATATTTTGGATGCTGCGGAAGGCGCCGCCATCGTCTACGGTTTTCTTCATCCGGTGACGCCCCAGCAGATACGCCAAAGCGTTGAGCAGGGGTGTTTGCAGCAGCATCTGCGCCGGATACCGGTGAAAAAAGGGGATGTTTTTTTCATCCCCGCCGGGATGGTGCACGCGGTTGGAGCCGGAATCCTTTTGGCGGAAATTCAGCAAAATTCCAACATCACCTATCGCCTGTACGACTACGAACGCCGGGACGAAAACGGATTCACCCGTCCCTTGCAGTTGGACCAAGCTTTGGCGGTTGCTCGCCTTTCCCCTTCGGAGCCGCCATGCAGGCTGAAAGGGATCATACGGTTTGAACGTGGCGCCACCTTGCACCCGCTTTGCCGGTGCAGCTACTTTCAGGTGGAGTATCTGCGTCTGGACACCCGGCGCCGCCATCAATTCTGGTATTTAAACAGTACCCCACATTCTTTTCAGATTCTGCAATGTATACAGGGCTGCGGCAGTGTGTTCTGGGAAGGAAAATCCTTGTTTTTTCATCGGGGAGACTGTATTTTTGTTCCCGCCGGCACAGCAAAGCTGGGATTTCACGGACAGGGGGAGCTGCTGAAAATCCAGTGCTGACAAGGGAAAGGAAGGAGAAATACACCATGGAAACCAGAGATTGCCAGGCAGAATACCTGCGCTGGTGTCAAAACGCAAGGGATGCCGACACGGCCAAAGCCCTCTCTGAGATGCGCGGCCATCCCCAGCAGATTCAGGACTGCTTTTATCGGGATCTTTCCTTTGGCACTGGAGGGCTTCGCGGTACCATGGGTCCGGGAACCAACCGGATCAACGTCTATACCATCGCCCAAGCCACCCGGGGGGTTGCCGATTATCTTTCCGGCCATTTTGACCAGCATCAGCGAAAGGTGGCCATCTGCTGGGACACCCGCATCCATTCCCAGACCTTTGCCCAGCTTTCCGCCGGTATTTTTGCCGGTCTTGGAGCACAGGTGCTGCTTTTTCCAAGACCTATTCCCACCCCTTTTCTCTCCTTTGCCGTACGAAAACTGGAATGCGCCTGCGGCGTGATGATCACAGCCAGTCACAATCCCGCCTGTGACAACGGATACAAGGTGTATCAGCATATGGGCTGTCAGATTACCAATGCCGACGCCGAAGAAATCAGCCGGAATATCCGGCAGTGGGATGTGCTGGAACCATGGAAGGAAACGGATTTTCAGCAAGGAATATCCCAGGGACGAATCAGCTATATGAGCGAAGAACTGCTGACAGATTATCTTCGGCAGGTACAAAAACAGTCGGTGCTTTTTGGGGATGCGCTCAACCGCCGGTTTCCCATCGTATATTCCCCTCTTCACGGAACCGGGTTGGAACCGGTGCTGCGCACCCTGGAACAAAGCGGCTTTTCTGCTGTTACGGTGGTACCGCAGCAGCGGGACCCGGACGGACGATTTCCTACCTGCCCCAATCCCAATCCGGAGTTGCCGCAAGCCATGGCGCTGGCAATCTCCTGTGGAGAAAAAAGCGGCGCCGGACTGGTCTTGGCAACCGACCCGGACTGCGATCGGGTAGCCATTGCCGTGAGGGAGCGGGGAGGAGCAATGCGGCTTCTCTCCGGCAACCAGACTGGGGTGCTGCTGCTGGACTATATCTGTTCCCAGCGAAAAAAACATGGCAGAATGCCAAAGAATCCCGTTTTTCTCCACACCATCGTCACCACCGGTATGGCTAGGGAGATTGCCCGGCACTATGGGGTTGCCGCTATCCAGGTGCTGACCGGGTTTAAATATATCGGAGAGCAGATCAGCAGATTGGAAACCCAGGGCAGAAGCGATGATTTTATCTTTGGCTTGGAGGAAAGCTGCGGCTATCTGTCGGGAAGCTATGTAAGAGACAAGGACGGAGTAAACGGGGCGCTGCTGCTGTGCGAAATGTATGGTTATTATCTGAGCCGCTGCACAACGCCGAGCGAAAGACTGGAGCAGCTGTACCAGGAGTATGGATACTGGCTGGACAGCCAGTACAGCCATCCTTTTACCGGGATGGCCGGAGCGCAAAAGATCCCACAAATCATGGCGCAGCTTCGGCGCCATACCGACGCCATCGGCACCGAAAAAATCCGGCAGCTCCTCGACTACGCCCAGGGATTGGACGGCCTTCCCCCTTCCGATGTGCTCAAATTCCAACTGGAAAAAGGCGGCTGGGTGACAATCCGGCCTTCGGGAACAGAACCAAAGCTCAAGGTCTATCTGTCCTTGCAGGGCATAAGCTGGGAGACAGCGCTTCGGCGTCAACAACAGGTAGAGGAGCAGCTGAAGCGATATTTATCTCAATTTTTATAGCCACAACTTCGACGGTACGGGTATTTTTCTAAAAGGAGGAAAGCAGATGTGTAAGGATATCCCCCCAAAACGATATCGTATTGCGGTGGCCGGTATGGGATATGTGGGACTGTCGGTAGCGATACTGTTGGCACAGCACCATCATGTCATTGCCATCGACCTGCTTTCAGAAAAAATCCGGCAGATAAATTGCCGGCAATCCCCCATCCGCGATCCTGATATGGAGAGATATCTCTCCGGCCATACGCTGGATTTGATCGCTACGCTACAACCGAAGGAAGCTTATCAAAACGCAGACTTTGTGGTGGTGGCCACACCTACCGATTATGACAGCAGCACCGGTTCCTTCAATACCACCGCGCTGGAATCGGTGATCCGACAGGTGATAAACATTCAACCCAGCGCCGTCATCGTCATCAAATCCACCGTTCCCGTGGGATACACCGACAACCTCCGAAAGGAAACCGGTTACCCCAACATTCTATTTAGTCCGGAGTTTCTCCGGGAATCCAAAGCGCTGTATGATAATCTGTATCCCAGCCGCATTGTGGTGGGAACCAAACTGCAAAACCGGAAGCTGCTCTCTGCGGCGCAGACCTTTGCTGCGCTGCTGGGGCAGGGCGCCCACAAAAAACAGATTGACACCTTTGTGATGGAATCCGCCGAGGCAGAGGCAGTCAAACTGTTCTCCAACACCTATCTGGCGCTGCGGGTGGGATTTTTTAACGAACTGGATAGTTTCGCGGAGAAAAAGGGACTTCGCACACGGCCGATCATCGACGCTGTCTGCCGGGATCCACGAATCGGAAATCATTACAACAACCCCTCCTTTGGCTATGGAGGCTACTGTCTGCCCAAGGATACCAAACAGCTGCTGGCAAACTACGGCGGCATTCCGCAAAGATTGATGGAAGCTATCGTAGAGAGCAACCGTATCCGAAAGGATTTCATTGCAGGACAGATTCTGGAGATGGCTTCCCATCAGCCCAAGAACGGACAGATTCCTCCCGTGATCGGGATCTACCGTCTGAACATGAAAAGCGGTTCCGACAATTTTCGCCAAAGTGCGGTACAAGGAGTCATGAGACGTCTCATGCTTCAGGGGGCTCGTTTGGTGGTCTATGAGCCTGGTCTGCCGGAGGGAGAAAACGAATTGGGGTGGACGGTCACCCACGACCTTGAGCAATTTAAGGCACTCGCACAGGTGATCGTGGCAAACCGGTGGGATGCTTCGCTCAGCGATGCAGCGGAAAAGGTATACACCCGGGATCTTTACCAAAGGGACTAATTGGACAAAGGATTTCAAAATCCCGATGACTCTGCCGGATCCATACAGAAGGTTAGATAAAAAAATACCCTTGAAAGCACGTTTGCCTTCAAGGGTATTTCTCTGTTTACTGTGTTTGTTCCTTCTTTGTGGGGAGCGGGGTCACCCGGTCGCTGGCGGAAAGGAATACCCGCACCACGCCAATATCCTGCACCAAGGTATCCGAGGGCATACGAAGCATCGCAACCGCCACATAGATATCTCCCACCGCTCCAGCCAGATTCAGAATCTGCAACAGCGAGGCTGACCAGTACATACCGCTTCCCAGCAGCAGGGGCAGCACAGCCAGTACCACCCCCCATACCACAATGGGAGCAAAGGAGATCAGCAGATAGCTGGATCTGTTGTAGTAAGCCATGCTTCCCGCATACGCCAAAATACCGTCGGCACGGAACTTTGGAACAGGCTTACGGCACAGCAGCACCATCGCCAAACCATGAATCAGCTCATGAAGAGGAAAATACAGTATTGCGCCAATCACGATAAAGGGCACAGAAATCTGATCCAACCCTTGAGCAGAGGCACCAAACATGGGAGCCATGCGAAAGGTCAGGATATAGAGCAGCGAACAAACTCCGATGGCAAGAAAGTTGATCTTGACCGAAAGGGAATTGTTGCGCTTATAATCGATGATGCGAAATGGCCGGTAACCTTTGGGCAGCTGTTGGGTGTTTTTCATGTTGTCTCCTTATCAGCATTCACGAGAGATGGAAAAACAAATTTCTTTTATTATATCGCCGCGACGCAGGTTTTGCAACCATAAAGAGAAAATACCTGCACCAAAGACTGTCATTGTCCACTTTGAACACCTAGAGTTCTGTAAGGAAAAATTTTATTTCTCCCCAATGTGTTTTACAACTTGCGAGGAAAATTATGAGATCTAATGTAGAAAAACTGGCACAAAGTCTTCAGCCTTGGTATAATAGAAACGCGGGAGCATCCCCACAAAGCTTTCGCCGTGACAAAGGAGTGATTCATCTGAAAAGGACACTGATTTATGACAATCCTCTAAACGATCTTGCGTCGGTGAAGGATTTTATACTGGAGGGTTCGGCAGCGCTCTCCTTTCCCCAGGGCCGCTTGCGCCTGGAAAACCGATTGGATCCATCCCTGCAACAGAAAGCAAACTATGTATTTTGGTGCCCCGAGGATTTTCCGTCGGATATCGCCATCACTTGGGATTTCTGGCCGGTACGGGAACCGGGGCTGGCCATCTTGTTCTTTGCCGCCAAAGGCCGAAACGGTGAAGATCTGTTTGACCCCGCTCTGCAAAAACGCACCGGGGAATACCCGCTGTACCATCATGGGGATATCAACGCCTTTCATATCTCCTATTTTCGCCGCAAAGAACCGGACGAGCGAGCGTTTCATACCTGCAATCTGCGCAAAAGCTACGGATTCTATATGGCCGCCCAGGGTGGAGACCCGATCCCCGATGTGGCCAGCGCCGTACCACCCTACCATCTGACGGTGATGAAATGGGGGCCGGACGTCACCTTCTCGGTCAGCGATCTCACGGTGCTTCACTATCATGACGACGGCGTAACCTATGGGCCTTTGCTGACAGGCGGAAAAATCGGTTTTCGTCAGCTGGCGCCTATGATCGGAGAGTACGCCAATCTGAAGGTATACGCTTTGGAGTAACCGGTATTTCTGCCGCAAAAAACAAAGTTTCACGAAAGAAGGACTGCTATGACCGATTTGTGCCGGGCTTCCTCTGAAATCGCACTGCGGCTGGTGGAGGATATCCCTGCTTTCTACTCCAGTTTGCAGGTCCGCCAGCTGGTGTACCAGGTCATGCTGCGGGAACATAACATCGTTGTGGGAAACTGTGAACTGCGGGTTGGGGAAAATCTGGGTACTCTTTATGCGGGCAATATCTGGTATGAAATTTTTCCTGCATACCGTGGAAATCATTATGCACAAAAAGCCTGCCTACTGCTGTTCTCCGTTGCCCGCAATATGGGCATGGAAAAGCTGTTAATCAGCTGCTTACCGGATAACATTGCTTCCCAAAAAACCTGCTTGCGTCTATCTCCCACAGATTCCGCACAGATTCCCCTGCCGCCATGGCACGATCTTTACAGCGAGAAGCACCGTTCTGTGATGCAGTTTGCTTTTCGTTTGGAGCCCACGCAAAACAGAGAGGAGTATCCTTTATGATTCTTTCCGGAAAGGAAATCGCAAAACATATGGGAAAGGAGATTGTCATCGAACCCTATGACCCTTCCCGCCTCAATCCCAACAGCTACAACCTATCGCTGCACCATCAGCTGTTGGTATATGAAAACCCACAGCTGGATATGAAACTTCCCAACCCCACCCGCACCATCCATATCCCGCCGGAAGGATTGGTGCTGGAGCCTGGGGTCCTGTACCTGGGACGGACCAACGAATACACCAAAACAGACCGGTTTGTCCCCATGTTGGAAGGACGCTCCTCCATCGGACGGTTGGGGGTGTTTATCCATGTCACCGCCGGTTTTGGCGATGTGGGTTTTTCCGGATACTGGACGCTGGAAATTTTCTGCGTCCAGCCCATCCGCATCTACGCAGGGGTTGAGATCTGTCAGATCTATTACCACGACATTTTTGGAGAATACGAACCGTATCGCAGCGGAAAATATCAGAACAATACCGGCGTCCAGCCCAGTTTGCTGTATCGGGAGTTTGAAAAATAAGTTTTTCCACTTCAACCTTGACAATCCCCCTTCCAATTTGTTACAATACTTTTTGTGATAAGGGAGTAGTTGCCGTGGATACGGAACGAAGTCAACACACTGATATGGGTACATATCTGGCTTTGTTTGAAATGATGAGACTTATCTGCAAGGGGTGCTTTGCAGATAAGTCTTTTTTGTTGCTCTTTTTGATTCACTCAACCCTATCCCGGCCAAAACAACCGCTAAGGAGGAGTATTGTGTTATGCAACTTTGGGAACTGTTTGTGATTGCAGTGGGACTTTCGATGGATGCCTTTGCCGTATCGATCTGTAAAGGGCTTTCTCTGACCCGATGCCAGGTAAAACATTACCTGATCACCGGACTGTATTTCGGTGGATTTCAGGCGTTGATGCCGCTGATCGGATATCTGCTGGGCTCCAGTTTTACACAGCTGATCACCAGTTTTGACCACTGGATTGCTTTTGTGCTGCTGCTGCTCATCGGCGGGAATATGATCAAGGAATCCCGGGGAGAGGCGGAATGCGTCAACGCCTCCTTCGGCGTACGAGTGATGCTTCCCATGGCCATCGCTACCAGCATCGACGCCCTAGCAGTTGGAATCTCCTTTGCTTTTTTGCAGGTAAATATTTTTGCGGCAGTTGTTTTCATCGGCTGCACCACCTTTGTCCTCTCGGCCGCCGGCGTAAAGATCGGCAACGTTTTCGGCGCCCGATACAAATCCAAAGCAGAACTGGCAGGAGGAATTATCCTCGTTCTGATGGGTACAAAAATCTTACTGGAACATCTGGGAATTTTGGGATAGCTCTACCCGGGATGCCTCCATGCTCAGGAAAAACAAGATAAAAAAGTGCTGTATGGAAATTTTCCTACAGCACTTTTTTTGTAATATTATTCCTCGTAAACAACGGTGATCTCATGCAGCAGCACCACGTTGAGCCATCCCTGATCGCCGCAGGTTCCGGTGTGTACCAGACAAAAATCCCGGTGGGCAAAATCCACCGGCAGTTCTGCCTGCAAAGATACCTGATGCTGCCATCCCTTTTCCCGCTGTCCCTGGCGCTGCGGTGCCGTACAATCCACCGATGCCCAGATCCCCTGGGCGGTAGCCCCCAGCCGAACCTGACAGCCCGTCAGGAAACAGGAGGCCATAACCGGTTGGGTCAACCCCCGAACCTGTCCGTCCTCATATAGGACCAAACTCATCTCCACCCCGTCGGAGGCGCTCTTGGTGCGCTGTATCCGCAGCGCAGGGCCATTCCTCTTCGTCCGATCAAAGGCGATTCCAACATCCAGATACTGCCCAGCGCTGCCAAAGCCCTGTCCTTCCAGCTTTACCGGATCCAACCGGACCGACACTTCCATCCGGCGAAGGGAGGGCAGTACAAAAGCAGGCGTGTAGGAGATGCTGGTTCCCTGGGTCGCCGGATAGATGCCAAACCCTTGGGCGCCATATCCCAGCTTACCATACTTCCACGGAGCTTCGGGCTGTTCCCCGGTATGTTTATGCCACTCTGCGTTGCGCTGCTGCGGAACCGGCGTATAAAAATCGGTACAGAATACGCCTTTTCCACTGCGATTTTCCAGCGGAAGGGTAGTGAAATCGGTGTGCTTATACCAGCGGCGGCGCACCATCTCCGAGGAAATGGGGCCAAATCCTGCTGCCGTCTCCTCAGCGCCATAGTCGCTGCTCACCGACTTGGGATATATTTTAGCCCAAAGGATGCATCCAATATCGTCCTCGTCCAGGTCATAGCGTGTACCCTGTCCATGCAAGCCGTCCGATACCGGCAGGCTTTCTCCCTGGGGCTGTTGCCGGTACCAGACGATGCGGGAATCATCCAGTGTTTGATCTCCCTCCAACGTATAGCACAGGGTAAGAGCACCGTCCTGATACCCAATCGTCGTACCTTCCAGCAGCCGGGGCGGCTGCTGCGGCGTAGGCAACAGCGTCAGGGACGCCTGTGCCTGTAACCCGCTCTCCGTCGAGACCAACACCGTCCCCTCCAGTGGTCTCTCGCCGGTATTCCGGTTCACCAGCGCCCATTCCCCATCCTTGGAAATTTCAGCGCACTGGACATAGGACAAAATTTCAGAGGATGGTACAAAGGAAATCACTTCGCTGCAGGGAACCATGTCAAAGGTATATGCCTGCGCTCTCAAAGATAACCGATCTTCATACTTTAAGAAATGTTCGGCGGGAAGTTCCGTCTCCACGCGAAGCAATACCGCCGCCAGATTCACAGGCTCTGTGGAATCTATCCCATCCAAAGCGCTGTATCGATACAGATGCATCTTACCAAGGAGACGATCAAACGGATAGTGTCCCTTTTCCGGATCATAAAACGCCTGCAGCAGCGAACGGCCTTGCAGCGGTACTGCCTGGATGTTCACCTGTTGCAGCGAAAAAGGAACGCCATCCCAAAGGTTTCCATACTCATAGGCCAATACTCCTGGATTGCGATCCCCACCCTGGGGTTCACTGCCGGAGTCAGAATGGAACTGACAGTTGACCAGAACAATCTGACCCCGATTTTTGATCATGCGAAGCTGCCTGCAATGCAGCTGAAAACGGCATCCCAAAAATACCGAACCGGAGGGACTGGTTCCTCCCAGAGGGCTGCCACCGTAAAGGTCAAAATCACAGTGAAGATAGACGGCATGACCGTTGAGAGAATCATCGGTACTCTCAAAATGGCAATGGCTGTAGAGCGTTTTTCGGCCTCCACTGATGGGATACAAATTCAGCCTGCTGACAAAGCGGCAGTTTTCCGCCAACATCTCTTCTCCGTTAAAATCTCCCAGCTGGGCCTGGGTAATGGTGTTGGTGCGGCGTTTGCGGCTCAGCGCCGGATTCCAGGGATATTCCAGATCCACACTACAGTAGTTACCAATGGTCAAACCCCGCAGATACAGCCCCTCACCCAGCAGATGAAACATGGTATAATTGCCGATACAGCCGAACGACTGGCCTTTGTTGGCGGCAAACACCACCTTTGCCGGGTCGTCTGCAACCCCAATGATCCGCAGCCAGCCAAAGGAGATGGTCATCTCATAGGGAAGCCCTCTCTCCGGGCCTCGGATGATCTCCTCCTCGCGATCCGGATCGTGAATCCAGTAAACTCCAGGCATCACGTACAGCGTAACCGGGTTTTCCCGGCTTCCATTTTGCAGCATCCCGCTGTCCACCAGCTGTCGTAACGATGAAAAACGATAAGGGCTTTCCTCCCCGTTGGAAGCGTCCAACACCAAATGCATGGCATCTATTTGGGGTATCTGTTGTGATTGGTTCATGATATTTTTCCTCCGCATGGTTATACTGAAATGTTGAATGGAACGGCTGTATAAGGAATCGTTTCATTTTCCTTCATGATACCACAAATTTACAAAAAAGAAATACCCTTTCCCTCTTGAAGTGAAAAATCTGCCACAAAAGGGGTCCCAAGGAAAAAGGAAGACATCATCGCACCATAAAGCAGCGACGAGTGTCGATACAAAGATCCTGGTGTGCCTTCCAATATGTTGAGATCATAATCCATATCTGGGGGATGGTATCCGCACGATCTTAGGATTTCACCCCAGCGGCACGGTAGCGAAGAAAGACATTTTCCGAATCACAATATGGGTGTATCAGGATACCGATCACTCCGGTGAGATTGATGAAAATCATACAGCAGTTGAGCAGATCGGCAATCTCCCAAACAACCTCCCCAGTGAGCACTCCCCCCAGCACCGCCGCACCCAGATATCCGGCCAGATACCATTTGGCGGCGCCGGAGCCTTCTCCAAACAGATACTCCACCGCCTGCACCCCATAAAACCACCAGCTGGGAAGGGATGCCGCAGCGAACAAAATCAAAGCGCCGCAGACAAACCATCTTCCGGCATTGCCAAACCAGATGGAAAAAGCGGACGCCACCCAATCTCCACCGATTCCCATCTTCTCTCCGGACCAGCCGGGATGATGCTGCGCCAACAGGATCACCAGCGCTGTTGCAGTACATCCCACCAGGGTATCCCAAAACACCTCCACAATCCCCCAAAGACCTTGGCGGCAGGGATCGGAGGTGTCCACACCTGCGTGGGCGATGGGCGCGCTTCCCAACCCCGCTTCATGGGAGAAAACGCCCCGGGCAAGGCCATAACGCGCCGCACGCATCAAACCATAACCCACCATTCCTCCGGCAGCGGAACGAACCCCAAAAGCACCTTGCAGGATTTCTTCCAAAACCGAGGGAAGCAGTTCTCTGCACTGAAAGATCACAAAGGCACATCCGCCCAGATACCCCAACGAGAGCACCGGCATCAGGAACGAGGATACCTTTCCGATAACACGAGCTCCGCCAAGCGCCATCACCAGGCAGAACAGCGCCATCGCCCCTCCGGTGAGCACTCCGGGAACGGGACGCCCGGCAGCCTGGCTGACTGCCGCTGCCGCAGCGTTGACCTGGGTCATATTCCCTACGCCAAGCCCACAAAGAATACAAAGCACTGCAAACACTTTGGCGGTCAGCGACCATCCCATCCCCTGGGAAAGGTAGTACATCGGACCGCCTCGATACCTTCCATCCTTACTCTTGACGCGGTATCGGATACCGATGACAATCTCGGCATATTTGGTGCACATCCCTGTAAGGGCGCCGCAAACCATCCAGAATACGGCTCCCGGCCCTCCCAGCGCCAGCGCGGCGGCAACGCCGGCAATGTTGCCGGTACCCATCGTTCCCGCCAGAGAAGTGGCGGCAGCCTCAAAAGCGGAAAACCCTTTTCCTCGGTTTTGAGGCGCCATCCATCCACCCAACGTATCCCGCAGCACCCAAAGCGGATGGAGAAAGGGAAGAAAACCGGATTTCACCGTCAAATAGATTCCTGCTATCAACAGCAGCACCAACACAAAAGATTCAAAAATTCCCAGCAGTTCCATCGACATACCACCTTTATCCTACAAAGGAGCGATATCCTCTGGTTCATGATATGTCAAAAGAAAAGGGAATAGAAGCCACAACAATTTCTCACAGAATCAGGACATACTCCATCAATTCCTGTGCATATTCCGGTAAATGATCCGCTCTACGGAAGCCGGTGAGATGAAATCCAACGCTCTCATAATTTTTTTGGGCTGCTACCAGTTGCCTGTTGGTAGTCACAGTAATTTTTTTAATATGCAATCGTTGGAGACGGTTTACAGCTTCCAATAGCTGTGCTTTTCCATATTGTTTCCCCTGGAACCCGGGTATTATGCAGTTATGTCCCAGTTCTACCAATTCAGGCATCTTTCGGTTATCCCAACAGAGAAAACCAATGGGTTTCTGTTCCAAAACTAACAAAACCACATTGATGTGCAATCTGCGGATGGGTATAAATGAAACGGTCAGCATCTTCCCATGCAGCATAAAAATCCCGCTCATATCTGGGATCAAAACTGTATGCATCCTTGAGTAAAGCGGCAATTGTGCCAGCTGCAAAACAATCAAAAAGTTGGAATTCTATCTCTGTTTTCATATTCCATCGCCTACTTTTCCAGAAGTTTATAAACCATTGGCGTATATCTGGATACTTTTTCCTCGAATTCCAGGCTTTTATAGAGCGCAAGCCCATCGTTGGTTGAATCCAGCTCCACATACGAAAGCTGCTCTTTGCGGGCGTATTCCAGCGCCATGGACACCAATTTGCGGGAAATACCTTGGCGGCGGTATTCCGGTTTGGTATAAACATTGAGCATCGTGCCAAACCGGCCGGTGATGGCGCCGGGATTGGCAGGCATATGGGTTACCAGCAGGAAAGCAGTTGCCACAATCGTTTTCTCTTCCCTGGCCACAAAAACAATCAGGTCCTTATTGAGATGACCAGCAAAATATTCTGGAAGCTGACCGCGAATGGCTTGCTGCTGGTGTAAGGTCAGGGAATGATAATCCTCGGTCAGATAAGCAATTCGCATTTCAATGAGTTGGGGTATCTCTGTCAAAACAGCTTTTGTCCATTCCATACGGCATTTCCTCCAAATGATATGAAAAAAGCTGCCGCTCCTATACGGGACCGGCAGCCAAATGAAACTACGATAACATCTCAGTGAATAAAGGCGTCATGAATCACCTGAACCGCAGTATCAGCTTTTTCTTTATCAATCAGCACCGAGATCTTAATTTCGCTGGTGGAGATCATGCGGATATTGATGTTGGCGTCCGCCAACGCACCAAACATGGTCGCAGCCACACCGGGATGAGACTGCATACCGGCGCCCACCACCGATACCTTCGCCACCTGATCGTCGCACAGCACTGCCATAGCTCCCAGAGTGTCCTTAAAGACGTTGCAAACTTCCATCGCTGCCTCCAAATTTCCGCTGTTGACGGTGAAAGCGATATCTTTGGTGTTTTCACGGCCAATGGACTGCAAGATAATATCCACATCGATGTTTTTTGCGGCCAAGGAGGAGAAGATCTTATACGCAATTCCGGGCACATCCGGGACTCCCATCACCGAAATACGGGCCACATTGCTGTCCTTGGCTACACCCTTAATCAACATCTTTTCCATTTTGACGACCTCCTTAACCACAGTTCCCGGCTTTCTCTCCAGGCTGGAAAGCACTTCCAAATTCACATTGTATTTTTTGGCCAGTTCCACCGACCGGTTGTTGAGAACCTGTGCGCCCAGCGTCGCAAGCTCCAGCATTTCATCAAAGGTAACCTCTTCCAGCTTTTTCGCGGTAGGTACTTTTCTGGGATCGGCGGTATATACGCCGTCCACATCGGTATAAATCTGGCACAGATCCGCCCGCAAAGCTGCCGCCAGCGCCACTGCGCTGGTATCGGAACCGCCGCGGCCAAGGGTTGTGATATCGTCATAGCGATTCAGCCCCTGGAAACCGGCTACCACCACAATCTTGCGCTGATCCAATTCCTTTTCGATTCGTTCTTTTTGAATGCTGCGAATACGGGCAGCGCTATGGGCGGAGTTGGTGACAAATCCCGCCTGCCATCCGGTAAGCGAAACCGCCGGGAATCCCAGCTTTTCAATGGCCATCGCCAAAAGAGCAATGGAGATCTGTTCTCCGGTGGAGAGCAGCACATCCATCTCCCGCTTGCTGGGATGAGGATTGATTTCATTAGCCTTTTCAATCAGATCGTCGGTGGTATCGCCTTGGGCGGAAACCACCACCACCATATTGTTGCCCTGCTTATATTTTTCTGTGACAATGTTGGCTACATTCATAATGCGCTCGGCATTGGCAACGGAGGTGCCGCCAAATTTCTGTACTACAATTCCCATGCTCCTCATACCTTTCTTTTGGGTAATATACCAACCGTCCGGAATACAGTGTGCTTTCTCTGACCGGACAGAAAACCCGTATCAAAAAAGTCTCCGCAATACAAGATACAGCGAAAACGCAGATTTTGTCAATCTCTTTCGGCCTTCGCCGCAAAAAAATTTCCCATCAGAACAGCTGCGCGCCGTGGTTATCGATCTCCAGCATCTTGATGCGCCAACCGTCGAACCCCAGCTCATCCAGTGCAGCGCGGGCTTTTTGCTCAAAATCAATGATCTTTGCGTCCACAATCGCCATCAGTGTGGAGCCTGCGCCGCTGATGTAGGCGGCATAGGCGCCCAGCCGGTAGGAGAGATCAAACACCTGCTGTGCCCCTCGGATCAGCCCCAACCGGTAAGGCTGATGCAGCCGGTCATCTGCGGCCACCCGCAGATTCTGGTAATTTCCGCTGTACAGCGAAACCGACATCAGCGCGGCGCGGGAAAGATTATAAACCCCATCCCGATGGGCAATCTCCTTGGGAAGGGCTGCCCGGGCCACAGAGGTTTTCAGTTCAAAATCCGGAATAAAGGTAACAAAACGCAGATCGTGCTTGATCTCCTGCTTGACATAGTAAACCCGGCCGCAGTCTGTGAGCACCGCCGTCACCAGCCCGCCAACCAGAGCGGGAGTGGAGTTATCAGGATGCCCTTCCATTTTGGCCGCCAAATCCACCAGTTCGTTGCGGCTCAGAGGGCGACCCAACAGTTCGTTGGCGCCCAACAGTCCGCCGATGATACAGGCGGAGCTGGAGCCCAATCCTCTTGCCATCGGGATATTGTTCTCCTGATGAATCCGCAGCCCATGAAACGGTTTTCCACACAGCTCATACAAACTTTTTGCTGTGGTATACACCAGATTGGTCTCATCGCTGGGGATGGGAATCCCATCCAACGAGTTGATCTGAAGCCCATCGTACTCATCCATAAAAACGTAGTTATACAGTGTCACCGCCAAACCCAAAGAGTCAAATCCAGAACCTATGTTGGCGCTGGTAGCGGGGATCTTTACTTTAACCAAAACCGTCGCCTCCGTCTTGCTTACTTTTTACCGGTTACCGGCAGAGCGCCAAATCAGCAGATCAATACCCCAAAACCCGGATTGCACTGCGCAGCTTGCATCGCTCGCCGGTCAGCTGCAAAATCTTTTGCTGCAGCGTCCCCTCCGCCATGGCTGGAGTGACAAAAGCGATCTCATCCTGCGGCTGGTCCTCCCGGTGCAGGATTCGAATCTCTCCAAACAAATTTTGAGCCCTTTGGAGGGCATCCGATGTACCGGTAAGACGCAGATACATCCCCACCACATCCTGCTGGGAATCCAATACATGGTTTTTGCCATCATCCTGCCAAAGCAGGGTTTTGCTGTCGGTGGGCTTTGCGGCGTTCACCACATCTGCAATCACCGCGGAAGCGGTGGGAAGTTTTCCTGCGCCGCGCCCATAAAATACCACATCTCCGGTGGCCTCCGCCCGAACCAAAATCCCGTTGAAAACATCGTCCACCGACGCCAGCTGACATTCTTTGGAAATCAGAGCTGGGGACACCATGGCTAAGATCCCATCCGAATTCCCCGGGACGCGCTTGGCACGGCCAATCAGCTTGATGACGCCGCCCCAATCCTCGGCGTAGGCCACATCCTCCAGCGTAACCGACCGGATTCCTTCGGTATGGACAAACTCAGGATAAATATGTTTTCCAAAACAAAGCGAAGCCAGAATACAGATCTTGCGGCAGGCGTCATGGCCATCCACATCGGCTGAGGGATTACGCTCCGCGTATCCCAGCTTCTGAGCCAGCGCCAGCGCATCCGCAAAGGAGGTCTGCTCCCGAATCATTTTGGTCAGGATAAAATTGGTGGTGCCGTTGAGGATACCGGCAATCTCGTCAATTTCGTCCTGCGCCAGACAGGAGGTCAGCGGCCGGATGATGGGAATGCCCCCTCCCACGCTGGCTTCAAAGAAAAAGCTGACGCCGTTTTCTTTGGCAATCTTGAGCAGCTCCGCTCCCCGTGCCGCGACCAGTTCCTTGTTGGAGGTCACCACACTCTTTCCGCGGGAAAGACAGGTTTTGGTAAAAGTAAAGGCAGGTTCCAATCCCCCCATCACCTCTACCACAATCTCAACGTCAGGATCATCGGCGATAATCTGAAAATCCTTAATCAGCTTCTCCTCATAAGGGCTGCCGGGAAAATCCCTGAGATCCAGAATATACTTGATGTCCATGGCTTTGCCGACTTTTCTGTGGATGCTTTCGCGGTTTTTGTAAAACATCTCAACCACGCCGGAACCCACGGTACCATAACCCATTACCGCAATATTTATCATTGTATTATCATTCCTTTGGCTGGAGCAACCACTCATTGGAGGCAGCCTCCGTAAAATTTAGAAACATAAAAAACCTACAAATGGAGCAGATACCTAATGGGAGTTGAGCTTACGGATTTCCACAACCCCCGGAACCGCTCGGAGCAGCCCCAACAGTTCATCGTCCTCCATAACCACTCCCATAGTGCGGGCAGAAACGGTCACCGGAGCTACTCCGTCCACCGGGATGCTCTGATTGACCGTCAAAATATTGGCGCCTACCCGATAAAGCTCGGCAATCAGCGCTGCCAGCACACCAGGTTCATCCTCCAGCGTCGCCGAGAAGGTGGCAATACTGTCCCCCATCTGGCTTTCATATGGATAGACACAGTCCTTATATTTATAAAACGCGCTGCGGGAAATATCCGCCATCTTGGCTGCCTCCGAGGAGCTTCGCGCCTTCCCCTTTGCCAACAGGCGTTTGGCATACACCACTTTGCAAAATACATCCGGCAGCACACGGCTGTCCACCAGCAAATATTTCGGTTTTTCTTCCAAAACGTCCACCTCCGAAATACGGTTGTTTTGCGAGTAGATACAATATATCATTCCATTTGGATTTGCACAATTCAAAAATATCCATAAAATCGATCAAATTATTGGAAATATTTGATTTTTGCGAGATTACAATGCTATTTGCTTTCAATTTTTCCTATAATCACCTGATATCTCAATGATTCTATCTTTTTATATACTTTTCTTGAAAATCCTCCAAAGTTCGGTGAAAAACTTTTCGAAAGATGGAAAAACATTTTCAGTAAATTTTCACAAAACGCCCGGATTTGTTCTCAGATTTCGAAAAGCATAGCCGTGCAAGAAAAGCTTTCAAGAGATACCGCTTGTAAAATGGATATTTTTCTTTCTACGCCATATACTAGCAACGGTCGAAACAGCAGTTGATATCCTTCCCCTGTGCTGGCCGCCATCCTCGTCCATTGATAGCCTGTGAAAGGAGCAAACATATTGTGAAACCGGAGGACCAAAAAAAATTTCTGATCCGTTTTTGTTACGCCGCCGTCATTCTGGCTCTGACATTTTTGGGTGTACGGATTCTTTTCTCCTGGCTGCTCCCCTTTGCCGCTGGACTGGCTGTGGCGGTGCTGCTTCGCCCTGCTATCCGCAGACTCTCCAAGGCTGCCCTCCTTCCCCGCAGGCATGCGGCGGTGATCGTTACAACGCTGATGTATCTTCTGATTCTTGCGTTGCTCTGGTTCCTTTTGGTCAATGCGGCCTCCGTGGTCTCCACAGCGGTGGGCAACGCCGCAAAATTTCTACCGGTTTTTCTCAGCGAACGGCTGCTCCCCGCCTTGGAAACCGTTCGACAAAATACCATTCGTATCTTTTCCCATCTTTCCCCCAGCCTGTCGGAGATATCGGTGGATCTCTCCCAGACCATCACCCAATCTTTGAGCGATCTCTCCACCGCCGCCGTGAGTTGGGCCGGACGGCTTGTCCGCTCGATTCCTTCGGTACTGTTTACCGTGACCCTCAGCATCCTCTCCTCCTTTTTGATCGCCATCGATTATCCCAGGGTAACCGGTTTTGTGCTGGCACAGATTCCGCAGCGCTGGCAGTCTATACTGTTTGGCTGCCGGCAGTTTCTCTCCCAGCAGCTGTTGAAGGTACTGCGGGGATATCTGATTATTATGATCATCACCTTCTGTGAACTGTCCATCGGTTTCTGGCTGCTGAAAGTCCCTCATTTTCTGCAGAAAGGAGCTTTGGTGGCGATTCTGGACATTCTGCCGCTGATTGGTACCGGCGGAATCCTGATTCCCTGGGCCATCCTGGAACTGGTGCAGGGCAACAATTTTTTGGCGTTGGGGCTGGGGATACTCTACGGCATCATCACGCTGGTGCGCACCCTCATCGAACCAAAAATCATCGGAGATCAGACCGGACTGCCGCCGCTGGTCACACTGACTGCTATGTACATTGGCTGGAAAGCGGCCGGATTTGCCGGAATTTTCATTGCCCCACTGGCGGTGATGTTGCTGTGCTGGCTGCAACAAACCGGTACTTTATCTCTTTGGAAAGAATAAGGACAGCGACAAAAACAGGTGCAGAATCCACAAGGATCACTGCACCTGTTTTTTTGTAAGAATCAGATCAGGCTTTCCACCACAGGCTGTTCCAACGCGTCAATCCCCCAGGGATTTTCGGTCACCTCCGAGGCATTGTTCAGCAAATATTCCGCCATCACCGTATATCCGGTGAACAGCTGTTCCTCAGAGACCCATCTCTCCACGCTGTCGCTGTACAGTGTGTTCTCCCACCGGAAATCATATCCCCCATCCTCCCGCAAGCGGTAAGCGTTGATGGTAATCCAGTGACCGTACTGATAGGTATCCAGGATGGCATCGTTGGCATAAGCAACCATTATCGCCGCCGGACGGCCGGTATCCAGCAGCTGACAAAGGGTCTGTGTCAAATCCACATCCTGCGTTCCCACATCCGCAATGCGGTAATCGGTTATCCCGCTATCCTGCAGATACCGGTTCACCGAATTGAGGATATGGGTGCTGGACATACAATATTCGATCTCTGGACCGGTGCTGTAGTCGGTGGACTCTGCAGAGTACCCACGCACCGCATCCATCCGTGCGGTCAGCTCATCCCCCCAAACCGGCATCACACTTTGCAGCAAAAGGGTACCGTTGGCGGCGCCGCAGGCAGTATCCCCCCAAAAAGCGGCATTGTGCTGGTTTACCTTCCCGGTCTCCAGCGATACCTGATATGCCTGATAATCAGAGGATTCCATGCCATCCTCATTATGGTAACAGACCCGATATCCTGCGCTGGCATAATCAATTTTGATTGCGCTGTTGTCCTTCTGGTAAGGCTGTATCATATCCGTGTTGACATGGGTAAGGGTAATCTCTCCGTTCTCCCCGATCTCCTGGGGGGTCAAATCTGCCTCCACACTCTGATATACCGCGTCGGGCACATCGGAACTGGTATACAGGTGATATACCACTATCATCTCCACGTTTTCCAGCGATGAAGTCAAGCGGATGGTTGCCCCGGTATCGCTGAGAGAAAGATAGGTGAAGGTAGGTCGCGCCATCTCCTTAACCGGCTCCGAAGGCTGAGATACGGAGGAGGAAACAGAGGAATTCACCGGTTCCGACACCGTCTGGGATTGGGAAGGCGCTGCGCTGGATGCCGTGTCTTTCGGTTTACAACCGCTGCACATCATTAGAACGATCATCAGGGCGGTCAAAACAATCTTCTTTTTCTGCATATTCATTCTCCTGCTGCAATGTCGATTCAATATCTACGTTCCTATAGAAGGATACTCCTTACAGTTCGCTCTAAGTCAAGGGATATTTCATTGACAAGGTACAGCGATATTGATTATACTTAAAAATGAAATATCAGGAAAGGATGATCGTCCGTATGTACTATACCATCGGGGAGATTGCCAAAAAACTGAACCTGACCACCTATACCCTTCGCTACTATGACAAAGAAGGATTGCTGCCCTTTGTGGAGCGCGATGGAAACGGCATCCGGCGTTTCAAGGATTCAGACCTGGAATGGCTTTCCATCATCGAATGTCTCAAACAGACCGGGATGCCTCTGAAGGATATCCGCGTCTTTATCGACTGGAGTATTCAGGGGGACGATACCATCGCGCAGCGTCTGGAACTCATCCGGTGTCAACGGGAAGCTGTGCAGCAGCAGATTGAGCAGCTGCATCAGACGTTGAAAACGCTGGATTACAAATGCTGGTACTATGAAAAGGCTAAGGAGGCCGGAACCTGCGAGATTCATCGCCAACTCACCGCCAAGGATGTACCCGACGAGTTTCATGACGTATTTTGCCGCCTGCACCACCTGAGCCCCGATGACGCCCAAGGTAAGCAATCTAAGGCCGGTTAAAAAATCTTTGCAACCGGACCTACTTATGTTATAATGAGGTATCGGGATTTTTCATCCCCACCGCCATCAAAAAACCGCTGTGGTCAAGGAGGACCAGGGAAGAACCGACAAATCCCTGTACTTCTATGGCCGGGGCGGTTTTTCTGTTTTTTATTTGGCGGCATCCGATATTTTTAGCAACAGGAGGCGTTGACATTGGACTACAGAGAGATCCTGGCACAGAGCATTGAGGAGAAAAAACAAGAGTTTATCCGCATCAGCAATCAGATTTGGGAGTACGCCGAACCGCGGTTTCAGGAGGAAAAATCCTCCGCGCTTCAGCAGCAGTATCTGAAAGAGCAGGGCTTTGCCGTCCGCTCCGATCTTGCCGGAGAAAAGACTGCCTTTATCGCCGAGTATGGCAGCGGCAAACCGGTCATCGCATTTTTGGGAGAATTCGACGCCCTCTCCGGTCTTTCCCAGGAAGCAGACAACCCCGAGAGAGCCCCCATTCCCGGCTGCGAACAGGGACACGGCTGCGGACATCAGCTGTTGGGTACCGGCGCTCTGGCGGCTGCGGTGGCTTTAAAAGAAAAGATGCAGGCTGACCACCTTCCCGGTACCATTCGGTATTACGGCTGTCCGGCGGAAGAGAACGCCGGCGGCAAAGCCTATCTGGTACGGGATGGGTATTTTGACGATTGCGACGTTGCCCTGACCTGGCACGCCAGCACCACCAATACCGTTGCCCATGTTAGCTCCCTGGCCAATTTCCGGGTGTTTTTCACCTTCCATGGCCTTTCCTCCCACGCCGCCGGAGCACCCCATCTGGGACGTTCCGCACTGGACGCGGTGGAGCTGATGAATGTGGGTGTAAACTATATGCGCGAGCATATGATCAGCACAGCCAGAGTTCACTATGCTGTCACCAACACCGGAGGCACTGCACCCAACGTGGTGCAAAGCGAGGCGCAGGTGCTCTACGCCATCCGCGCACCCAAGGTAACCCAGGTCAAAGAACTGTACAACCGTATCTGTAAGATCGCCCAGGGCGCTGCGCTGATGACCGAAACCACAGTGGATATCCAGCAGGTTTCCGCCTATTCCAACCTCATCCGAAATGAGGTAATTTCCCAGCAGATGTACGATGCGATGAATTATTTTCTTCCCCAGAACTACACCGAGGAGGAGCTGGAATATGCCAGAACCTTCCAGAAATCCATCAGCGATCTGGACCGCAGCAATCTGAAAAATACGGTGGTCAATCTGGTGGGCAAGGAAAAAGCCAAAGAGGTACTGCAAAGCCCCATGCTCAACTTCCTCTGTCCCATCCCCACCACCAGCGGCAGCGGTTCCACCGACGTGGGAGATGTCAGCTGGGTGGTTCCCACCTCCTATTTCTATACCGCCTGTTGGGCTGCGGGCACGCCGGGACACGCCTGGCAGCAGGTGGCTCAGGGAAAATCTTCCATCGCCCACAAGGGAATGTTGTTGGCGGCAAAGGTGCTTGCCTGTGTGGGATATGCATTTTTGACCCAGCCTGAACTGGTGCAGCAGGCCCATGATGCGTGGGTTGAGGATCTGGACGGCGAGAGTTATCCCAATCCGCTGCCCAAGGACCTTAAGCCATTCCTCTGGTAACAACCTTGCCCGGCAGATAAAAACAGCTGTATCCGTATCAGGAAAAACTTTTCTTGTTGGAAATACCGAAAACGAAAGCCACCGCATAATCTGTTTGCGGTGGCTTTCGCTCTTTGAAAAACTTTATCCGAAAAGCAAGAAATCCGGAATCCTTTTTGCGTGGCTACACGCGAAAAGATCCCGGATTTTTGTATGGCTGTTTCAGCAGCCCCTTGACAGAATCGCCTGCCGGATTTTATCAAGAATTATTTGCGGATCAGCTCGGTGTAGGCCATCAGCATCGGCGCAACACCCTTAGCCTCATTCTCCACCACTGGCTCGCTGAAGTAGTAATCCAGCGTGCCGTCCCGGCGCTGGTTGTTGCCGCCGCCCAGGCCTGCCACCAGGCAGATTCCGCTCAAGGTAAGATTGCCGTCCGCATCCTGCTTGAGATACCGGTCCGCTGTGCCATAGAATGCTTTCTCGCCATAAGCCCGATAGCTTTCCGGCAAAAACCCTAGACGCACCCCTTTGAGGATACCGCAGGCAATCAGCATGGTGCCACTGGTTTCCAGATAGTTGCGGGGATCCTCCGGTTTATTGACGATCTGGTAGAACATCCCGCAGTCATGCTGCCAGGGGAGCAGCGCGTCAATCAGATTTTTCAAAATGCGCTGCATCTCTTTTTTCTCCTGCACCATCGACGCGGGCATCCGCTCCATCGTATCGGTAAGCGCCAGAGTAAACCAGCCGATGGCGCGAAGCCAGAAATTCTGGGAAAGGCCGGTCTCCTTATCCGCCCAGAAGATACTCTTGGTGGAATCATAGCCATGATAATAAAGGCCTGTCTTGGGATCCTTCATCCGTTTTTCCACTACCAGGAACTGATGGAAGGAATCCTCACATCCTTTACACTGGTTATATTTGGCCTCGTATTCCATGTAAAAAGGCTGCGCCATAAATAAGCCGTCCAGCCAGACCTGTTTGTAATAGATATCCTTATGCCAGAAGCTGTTGTCCTCGGTACGGGGATGCTTGTCCAGCTGGCTGCGGATGGTATCCAGCGCCCGGCGATATTTTTCTTTTCCGGTCAGATCATAGAGGGTAAAGAGGGTACGCCCGGGAGCAATATTGTCCAGATTGTAGTCATTCGGGGAATAGGTGAGGATGGAACCGTCCTCCTGAACGAAATACCCCATAAAGTCATCGGAAAACTCCAGGTATTTGCGGTTGCCGGAAATCTCATAGAGGGCCAGCAGCGCTGTGATCATACAGCCATCCACATAATTCCACTTATTGGGCTTATTTCCGCCTACCTTCCGCTCGATGTTCCAAGCGGGATTCTGGGCGCTGCTGGTGGCGACCAGGCTGTCGATATAAGCCGCCAAGCGGTCCAATGTCTCCTGATGTGTCATTGTTTTTCTCTCCTTTGTTGTGGGTTGAGTCCAAAAATCCACGGGCAGCTGCCGCCGTCTGCGGCAAAAAGATACAGGAAAATTATAACACAAATCCAACCGGTTTGGAAGGACCAATCGGGGAAACCCCTGAGCCATCGGACGACAACCTATTTGGCTTTATGAGGCTGAAAATGGGAGCGGTCCGCCTTACAAACCGGACAAACGTAGTCGGCGGGGGCTTGAGAAAAATCCCCTTCATACAGATACCCGCAGATATCACAGATATAAACTGTCTTTTCCTGGGCAACAGCCTTCTCTTTTTCCGGCGAAACATAGGTGGGAGCCGCTTTGGGCGCTTTTCCCTTGATCACTTTGTGATAATAATCGTAGGTCATGGGAGGCAGATCAGCGAGCTTGCGCGCCTGCATCACCCGTCCCAAAATTAGGCTATGGGTCTGGACGTCCACCACAGAGACTACCTGGCAGATCAGATATCCGGTAATTTGATCGGTGACAACCGGCAAGCCGTCCACCATCTCATGGGCAACTCCCTGATACTTGTCCACCGTTCGGGAGCTGAAAAAGCCAAAGGTACCAATCAGTCTGGGGGCAGTTTTTTCCGATAGAATCGCTGCGCTGAACCGGCCAGACTGCACAATTGCGTCATGGGTTGCATTATCCTTGTTCATGCTCAGACAGATGATCGGGTTTTCGCTGGTCACCTGAAACACCGTGTTGACAATACAGCCATAATTTTTCTGCTCCTGTCTGGCGCCAATCACGTACATTCCATAAGAAACATCCCACAATGCGTTAAAATCCATCGCATTCACCTTCCTTTGCAAAAAATATTGTTGCAAAACCGCAGTCAATTATAACTGCGGACACAAAACATTTAGCAAAAAACAAGCGGCCGTCTAATCGTTCCAACCCGCCACCTTCACCAGCGACTGAAGGGTATACCCGTAAGCGCAGGCGGGAAAATTTCTGAGGTTGGCGGTATTGGAATTGATCAGATAATCCACCGTATTTCCCTTCTCATCGGTAATCACATCCACAATCAGCACCGTATGCTTCCAATCGTCCTGGGTTCCCAGCTCCAGGATATCACCGATCTCCCCGCTGTCAAACGGAGCCTCTACCTGGGCAACTAGTCCAAATCCGTCGTTGTTCTCTGCATAATCCCGAAACTCCTCCACACCGGACCAGGAAGCCGAGCGGCCAAAGGTCCCAGCAGAATTGTTAGGGGTATCCCCGTACCATTTCCACACATACGCGCCATAGGGATCCATAGGAATCCCTCCGGCATCCAGACACTGGGATATATAGTTTTGACAGTTTCCTCCATAAATCCCATAATCTGGCCAGTAATCGTTGCGCTGCTCCACCCATTCCATAGCGTAATCCACCGCCGCTTGACGGTCATATTGGTGAGCTGCCTGCAGCGTCTGCGCTTCCCCCTGCGCACGGGAGGCAATGTTTTCCCGGGCCTGTTCCAGCAGTTCATCCAGCAACCGTTCAAAATATTGCTGTGCATCCTCTTCCTGGGTATCAAAGCTTCTCTGCTGATACATGGAGCGGTCGCTGTTGGGATTTCCCAAAACTACGATATAATAAAGGCTATCCAGCTGCATATGGCTTTGCAGTTTCCATTCGCCTTGCTGCTGTACCAGAACAAAGGAATGGTACACCCCAAAACTTTCGGAATCAACCTGCGGACTCAGGGCAAAATTCTGAATACTGTCCTCCCGCACCATAATCGATACGGAACCGTCCTCCTGCTGCTGCATACGGCGCAAGGTCAAGGTGTATTCATAATGTTCCACCGACAGATCTCCCGGGATCATCTTGCGCGTTTCTATTAGGTATTCCCAGACCATCCGGTTACCCATAGCCTGATCGGCGTTTTCGTCGGCAAACAGGGGGGCTGGATCCAGCGGTTCCATTCTCGCCATCGATTCATAATATAGATCCATATAATTTAGCATCAGCTGTATCTGCTGCGCATCAGGGGCCTGCTGATCGTCATCCTCCAGTGAAAAGTACCCCTCGCCGTAGCTTTCGGGTACAATCTGAGAAACACTTTGCACCTGAGATATCTCAGACACACTTGCAGGTTCCGAACTGGATGGTAAAACAGAGGCAGAAACCGCCTGCGCCTGGCCACATCCGGAAACAAAGACCATCAGAAGAAGCATTGCCAATTGTTTCAATCGTTTCAAATTTTGTCACACCTTTATTTTATGGTCTCTTCCTTTTGATGACGCTTTCTCCGTTGGCTGCCTGGTCGTGCCAGACACCACAAGCAGGTAAGTCCTGCCGCACAGACCAGCAGCAAGATAAACAGCAGACCCAATCCATTTTGCTGCTGTGCATCCTCCGTCGTCTGCTGGCTCATGGCCGACTGAACCGGTTCCTGATGAGAGGGGTCGGAAACCTGCTGTAAGGTTAAGCTGACCGGCGCAGACGCCAACGGCCAAGGCCAGGACTCTCCGTTTTCGTCCTGGTATCTCACAGAAACCTGTAGGCCTCTCTGTTCCCACTGAACCAACTGCTGTTGTTGCGGCATTTCCAGATAGACGTCCTCCTCGTCGCATCCGTTGGGGAACAGCAGAGAGAGACTCTCCGCGCTGCCGGAAACGCTCCCCCGACACAACCGGCCTTCTTCATCAAAGAAGGAAACCGGATACTCGGTGATTTCCGGTATCGTCACCGTACCCCGACGAAAGTTGGAAAAGCCAAAATCCAACATTTTGCCGGTATCCTGATAAGCCACCCTCCAGATATCGTCCGAATCGGATTTGAGTACAATGGCAATCAGCGTCAAATCCCCTTGGCGCGCCACCGTCATCAGACAGGTCCCCGCGCCAGGCGTCCAGCCGGTTTTCCCGGCAATGACCCTTGAATCATAATACCGGCTGTCCGGCTGCATCATCAGATGGGTATGTTCAAGGGAAAAGGAACCATGCCTTTCTGTGGCGGCGATCTCATACTCTGACGCCCCCGCGTACGTCAAAAAAGCTTCCTGAGCAAGAGCCGTCTGTGTGAGCCGCGCCAGGTCGTAGGCGGTAGAATAGTGCTCCTGTGCGGGAAGTCCGTGGGGATTGACAAAATGGGTATCCCACAATTCCAACTCCTGGGCCCGCTGATTCATCTTTTGGGCAAAGCCTTCGTTGCCGCCGGAAAAATATTCAGCGATCACATTAGCGGCATCGTTGGCGGACGGAAGCATCAATCCATACAGCAGCTCCCGAAGGCTTAGGAATTCTCCAGCCACCACGTCCATGGTGCTGGAATCCTCCATATCTTCCACCGCCTGCTCCGATACCGATAGCACCGCATCAGGATCCCCCTCCTCGATGGCGATGAGACAGGTCATAATTTTGGTCAAACTTGCGGGCTCCATCTGCTGGTGAATGTTTTTCCCATAAAGGATCTGGCCGGTGGAAGCGTCCAGCAACACAGCTGCCTCGCCGTAAATGGACGGCTGCTGTGGTACCGCAGCATTCACCTTGGTACCAAGCGCAAAACACACGCTGCAAAATGCCAGCGCCACCGTCAAAATACGAAGGTAAAAACGTGACCATGATTTTCTAGAATGATACAACAAGATACCTCCTTGCGAAACCAAGCGCTCCCCTACACCATGTTTCGCCATCCATTCATCCGTTTCGACTTACAAAGAATATTATAATATACCCAAGAGATACAGGCAAGCATCACATTCCTTCAAGGCTTAGCTTATCCTAAGATTCTTCCTTCCCCCTTTTTCAATATACCCTAGAAATAAATTTTCCCTTACAACCGGTTGACCCTTCTCAAAAAATTATGCGGCCTTTATATCCGTCATACCGGCTCCTATCCCCATGACAAAGAAAAAGGATCCCACAACATTCTTGCAGGATCCCTTTTTTAAATCGTCCTATTCATTTTTGATAGCTTCCAGTGCGCTGATCTTTACCGCACGATTGGCAGGATAAAACCCGGAGATAAGTCCGATCAGGGTAGAAAACAGCAGCGAAAGCAGTACAAGCCAGATGGGAATGATGGAAGTTTTCACCATCTCCCCCCCTGCATAATAATATCCACCGCCCAGAGATAGACCTGTCCCAAACACATTGATGATATAACTGATGATGTAGCTGAAGATAATTCCCACCACACCGCCAAGGAAACCGATGGTTCCGGCTTCCATCAAAAAGACGCTGCGGATATTGCTGACCATACAGCCCAAAACCTTCATCACACCGATCTCCCGGGTTCTTTCATAGATGGACATCACCATGGTGTTTGCAATGCTCAGCGCAGCAACCAGCATGGAAATTGCTCCAAGGCCGCCCAGTGTCATCTGGGTTTGCCTGGCCTGTTCCTCCATGGGTTTACGAATATCCTCCATACTGTAGGTATCGTACCCCATCTCTTTGATGGCATTCTGTACTTCCTCCACATACTTCATATCGGTAACCTTTACTTTTACAGAAGTATAACCGGTATCGGAGTTGGGGTCGGTTTTAATGCCGTTGAGTTTATTGTATTTGGCCTCCAGCTCCTTGAGCTGGGTAACGCTGATAAAGACGCCGTATCCGGTTTCATAGCCTTTGGAGGAATCCATCTCCAAAATTCCGGTACCTCTCACCTTTACATCGATGGTGTTTCCACCCTCCTCCGTATTATTGATACGCAGCGTCATCTTATCTTTTTCAATATCCACATACGGATCCGGCATATCTTCCCCATCGCTCATCCAATACTGAACCGTATTGTTGCGCTTTTTGCGGGTATCCCTAAAATCATAGGGGGTATAATATCCCATCAGGATTTCGATGGTATCCCTCTGGGTACTGCTGAGAAAATTGCCCGATTTGAGGGTATAACCCAATTTCTCCAGCGCCTCCGGATAGACGCCCACCACCTGATACATATCCAGCTGATACCGGTCCCCGTTTCCGGAAACCAGTGTGAAAGCGCCCCAGGCACTGGGGTTGTAGAAAGGGGTTACCACTTCCACATGATCCATCGCCTGTATGGTACGCAGAGCCGCATCATCCAGCTTGAGAGTTTCCCCCGTTGAGGTGCGCCCGCTGTAGTTGTTCACATCGATGATGGTCAGATCTCCCATCTGCGCCAACATGGCATCCTGACTGGCTTGCATACCGACGCCCAGAGAAATCATCACCACAATGGCACAGGTGCCAATGATAACACCGGTTATGGTCAGCAGGGTACGCACCTTACGCCGAAACAGGTTTTGCAGACACATGATGATCTGATCAGAAATCTTCATCCTCTTCCTCCTGCTTCTTCTTGGCAGCCTTCACTTTCTTGGTCACAACCACCGCTACAACGATTACCACCACGACGCCGCCAACGCCAATGGCCAGCCAGCCCCAAAAAGGCATCACAAAACCTTCGTCCACCGGCTCCATCATACCGGGATCCATGGGAACATCGTAGACCGGCATCTCCATCACTTCCACAGTAAATTCCTTGGTAATCTCCCGCTGGGTGCCGTTGGAATCCTCATAGGTCAGCAGAACGGTACCGTTCATCTGCCCCGGTTCCAATGCTTGCAGCGTAAAGTCTGCGGAATTTTCTGCGCCGGGCTGCAGGTTGCCAATATACTGGCTCTGTCCAGGATTGGCCATATTGCCGGAAATCTCAGCAGAGATGTTGCGCACTTCGGTCGTGCCTTTGTTGATAAAGGTAACCTCAATCATATTTTCGTCCCCGGCATACATCATTTGGGGCGGCTCCAGGTCGTTGACAAAAAACCGATCCTGCTGAATCACGGGGATGGCAATGCTTTCCTGGGTATTTCCTTCTTTACGGGTGGATTGATCCAGATATTGATAGGAGAATTTGATATCAATGGCATGAGAGCCGGGGTCGGCGTTCGCCTTGGCCCGGAAGGTAATCAACTGCTCCGAGGAAGCACCGGCGCTCAGGGAAGCGATGTAAAGGGTATTGGAGGAGCTGGTGATGGCCAACGCTTCCGGCGCCGTGATGGCTACCAGGATATTTTCCACCGGCAGATAACCGGTATTTTTGATAGAGAAACGCAGATCAAAGGTATCCCCCGCAACCACATCCTGGCTGCCGTAATCATACTGTTCCACAATCAGGAAAGGAGTTGCAGCAGCGGTATCGCTCCCGTCCTCCGATTTCCCGGTACCTTCCACATAGATGTTGTATGTATTTTCCACCGTATATTTCTGAGTTTCCTCATCATCGTAGTAATCTACCTTGACGGTGATGGGATAATAACCGGACGCCAGGCTGTCCTTTGCCTGCAACTGGTATTTTACCGCTTTGGTATAGCTTTCCGGCCCGGAATAGGAAGCACGTTCATACTGAAGGTTACGCGTTACCATACCGTCCACCACTGCAAAGGCCTCACTGGAAACGGAAATGGTACCCACCCGAGCGGAGATAGCGGTTTTGTAGTAGGAGAGCAGTACCGCCAGGGTGATGGTATCCCCTTCCTTGCAGGAGTCGGGGGTGGTGGAACCAATCTCAATGTCCATGCGGGGCTGGGCCACAGAACCTTCAATCTCGGTATAGATATCTCCGTTGGTAGAAGGCACCGTAATGGTGCTTACCCGGCTGCTGACATTGAAAGTAAGCGTACGGTTATAGCTTTCATCATCCACTTGGAATGTAACATCCATGGTATAACTGCCCTCTTCGGCAGTATCTGCAACATCCAAAGTAACGGTTTTAGAAGCCTGACCTCCACCAGTCAGTTTGAAATCCGAGATACTATTCGTAACAAAAATATCACTGCCATCGCAGCTCACTTCAATGTTGGTGATTTCTTTTTCAGAAGAATACCGACTATAAAAGGTTATCCGAACGTCATTCTCCCTGCCAGGACGGATCGTGGAACTTGCAGCGGAAAGATAGATGCTTCCCGCAGAATTCTGTACACCGCCAGCCAAATCGCTAGCATACACCCGCGTCATGCTGCTCAGCGCCGAGGCAAATACTCCCAGCACCATAACCGCTGCCAACAGCAGCGGCACCACACGTTTGACCATCTGTCTGTGTTTGGTTTTCATCTTTATCATTGCAATACCCCTCCTGTTGTTTGCTTCGTCTGCTGCGTTTCCAACGCCTGTACCTCTTCTTCCGGAAGTTCTTCCGGGGACGGCGCCACCGGGTCCTTTGCAGATTCTTGCGGCAACGTCTGATCCTGCCCCACAACCTCAGCCGCAGCGTTTTCCTCTTGTTCCTGTTGATAAAGCGCCTCATGAAATTCGGATATCGGCTGTACAGAATCCAAGATTGAATGATTCTTTACATCACTGACAACCTCACCATCAATCAGCGTAATGATGCGGTCGGCATAAGAGGCAATTTCCTGATCGTGGGTCACCAGCACCAGCGTCATCTGATACTGCCGGCAAATCTCCACCATAATATTCATGACTTCCTTGGTGGTTTTGCTGTCCAGGTTTCCCGTAGGTTCATCTGCAAATACAATCTCTGGTTTACAGACAAAAGCACGGGCGATACCCACACGCTGCTGCTGTCCGCCAGACATCTGCGTCGGCCGGTGTTTCATTCTCTTTTCCAGTCCCACCCGCCGCAGCATCTCCGCAGCCTGTTTATTGCGCTTGTGTTTGGAAACACCGCGAAAGAGTAACGGCATCCCCACATTTTCCAGTGCCGTCAACGCTGGTAACAGGTTATAGGACTGAAAGATAAAGCCAATATGCCGCTGCCGCAGCTTAGCCAACTGTTTTTCATTCATCTGGGCAATGTCGTGTTTTCCCAGGTAAACATGTCCCCTGGTTGGCTTTTCCAGTCCTGCCAACATATTCAGCAGCGTGGATTTACCGGAACCGGAAGTGCCCAGAATACAACAGATTTCTCCTTTATGTATATCCAGGTTGATGTTTGCCAGTGCTATAACCTTTTCTGTCCCCAGACGGTAGACTTTTCGCAGATTTTCAACCTTGATGATGGTATCCAAATTTTCCCGCCTTCCTATTTTACGCCGGAACGGTTTGACCGCCTTGCAACAGTCAACCCGCAAAGTTTGGCGTTCTCTGTCCTTGTAGTGTATCAAACACCGCAATTTGTTGCATAGCCATAAAAAGGTTTTAGGATTGTCCGAAATGGGATCTTGAAAAAAACGGCGCCGGAATATACCCTTCTACCATATTCCAGCGCCAAAGATTTCAGAACAGCCTCTCAAAACTTTTTATCCATCCTGCTTCACGGAACAACAACCCGATTTTCCAACCGCTTTGATCCCGTCTCAAAGGGTGGCAAGTTCCAGTCGATCTTCCTTTGCCAATACCTTAACGGCGCCAGGCATATCCTCGCCCCGCTCCACCAGCAACATGGCCAGCGGATCTTCCACCTCGCGGCGAATCACGCGGCGCAGCGATCTGGCGCCGCTGGATTTGTCAGCAAAAGCTTTTTTCGCAATCAGTGCAGTTGCGGCCGCGTCGTAACCAAAAGCAATTCCCTTTTCTTCCATGGGTTCTTTCAGTTCGTCCAGCAACAGCCCCGCAATCTGAACATAATCGTTTTCATCCAACGCCCGGAACGGCACAATCTCATCCACGCGCCCCAAAAATTCCGGCCGCAGAAATTCGGATAGCGCCTTGATGGATTTCTCTCTGGCTGCCTGATCGGCGGTTTTTGCAAACCCCAGAGAACCCTCCTTCCGCTCGCTTCCGGCGTTGGAGGTCATCACAATCAGAGCGTTCTCAAAGGAAACCCTGCGTCCTTGGGAATCGGTGATCCTTCCCTCATCCAAAATCTGCAGCAGAATATTCATCACATCCGGATGTGCCTTTTCAATCTCATCAAAGAGCACCACCGAATAAGGACGGCGGCGGATTTTTTCGGTGAGCTGTCCCGCCTCATCGTATCCGATGTATCCGGGAGGGGATCCGATCAGCTTGGAAACGGTGTGCTTTTCCATATATTCCGACATATCCAACCGAATCAGCGGCTCAGTGGAATCAAACAGTTCCTCCGACAAGGTTTTCACCAGTTCGGTTTTCCCCACCCCGGTGGGACCCACAAAGATAAAGGATGCAGGACGGCGACGGGAGGAGAGCTGTACCCGCGAACGGCGCACCGCCTTCGCCACCAATGAGATGGCCTCGTCCTGTCCAATGACCCGCTTTTTCAGCACCTGCTCCAGATTGGCCATCCGTTTCATTTCGCTTTGATGGATCTTTGCGGCAGGGATACCGGTCCAGATTTCAATCACCGCCGCCAGATGTTCCAGCGTCACCGGACAATCCACAGCGTTTCTGCGCAGTTCTTCCTCTCTGCCCTCGCAGCGCAGCTGTTCCGCTTTCATGCGGGCCAGTTTTTCATAATCCACCTCGCTCTGGGATTGAGCTTCCTGAATCTGATCGGTCAAACGCATCAGTCGCCCCTGAACCGCATCGTACTCCGCCAGCGTCTGATTTTTCAGCGTGGCATAGGAGCAAGCTTCGTCCATCAGATCGATGGCTTTATCCGGCAGAAAACGATCGGTGATATACCGCTCCGAAAGCCGGGCGCACATCTCCACCGTTTCGTCCGGCAGAAGCACCCGATGGAACTGCTCATAGTATTTGCGAATGCCCTTGAGCACCTGAATGGTGTCGGCGACGGTAGGTTCCTCCACCGTAACCGGCTGAAAACGCCGCTCCAGCGCAGCATCCTTTTCGATATATTTGCGGTACTCGGCAAAGGTGGTGGCTCCGATCACCTGCAGCTCGCCTCGGGAGAGCGCCGGCTTGAGGATGTTGGCGGCGTTCATGGAGCCCTCCGAATCCCCTGCTCCCACCAGGTTGTGAACCTCATCGATGAAAAGGATGATGTTTCCTTCCCGTTTCACCTCGTCCACCAAACCTTTGACACGGCTCTCGAATTGACCGCGGAACTGGGTCCCCGCCACCAAAGCGGCTAGGTCCAACAAAAATACCTCTTTTTCCTGAAGCCGTGCTGGAACATTTCCCTGGGCAATACGCAGCGCCAATCCTTCCACGATTGCCGTTTTGCCCACGCCAGGCTCACCGATCAGACACGGATTGTTTTTGGTCCGGCGTCCCAAAATCTGAAGCAGGCGCTCGGTTTCCCGATCGCGTCCAATGATGTTGTCCAACCGTCCTTCCTTGGCTTTGGCGGTCAGGTTTTCACAGAAATTGTCCAGATATTTGCGGCGGCTGCGGCGCGGCTTGCGCCCTTCCTCGCGGGAAGGAGCAAAATCCCCCTGAGGTTGGGAGTCCTGAGACCTGGCAGGCTGCTGAGGCTGAGGTTCCAAAGCGGAATCTTTCGCAGCAATCTCCCCCTTCTCTCCGTCTTCCGGTTTGGAGAAAAGCTGCTGGAAAAAAGGCGGCATCGACTGGGCGCCGCCCATCTCAAAGGCATTTTCCCCCAGCTGATCCAGCTGATCGTCCATTGCGTCAATCGCCTCATCGGTCAGGCCCATCTTTTCCATCATCTCATTGATGGGCTGCACCCCCAGCTCCTTGGCGCATTTCAGGCAGAGCCCTTCATTGCTGATATTGTTGCTGCCATCCATCTTGGTCAGAAAGATCACAGCCATCCGCTTTTTACAACGGCTACACATCAGATTCATTCTTCGTTTCACCTCTAGCAAAAGAGACGGATTTTTCCGTCCCGTACATTCTATTTAGTTACCAAACCCTCCGATGGGTAGAATAACCCACCAGCATTATAGCGCAATACTATTACCATTTTATGACGATAGTATGACCCACTGGCCAACATAAAGGGATTTTCCCCCACTGTTTTTTGTGGGATAACCTTCTATTCTGCTTAGCGCAACAGCGGATTATACTGGTATAATTTAGATAGGATATTGCTGGAACGCACCGTATCGGAGCATAGCCACGGAATGGAGTCATTGGTCAGAGTAAAAATCAGATGAAGCACTGTGGTAAACGCAAAGACCAACAAAATAGCCTCCACAAATCCCACCATGCCGCCCAAAAAACTGTTGGCGGGTCCAATCACCGGCAGATGTCGCAGCTCCCGCAGAAGTCCTGAAAGGACATGAACCAAAAACAACAGAAAGGAAAACAAAATTAAAAACAGAATAATTTGCATCAGACCTACAACAGTAGGGCCCAAAATCAAATCGGTAAAGCTCTCTGTGAGATCCATTGCGCCTGTGGCAAGCTCCGTCTCAAAACGCGAGGTCACCTGATCCAGCTGAAAAGAAAGAGAGTTGCTCAGCACTCTGGGAAGCTCCCCAATCACCTTCTCCAGCTCCTCCCCCAGCTGCTCCATGGTAAAGTTGGCGTCAATGGTGCCACGCACCCATTTGAGCAGGGTGGGGCGAAGCACCGCGTCAAAAATCCACTGTGCCAACAGTTTTCCCAAAATCCATGCCCCGATCAGGGATGCAATATATCCCACCAGATCGACCATTGCCGCCACAAACCCTTTGCGGGCTGCCTGTAACACCACCACAAAAACTGCAATCATCAGCAAAACGTCCAACAAGATGGGCATCCACTGCGTCATATCCTATCATCCCTTTCCCCAAAGCCAGGCACGGCAAAATTTCTCAGCGCGCCCGTTCCATCGTTGCCTTTTCCAATCCGTCAAAGGTCATATAATACACCACACTGTCCACCGGGATAAAACCGATGACGTTAAGAATCGGAAGCTGTAAACGGAGCAGTCCGTCCTCCCCGTACTGAAATAGTCCCCGCTCGTTATAGATATAGAGGGCCGTAGCGGTGCTCTCAATCTGCTTGATGGGATCATTCATTGTAAAACTGACATTCTCCTCGGCACGCATATCGTAGTATACCACCCGACAGCTTTTGGTATTGCTGTAGTCTCCCAAAACCACTACTGTATAACGATTCATGGAATCCGCATAGGCAGACACCATCTCACCGCCAAAGTCAGCCTGTCCGGTAATTTTTCCATTGCCCCCTATGACCGAGAGAGAGCGGTCGGTCAGCAGCGTCAGGCTGCCGTTATACCGGTACTGAAGGGAAAGGGTAATCTCGTCCAAAAACTCCAGCTCCGCCACCGGTTCCTCACGGTCAAACCGATAGACGTATAGATTTGTGACCAGCACCCCACCCTGAGCGCTGACGGTGGTGAAAGCAATCTCCTTTCCGGTATCATCCATTACCAGATTGGTGACCAGCTTATTGCTGGAACGCCACTGGAAACATACCGACCGTTCCCGGGTGTAGCCGGTTACAACCGACAGATCCTGATTGGAACCGCTGGCAATCACAAAACTCCCGGTATCTACCATATCCGCCGCATAGATGGGAGAATCCAGCATTTGACTGTCCAGCAGCCGTTCACCGCTATAAAGCTGCCAGGTTTTCCCGCTGAAATCATAGAGCAGCGTCCGATCCCCTCCAAAAACCGCTCGCGGATTCATCATCTGATGGGATATTTCCCGCTCAAGCCCACCATGGGTGTTGAGCACCGTCAGCTTGGAGGAATTGAGTATCGCTAAATTTCCACCGGAAAGCTGCTGCATGGAGATGGTATCCACCCCGGTAAATTCCACCGGGAAGCCTTCCCCTTCCTGATAACCGGTCCCTCCCAGGATGGTAGTACCCAGAAATTCCTGAAAATCTGAGGAATTTCTCAGATAAAGTGCAGCGCAAACCACGGCCGCCGCAATCAGCACCACCAGGATATTTTTTCCCATTTGTTTTCGCTTTTTCTTTTTTTGCAGCTGTTCAATCTCGGTCAATTTGGCCACAGAGGGTACTCCTTTCCGGATGAATCTTTCTGGGAATCAGACAAAACCATCTATGATCGTTTACCAGGGCTTGTCCCAGGGATAAAACACCCGATTGAGATAAAGCCCCCAGGGCGGCGCCGTAGTACCGGCCTGCTCCCGGTCACGGCTCTGTATCATCTTTTCAACCTCTTGGGGCTGGATAGCCCCCCGGGAAACTTCCAGCAACGTCCCCACCATAATGCGCACCATATTGTACAAAAAGCCGTCCCCTGCCACCCGGAACAGCACCATATCCCCCTCCCGGGTCACATTGGCCCAGTGGATGGTACGCACCCGGTCTTCCACGTCGGAGCCAGCACTGCAAAAAGCCGAGAAATCGTGGGTTCCCAAGAACGCTTCACAGGCCTTGTTCATGCTGGACAGATCCAGCGGATAGGGATAGTGCAGCACCAGATGGTCCAAAAAGGGATCCCTGGCAACACGGTTGAGGATGCGGTAAAGATATTCCTTTCCCACACAGTCATATCGGGCATGGAACCCCTGCGGAACCTCCCGGCAATCCAGAACCGCAATATCGGCGGGAAGCCGGGTATTGAGGGCCGGTATCATCCGTTCACAGTCAATGGCGCTTTCCAATTCCAATGAGATGCAAAACGCATTGGCGTGTACCCCTGCATCGGTGCGGGAACACCCCTTGATGGGGATGCGTTTGCCAAAGACCTGCTCCAAACCGTCCTGAAACACCTGGGCAACGCTGACAGCATTTTTCTGTACCTGAAAACCGTGATAGCGCCGTCCATCGTAAGCGATGGTCAGTAGCAGCGTGCGAATCTTCTTTTCCATCATAGCACCGCCGGCAACCGGTTGAGCAGCAGAATTCCCACCATACAGCAGATCAGCACTCCCAACGCCACCCCATCTCGAAACGAATAGTGAAGCTGCCGCATCCGGGTGCGCCCTTCCCCGCCTCGATAGCACCGGCATTCCATGGCCAGCGCCAGCTCATCGGCACGGCGAAAGGCGGAGACAAACAGCGGTATCAACACTGGAATCAGCGCTTTTGCCCGCTGCATCAGTCCTCCGCTCTCCATATCGGCGCCTCTGGCCTTCTGGGCATTCATAATCTTATCGGTCTCCTCAATGAGGGTGGGAATAAAACGAAGGGCAATGGTCATCATCATTGCCAGCTCGTGCACCGGAAAATGGAGTTTTTTCAGCGGCCCAAAGAGCTGTTCAATGGCGTCGGTCAGGGCGATGGGGGAGGAAGTGTAGGTCAGCAGAGAGGTCCCGGCAATCAGCAGCAGAATGCGCACCGCCATAAATACGGCGGTGGAGATTCCCTGTCTGGAGATGCGCAGAATCCACAGCGAAAATACGGTATCTCCCTGGATGAAAAACAGGTTGAGGATACCGGTAAAAAGAATTATGGGTACCATGGGCTTGAGGCTTTTGAGAATCATTTTATAGGGAATACCGGAAACCCCGTAAGCCACCACCAAAAACAGCGCTCCCACCAACAGCCCGGCGGGATGATCGATCATGAAAAGCATCACAACATAGACAAAGGTGATGATGATCTTCATCCGCGGATCCACCTGATGGACAAAGGAGTGACCCGGAAAATATTGACCAATGGTGATATCTTTCAGCGCCATAGGGCGTCCCCTCCTTTTTGCAGAAAATCATCAGGAAGATTTCCTTTTTTTAACAGTGCCAAAATTTCCTGGCGCGCCTGTTCCACCGTATACACGCTGGAGCTGACCGGATATCCCCGCTTGGCCAGTTCCACAAACACCCGTGTAATCTGTGGAATGGCAAGGCCCATCTGGGCAATCTGCGCCGACTGAGAGAACACCTTTTCCACATCGTCGTAGCAGAATAGTTTTGACTGGTTCATCACCAGTACCTTCTGAGCAAATTTGGCTACATCCTCCATCGAGTGGGATACAATCAGCACCGTCCGGCCGGTCTCCCGATGATAGTTGCAGATCTGGCTGAGGATTCTGTCCCGTCCTTTGGGATCCAGACCGGCAGTGGGCTCGTCCAAAATCAGCACTTTGGGTTCCATGGCAATAACTCCGGCAATGGCTACCCGGCGCTTCTGTCCTCCAGAGAGCTCAAAGGGAGACTTCTCCAAAAGCTCAGCGGGAAGCCCCACAAACTCTGCTGCCTGATGGACCCGATGATCGATCTCCTCCTCGCTCAGCCCCATATTCTTGGGTCCAAAAGCGATGTCCTTGTAAACGGTTTCCTCGAAAAGCTGGTATTCCGGATACTGGAACACCAGTCCCACCTGAAACCGGATATCCCGGATGTTGACCCCCTCGGACCAGATATCTTTTCCATCGATGTAGATCTTTCCGGAGGTGGGTTTCACCAGTCCGTTAAAATGCTGAATCAGGGTAGATTTTCCGGAACCGGTATGGCCGATTACCCCTACCAGCTCCCCCTGCTCAATCTCAAGATTGATGTCGTTGATGGCAACCTTCTCAAAGGGGGTTCCAGCAGAATAGGTATAGGTCAGATGTTCGGTTTTGATGATGGCCATCACTTATCACTCCCCCTTCTCTGCACCTACACGGTGAATCCCGGCGCTTTCCAGCAGCGCGGCCAGGGCGTCGGCACACTCGTTCTCAAAAATAATGTCATGGGGCAGATTGATACCGGCCCTGGACAGCTGGTCAAACAACTCGGTCACCTGGGGAACATCCAGTCCAACCCCTTTGAGCACCGACACATGGGAAAATACCCTGCGAGGGGTATCGTCCAGCAGTACCTTGCCGCCATCCATCACCACCACACGGTCACACTGGGCGGCCTCATCCATATAATGGGTAATCAGCACCACCGTGATACCATACTCCCGATTCAGCTTGCGCACCGTGGAGATTACCTCCCGCCGTCCTCTAGGGTCCAGCATGGCGGTTGGCTCGTCCAACACAATCACATCCGGGCGCATGGCGATGACGCCGGCAATGGCGATGCGCTGTTTTTGTCCACCGGAGAGCTGATGAGGAGAATGCTCCCGGAAAGAGTACATCCCCACCGCCTTCAGCGCATCGTCCACCCGACGCCGGATCTCTTTGGGTTCTACACCGATGTTTTCCAACCCAAAGGCCACATCTTCCTCCACAATGGTGGCTACCAGTTGGTTGTCCGGGTTTTGAAACACCATCCCAACCCGGCGCCGGACGTCAAACACCCGCTCCTCGTCCTTGGTGTTGATGCCGTCCACCACCACATCCCCTGCGTCGGGGATGAGAATGGAGTTAAAATGTTTGGCGATGGTGGACTTTCCGCAGCCGTTATGTCCCAGCAGCGCCACCATCTCCCCTTTGCGGATCGACAGGCTTAATCCCTCCAACACAGGGATTCCTTTTTGTTCGGTTTCATTGTCCAAATAGGCGAAGGTGACATCCGTCGCCCGGATGATGGCCACCGTCTGTTGTTGCTGTTGACTTTCCATATGGTCCATCTCACTGATCCTTCCTGAAAATTAACCGTTTTAGCGCAATCGGATGGGAATGCTTCCACACGCAGAAAACAGAGACGTGCTGCAGCAACCCGGCTTTTCCGGCGCGATACAGCGACAAGGTCTCATAAAATATAATAACACTTTATTTGCAAATTCCCTTCAAAACGGCTTTGGATGATATAAAAATTCCATGGGGTTAGGCCATCTGCTCCCAGATAGCTGTGCTGCCGCAAGGCAGCGCGCAGCCGCTCTGCTCCACCGGCAGACCGATCTCACTGGAGGAAACCTTTCCCTTGTGAGCTCTCCCCACCGTTACCGCCAGCAGATATTCCATTGCCGCCGCCGGAAGGCCGGTGGTATAAGAGTTGAGCAGAAAAAACAGCGGCTGCTCCGAGAGCACCTGGGTACACAGCTCCACCAGAGGGTAAATCTGCTCCTCCAGCTTCCATACCTCGCCACCTGGGCCTCGCCCATAGGAGGGAGGATCCATTACGATGGCGTCGTAACGGTTTCCCCGGCGAATCTCCCGCTCCACAAATTTGCGGCAGTCATCCACAATCCAGCGCACCGGCTTATCGGTGAGCCCGCATCGCTGTGCGTTTTCTCTGGCCCAAGATACCATCCCTTTGGAGGCATCCACATGACAGACCTTCGCCCCCGCCGCAGCGCAGGCAAGGGTCGCTCCACCAGTATAGGCAAATAGATTGAGCACAGAGATGGGACGTTCGGCTCGACGGATCTTCTCTCCCATCCAGTCCCAGTTTACCGCCTGTTCCGGAAATAGGCCGGTATGTTTGAATCCGGTGGGACGGATCAAGAAGGTCAGGCCTTTATAATGGATTTCCCATTCCTGTTTGGGCATATGCCGTTCTTCCCAGTGACCTCCACCGGTACTGGAGCGGACGTAATAAGCATTGGCTTTACGCCAAGCGGGATGCTCTTTCGGGGTGTTCCAAATAATCTGTGGATCGGGACGCACCAACAGGATATCCCCCCACCGCTCCAGCTTATCTCCGCCGGAGGTATCGATGATCTGATAATCTTTCCAATCCGCCGCAATGCGCATGGCGTTTCCTCCCGTATCTTATATATCTGAAAACCAGCCGCAAAGGTACGGCATTTTTGCAGCCGTAAAATTACCACAACTTTGCCACAATCCCTAGGAATCGGTAGACCTGCGGTATCTTCCTTCCATTACTCGATAAAATGTAAAATCTCTTCTCCAATCTGTTGGGCCAGCGCACGGATTTTTTCCGTCTCCTTTCCCTCCACCATCACGCGGATCAGCGGCTCCGTACCGGAAGGACGCACCAAAATACGGCCTTCCTCCCCCAGCGATTGCTGATGACGGCGCACACACTCCTCCACCTGAGGATTGTGATCGTACCGGCTGCGCTGCTCAGGGGTTACCCGCAGATTGTGCAGTACCTGTGGAAATGTCTCCATCACCTGCGCCAGCTGCTCCAGGGTTCTGCCGCTTTGGGCCATCACCGAAAGGACCTGAAGGGCGGAAAGCTGCCCGTCGCCAGTGGGCATATAATCGGAAAAGATGATATGCCCCGACTGTTCTCCGCCGATGTTATACCCTTTTTCCAGCATCCGTTCCAGCACATACCGGTCTCCCACCTTCGTAATTTCGGTGGAGATTCCTTCCCGCTGGGCAAAACGGAAAAATCCCAGGTTGGACATCACGGTCACCACCGCGCTGTTTCCTCTGAGCACACCGGATTGTTTCATATGTAGCGCACAGATGGCAATCAACTGATCCCCATCCACCGTATTTCCCTGATGATCCACCGCCAAACAGCGGTCCGCATCCCCATCAAAGGCAAAGCCCAGATCGCAATGGTTTTCCTGGACAAACCGCTGTAGTTGTTTGAGATGGGTGGAACCGCAATCTTTGTTGATGTTGCATCCGTCCGGTGTATCGGAAAGGAACAGGCAGCGAGCGCCAAACCTCTGAAACACCTTCTGCGCCGTCATCGACGCGCTGCCGTTGGAACAGTCAAAAGCAACGGTCAGACCGTCCAGCTGAAGGCCCGGAACCGTACCCCGCAGATATTCCGCGTAATCCTCCACCGCTTTGCCGTGGAGATTATAGGAACTGCCGAGAGCATCCGGCTGAGGACAGTGGTAGGGGATCTTTCCGTCCATGATCTCCTCCATCTCCGCCTCAGTAGCGTCGCTGAGCTTATAGCCTTCCCGGCTAAAGAGCTTAATGCCGTTATCCTCAAAAGGATTGTGGGAGGCGGAAATCATAACTCCGGCATCCATCTGATACCGGCGCACCAGATACGCCACCGCCGGGGTAGGCACTACCCCAACAAGATAGACATCCGCTCCCGCAGCCATCAGCCCGGCTGCAATAGCGCTTTCCAGCATCTGGCCGGAAATACGGGTGTCCCGTCCGATCAATACCTGCGGCCGCTGCTTTGAAGATTTGCGATGCGCCAGCACCATTGCTGCTGCACGGCCAATGGAGACAGCCAGCTCCGGGGTAAGCTCCACATTCGCTTTCCCCCGCACACCGTCTGTACCAAAATATTTACCCATAAAAATTCCCCATTTCTTCCGCCGCAGCCATAGCCTGTATTTTGCGGGCCATCCATGTTCTGCGGCACGATCCATACACATATATGGCATCCAGCATCCAACATTGTATCCTATGTATCCTTATTACCAAAGGTTCCACCTGAGAGCAAAAGGGATTTCCCTCAGGTCTCGTCCAATCGAAGCTGTTCCAAGGTAGCGCTGTCCTGCCGGTTCATTTGTTGGGGCACCGGCAATCCCAGATGGCGGTACGCCAACTCGGTGACGCATCTTCCTCTGGGGGTGCGGGTGAGAAATCCTATCTGCATCAGATAGGGTTCATTGACATCCTCCAACGTCACCGCTTCCTCCCCGATGGCCGCCGCCAGGGTATCCAGTCCCACCGGCCCTCCGCCATAGTTGCGGATAATTGCCTGTAACATCCGGCGGTCGGTGGCCTCCAGTCCCAGATGATCCACCTCCAGCCGGTTGAGGGCGACGTCTGCGATCTCCCGGGTGATCACTCCATCCCCGATGACCTGTGCATAATCCCGAACTCGTTTCAGCATACGGTTGGCGATACGGGGGGTTCCCCGGCTGCGTTTGGCAAGCTCCTGGGCCCCATCCCGCTCACAGGGAATTCCCAGTATGGAGGCGCTGCGCAGCACAATTTCAGTCAGCTCCTCCGGTGTGTACAGTTCCAGACGGAACAACATTCCAAACCGGTCCCGCAGCGGGCCAGTGAGCTGACCGGCACGGGTGGTTGCGCCTACCAGCGTAAATTTGGGCAGATCGATGCGGATGGAACGGGCGGAAGGACCTTTTCCCAAAATAATATCCAGCGCAAAATCCTCCATCGCAGGGTACAGAACCTCTTCCACCGCTCTGGACATCCGGTGAATCTCGTCGATAAACAAAATATCGTTGGAGCTGAGATTGGTCAGCAGCGCCGCAAGATCTCCCGGTTTTTCAATGGCTGGACCGGAAGTGATGCGAAGATTGACCCCCATCTCATTGGCGATGATGGCAGAAAGGGTGGTTTTTCCCAGTCCGGGCGGGCCATAAAGCAATACATGATCCAGTGGTTCTCCCCGCCGCCGGGCTGCTTCAATATAGATGGAGAGATTCTCCTTTACTTTCTGCTGTCCCACATATTCCTTCAGGGTTTTGGGACGAAGCGTCAACTCCAAATCATAATCCGCTTCTGTGCTCTCCGGGGAGGTCATCCTTCCCTCAAAGGCCAACTCGTCAAATTCGCTCATGCTGTATCACCATTCCTTCGCCATCGCAGATCGTTTGCATACCGCCAGCCCTCTTTTCGGGAACATCATTTCTGCCCCGCCAGATGGCGCAGCGCACCTGTAATCAGTTTTTCCACCGGCAAAGAACTGTCCAGTTTTGCCAGTGCTGCCGCTGCTTCCGATTGGGTGTATCCCAACACCACCAGAGCGCTGATTGCCTCTCCCAGATTGGAGGCATCCTCCGGAAGGGGGATATCCTTTTGGATGAATCCCTGTGCTGCTTCCAGCCCTTTGATTTTATCCTTGAGCTCCAATACCACCCGCTGGGCAAGTTTGGGTCCCACTCCCTGGGCCTTGGTCAAGGATTTGGAATCTCCGGACGCCACACAAAGCGCAAACCGCTCCGGAGACATATCCGAAAGGATGGAAAGCGCCGCTTTCGGCCCTACCCCAGAAACCCCCAGCAGCATCTTAAAACAATTTAACTCCGACAGATCCATAAATCCATACAGATCCAGCACATCCTCCCGGATATACAGATAGGTAAAGAGGGTTACCTCCTCCCCCACCTTCGGCATCCTTCTCTGGGAGGAAAGAGAGGTCAGGCATTTGTATCCCACACCGCCGCACTCCACCACAGCCAGATTGGGCTGGGTCAGCACCAGCTTTCCCCGCACACTGTAAATCATCGGGCATTTCTCTCCTTCCAATCGGGGGGATTATCCACCCCGTTTTTTTCTTTCTCCCGGCAAGGTGCGTCCTGCTCCTCGAAGGTGGCCTCCCCAACTGCTGCGAATCTTCAGCCCACTGCCGGTAAAAGCGGTGGCCCGGTTACCACCGGTATTATACTCTCCCGCTTTGCGCAGCGCCTCCACCCGAGCCAGAGCAGAGCCGGAATTGTGGGCGTGACAGATGGCCACTGCCAGAGCATCTGCCGTATCGTCCGGCTTTGGCACCGACTCCAGATGCAGCAGAGTTTTGGTCATCTCCATCACCTGTCGCTTCTCTGCGCCGCCATATCCGGTTACCGCCAATTTGATCTGCATCGGGGTATACTCATAAAAGGGAACGGTACATTTTTGCGCGCTGAGCAGTACCACTCCTCGGGCCATAGCCACCGACATGGCAGTGGTCTGGTTGTGCTGGAAAAAAAGCTGTTCCACCGCCATCGCCTGGGGGCGATATTCCTTTTGCAGCTGGATCAGCTCATCGTAAATCATCTCCAACCGCCGTTCCAATGGCAACCCGGCAGGGGTCGTGACCGCTCCATACCGCAGCGGAGAGAAGCGGCTGTTTTCATAATTTAATATCCCGTACCCCACAATAGCATAGCCAGGGTCAATGCCCATAATAATCAAAACCAGTCCCCCTGTTGTCCGCTTGTTGGCCAAAAACGAGCATTCGACTCTCAGATTTACCTAAAAAATAAAATCTTTGCAATCCTGTCAAACCATCTTTGCGTATCCACCATTACCATAGCTACAACGATTCTCCAGAGTTTCCAGGATATAGACGCTCTACATTTCTGGAAGAATCCGTCAAGAAACCCGTCGGGAGATACAACAATCTCAGGTTATTATATCATGACCGCCCATCTTTCACAATACCATTTCTCCGGTTGCACAACAGATTGGCAAAACTTTTGGAATGTTTTTTGTCGAAACTGCTGAATGTCAAAAAAATGGAACTTTTTTTGAAAAAAGGCTTGCTTTTTGCATTGTCTCATAGTATAATCAAAAACGTTCCAAATATGGAACTTGTTTTATGGACGATTAGCTCAGCTGGTAGAGCGTTCGCTTGACGTGCGAAATGTCAGGGATTCGAGTTCCTTATCGTCCACCAAAAGTGATCCGAACTTTTCGTCTTATGCGAAGGGTTCGGATTTGTTTTTTATATCCCACACCACAGAAGCATCTCACCCGTTAAATTCGTTTTAATCTGATAGGAATAAAGGAGTGAAGCGCTTAGATGGATCGCATCGGATTTACCCTTCAGCAGCTGCTCGACGCAGCCCTTCACAACCCGCAGCTGCGCAGTGCCCTGCTGGACACCCAAAACCAAAAGGACCCCATGGACGCCTTCTGCCGCATCGCAGTGCAGGCAGGATATCCCATCACCGTGGGAGAGCTGTTCGCCGTGGGACAAGAATACAGCGATAACCAGTGCAAAAGCACCAACGGCGGCAACCCCAACCCTTACGACGGTTTGGACGACGCCTATGAATCTTTTCTGGCTGGTTTACAGCAGCCAATGCAGCGATGACAAAAAGCCGAGGCCCTTCTGGACAGCTATGCTGTCGCAGAGAGGCCTCGGTTTTTCTATGGGTTTGTTTGATTTTGGGGTTGACCGGCAGCCAAGAAATCGCAGCAATGCGCCAGCTTCCGGTTAGGAACCAATGGCGTTTCCGGTATACAGCTGATAGTATCTTCCCTTTTCCGCCATCAACTGCTCGTGGTTTCCCCGCTCGATGATGCGGCCCTGCTCCAAAACCATAATGCAGTCGGAATTGCGAACCGTGGAGAGACGATGGGCAATGACAAAGGTGGTTCTTCCACTCATCAGCCGGTCCATACCCTGCTGCACCAGTTTTTCGGTTCTGGTATCGATGGAGGAGGTCGCCTCATCCAGTATCAGCACCGGCGGATCGGCGACCGCCGCACGGGCGATAGCCAGCAGCTGACGCTGTCCCTGGCTCAGATTGGCGCCGTCACCGGTGAGCATGGTCTGGTATCCGTCGGGCAAACGGCGAACAAATCCGTCCGCATTGGCCAGTTTTGCCGCCGCAATACACTCTTCGTCGGTAGCGTCCAACCGTCCATAACGGATGTTATCCATAACGGTGCCGGTAAAGAGGTGGGTGTCCTGCAACACGATGCCCAGGGAACGGCGCAGGTCATTCTTCTTGATTTTGTTGATGTTGATGCCGTCGAAACGGATCTTACCGTCCTGAATATCATAAAAGCGGTTGATCAGGTTGGTGATGGTGGTTTTTCCTGCGCCGGTACTGCCGACAAAAGCAATCTTCTGGCCAGGGGTAGCGTACAGGTTGATATTATGCAGCACCATCTTTTCATCGGAATATCCGAAATCCACATCGTCAAACACAATATCGCCAGCCAGTTTCGCGTAGGTAACGGTGCCGTCCTCCTTGTGAGGATGCTTCCAGGCCCAGGTACCGGTGCGCTGAGCGCTCTCGGTTAGGACGCCGTCCTTTTCGGTGACGTTGACCAGTTCTACATATCCTTCGTCCTTCTCCGGCTGCTCATCCATCACCTTAAAAATACGCTCCGCACCAGCGGTTGCCATCACGATGCTGTTGAGCTGCTGGCTGAGCTGGGAGATGGGCATGGTAAAGTTTTTGTTGAGGGTCAGGAAGGAGACCAGCATACCCAGTGTCAGAGAGGTGACACCGCTGAGGGCCAACAAGGCACCCACAACGGCGCACAGCACATAGCTGATATTGCCGAGGTTGGCATTGACCGGCATCAGGATGTTTGCAAATTTATTTGCATTCTCAGCGCTTTCCCGCAGCTTGCCATTGAGATCGCGGAAGTTTTCCAGAGCTTTTTCTTCATGGCAGAAAACTTTTACAACCTTCTGACCTTCCATCATCTCCTCAATATAGCCGTTTACAGCGCCAATGGCCTGCTGCTGTTTGACAAAATACCGTCCGGCGATACCGCCCAGCTTGGAAGCTGCCACCATCATCAGCCCTACCATCGCCACACTGACCAGTGTTAGCGGAATATCCAACACAATCATACTGGTAAAGGTAAGCACCAGTGTAATGGAGGAATTGATGATTTGAGGAATGCTTTGAGAAATCAGCTGGCGAAGGGTATCCACATCGTTGGTATACGCCGACATAATATCGCCGTGGGCATGGGTATCAAAATATTTGATCGGAAGGGATTCCATGCTCTGAAAAAGCTGGGTACGCAGATTACGCATGGTACCCTGGCCGATGTTCACCATGATGCGGTTATAAGTATAAGCGCAGATGATACCCACAACATAGACGCCAGCCATTGACATCAGCGCCATTGCCAGCGCGGAAAAATCTGTGGAACCAGTTTGCACCATAGGAACGATATAATCGTCAATCAGGCTCTGTAGAAACAGGGTACCGCGCAGGGTTGCCACGGATGAGCCCAGGATACAGATAACCACAATGATAAAAGGAAATTTATAACCCTTGAGAATATAACCAAAAACGCGCTTAAGGATTTTGGCAGGATTTTTTGCGCCGCGTCCCCGCACATTCATCTGTCTCGGTCCCATTGGCATTAACGGTCACCATCCTTTCCGTCGTCAGCAGAAGGTTCGTCAAAATCCCCTCCGCCAGTGGTTTGCACTTCGTAGATTTCCTGATAAATGGGATTGGTTTTTAAAAGTGCCTCATGGGTATCAAAACCACTGATTCTACCGTTATCCAGCACCAGAATACGGTCGGCATGTTGTACACTGGAAATACGCTGGGCAATAATTAGCTTTGTTACACCAGGGATATGCTGTGCAAAGGACTGACGAATCTTGGCGTCGGTGGCAGTATCCACCGCACTGGTAGAGTCATCCAAAATCAGCACCTTGGGCTTTTTCAGCAGTGCCCGCGCAATACAAAGCCGTTGCTTTTGTCCACCGGAAACGTTGTTTCCTCCCTGCTCAATCCAGGTATTGTATCCATCCGGGAAACGCTGGATAAACTCGTCGGCACAGGCCTGACGGCAAACCCCCTGACATTCTTCCAGTGTAGCGTCCTCCTTGCCCCAGCGCAGGTTATCCAAAATGGTACCAGAAAACAGCACGTTTTTTTGCAGCACAACCGCTACCTGATTGCGCAACTCTTCCAGATCATAGCTGCGCACATCTTTGCCGCCCACCTTGACGGCGCCGCCTGTCACATCGTATAGACGGCTGATCAAGTTTACCAGGCTGGATTTTCCACATCCAGTCCCTCCAATGATTCCAATGGTTTCACCGGAATGAATATGAAAATCGATATCGTGAAGGGTATCCTCTCCGCTACCCTGCCGGTATGCAAAGTTGACATGTTCAAAATCAATGCTGCCGTCCGCGATATTATGGTCGGCTTGAGACGGGCTGACCAGATCCGCCTTCTCTTCCAACACCTCAGCAATACGCCGTCCGCTTGCCATACTCATGGTGAGCATAACAAAAATCATGGACAGCATCATCAGCGATATCATAGCACTCATAACATAGCTGAAAAGAGAGGTAAGGTTACCAGTGGTCAGGGTGCCTCCAACAATCATTTTCGCTCCAAACCAAGATAGGGCAATAATACATCCGTACACGGTAAGCATCATCACCGGATTGTTGAACGCAAGGATACTTTCCGCTTTTACCGATAACCGATACAGGTTTTGCGCTGCATTGTGAAATTTTTCGTTTTCGAATTTTTCCCGCACGAACGCTTTCACCACACGAATTGCAGAGACGTTTTCCTGTACGCTCGCATTGAGATCATCATACTTGCGGAATACCTGATCGAAGATACGGATGGTGGTACGAATAATCAACGCAAGCACCAAGCCTAAAAATACCATTGCCACCAAAAAGATCAGGCTGAGCCGTCCGCTGATCATAAAGCACATACTCATACTGCAGATGAGCATCAAAGGCGCGCGCACCGCAATGCGCATCAACATCTGATAAGCATTTTGCAGGTTGGTAACATCGGTGGTCATACGGGTGACCAGTCCGGCGGTGCTGAACTTATCGATGTTGGAAAAGGAAAAGGTCTGGATGTTGGCATACATTCCGTCCCGCAGATTGTAAGCGAATCCAGCAGAAGCCACCGCCGCCGTGCGTCCTGCCAGTACACCGAACAAAAGACTCAAAAACGCCACCACCAGCATCAGCGCGCCATATTTGAGTACCTGCTGCATATCTCCAGCCTCAATGCCCTTGTCAATAATCTTGGCTGTAATATATGGCAGAAGGATTTCCATAAGGACTTCCATCGCGGTAAAAACCGGGGTTATGGCTGAAACGCCCTTATACTGTTTAATCTGCCTGCCCAACGTTCTAATCATTCTTCATTCCTCCTGATTCTCTCGAAGGTTGCAGAGCATCCGCTCCAAAACCAGTTTCATCGTCTCAGACTGCTGTAAGGAGATCCCGGAAAACAACTGACGCTGACAGCGCAGAATATCCTCCCGCAATACCGGTTCCAACCGCAACGTCTTGGCAGTAAGGACAATCCGTTTTCTCCGATCATCCGTACCGTCGGAAAGCAATTCCAGATAACCGTTTTGCCTTAAATCCTTGAGTCTGGCGGAGATGGTAGCCCGGGAAAGGCCGCTTTCCCGATGCAGGTCGGTAGCATACACCGGACCATCCTTCCATTCCAGCAGATGCAGCAGCAAACGTTCCTGAAACAGAGATAAACCGCAACCCGAAACCGGAGACTTGGCATTCTGTGCCAAAGCTGTGTTGAGCTGCTGTAACAGTTCCACCACCGATTGATGATGTTTCTCCATTTCTTACGTCTCCTTTACTGTTTGTGCCCAAATGGTTTTGGGGTAAATTATTCCGACGAAACCTATTATATCGTTTTTTTCTTGTAAGTAAATTCAAAATATGTTATCATTGATAACCAAAACGTATCAATCGATGGAGGTATGCCTATGAACATTCAACAGCTGGAATGTTTCGTTCAAGTTGCGGAGCATCTCAATTTTGCCAGGGCCGCAGAGGCGCTTAACATTACACAGCCCGCTGTTTCCCGTCAGATCAGCTCCTTGGAATCGGAATTAAACACCCGACTATTTCTCCGCACCACCCGCAGCGTATTCCTCGCCCCGACAGGAAGTGTTTTTCTGGAGGACACCAAGGATATTCTGGGCAAACTTTACGCTGCCACCGAACGGATTCAAAGCCGCTCCGGAGAGAGCATCCGGCCGCTGTTCATTGGATGCTGCAACGAAGCAGATCTGAATTGGTTTTCTATCTTATTTTCCGGCAACCGAATCAAATTTCCGGACGTGCATCCTCTTATTCGGATTATCCCCCAAAGAGCAATCCTAAATCTATTTGTCCAGGGGGAACTGGATATCCTCTTTGGATTTCAGGAAGATATCCCTGCACGAAACGGCATTCGATATCGGGAACTGTTTCTCTCTCCCATCTGCTGCGCGTTACCCAAAGAACATCCCTGGAGCGGTCTAAAAGAGATCACCGAGGAGATGCTGCTTCAGGAGAGTATGATTGTTTGCCGAATGCTCAGCGCTCTTCCCGCAGTGGATTTGATACAAAACCGGTTGATGCGAAAATATCCGCCCAGCTCGATTTATCGCTGTGAAAGCGGTCAGGCCGCCGCCGCTTTGGTTCAGGCCGGTTACGGATTTGCACTGCTGCCCAAAATCCTCCCCTATGCCTCTTCCAACATCACCTACGTTCCGCTGCATGAGGCGGGCACCATCTCCTATGGGCTTTTTTATAAAGCCGGAGAAAAGGATACCGCTGTAAAAAATTGGATTGCCTCCGCTGCCTTTCCAACCAACCCAGAGCCACAAAGCCCTTGATAAATGTTTGCTATTTTGAGCCGTTGGCTTTATACTATAAATGGTGCCTTAAAACATTCCCGGTAATCTTTTAAAAAGTGGAAACATTGCGCCCCTCTTTTTCCATAAACCACCTCTGCGCGACATCGGAAATACTATCTGTTTTGATCAGGAGGTAACAATTTATGCAGCACATCCAACATCAAACATTCGACCAAGAACGCGCACTATACGGCAGCAAGGATCTATTGATAGACCATTGCCGCTTTGACGGTCCTGCCGATGGAGAAAGCGCCTTCAAAGAATGCAGCGATATCCAGGTGGAACACTGCTTTTTCAATCTGCGCTATCCGTTTTGGCACGATCACAATCTCTCCATCCAGGACAGCGAGATGACCCAGCTGTGCCGTGCAGCCCTGTGGTATTCTGAGAATATCCGGATTTCCGACACCAAGATGCACGGCATAAAAGCCCTCCGGGAATGCGCCGAGGCGGTACTGGAAAACTGTGACATCCTTTCCCCGGAATTTGGATGGTCGGTGCGGGGGGTACAGATGCGCCACTGCACCGCGCAGGGCGAATATTTCATGATGCGTTCCGAGCACTTGAGATTCTCCGATGTGACCTTCCAGGGAAAATACTCCTTCCAGTACATAGAGGACGCCGTGCTGGAAAACTGCGTTTTGGACACCAAGGACGCTTTCTGGCACGCCAAAAACGTTACGGTACGCAACAGCGTGGTAAAAGGCGAATATCTGGCCTGGTATTCGGATGGACTGACACTGGAAAACTGTAAAATCATCGGCACACAGCCGCTGTGTTACTGCAAAAATCTCAAACTGATCGATTGTGAGATGGTAGATACCGATCTTTGCTTTGAGAGATCCCAGGTGGAAGCCACCATCACCACACCGGTTGTCAGCATCAAAAATCCCTATGAAGGGCGGATCCGTGTACCCCAGGTGGGAGAAATCATCCGCGACGATCCCAACGCCTGCGGTGAGATTCTCGTTGGCTAATGGCTTCAAAATGGCGAAGGCTCTCTCCGGCGATACTGCTGGAGAGAGCCTTCATTTTTCTATCATTGTTTTTGCACTTTCAAATCACTGTCCATCCTCCAGGACTTTCACATCCCTTTGGAAGAAAACCAGAAATGGAGCGCCGAAGTGCCGCCTTATTTCTCCTCGTTCAACAGCCAGCGGTCAAAGAAATCCCTGACCCCGACGCCAACCCACTGATGTCCGCCCTCGTGAACCGAATGGACCAGTTTTTCCGGGCATCCCAGAAGTTCAAAAGCGTCTCTGGCAATCTGTACCTGAGGATATACGTTATCCAGTCCCGGCGCGCCTTCCAGATGATCCTTGCGCCCGCTCTCCACAAAGAGCGCCCGGGGCGCAACCATAGCGCCCAAGTCTCCCATATCCACCAGCTTCCAAAGATTATAGGCAAAATTGCAGGAGCAGTTGCCGGGCTGGAGCAGCAATGCTTCCTTAAACCCGTAAAAATATCCGCTGGTCACCGCCGCCTTGATCCGATCGTCCAGCGCCGCAACATACAGCGTCTGCTGTCCGCCGCCGGACATCCCCGCACAGCCAACCTTCTGCGGATCGATCTCGGGATAAGCGCTGAGCATATAATCCAGCAGCCGCATCAAATCCCAGACCATCATGCCGATCATCGACATACCAAATCCCACAGCCATCTGATTGATCTCCCGATGGGAGTTGCTGCGCCAGTTTTCCGGCGCATCGCCCTGTTGGGAAGCCTCCCGGCGCTCGCCGGTGCCTCTCGCGTCGGGGCAAACCACATAGTATCCTGCCGCAGCCATCTCCTCGGCAAAAGTCTTTTTCTGGAAGAAATCCGGGCGCGCTTTGACGCCGGGATTCTCCGGGTCAGCCACATTGTTTTCCTTGCCGCCGCCATGACCGTGGGGGTTGAGGATCAACCCACCGTTGTGGGCACACTTGGGTTTGAGCAGGAAAAATGTCATCCATACCCCAGGTTCCGTCTGCATTACCCAGTGTTCCCGCAGATATCCGTCAAACTCTTTGGTATCCAGCTGTTTCGGCTGTGCCGGAGCAGGAGTACACAGATCCATACCGATGCTCTCGATCAGCTTTTGCCGAACCTGCTGTTTCCACAGATTGTAAGCCTCCTTGCTGGAAACATCTACCGGGTGTTGGCGTCCCAGTTTGTCATAGAGCCGTGCAAAATAATCCGATACCGTGTAATACTGCATTTTTCATTCCTCCCTTGGTTCATGGTCGTAAAAAGGGGGTTCCCCTCTATTTTCCCAGCAGCCGTACAGGACCCATCAGGCCGCTGGCGGCCACCGGCTGAAACACCGATAAGCGGTCGTGCTGCTGATATACCAGCGTATTGGTAACCTCCACCGTCAAACGGTTTTCTCCGTTTTTCACCTTGCCGGCAACCTCCAAACGGTATGGCCAGGAGATACAGCATCCGATCTCCTCCCCGTTGAGCAGCACATGGGCCGTCTCGCCCACCTCCCCCAAATCCAGCTGCAACACCTGCTCCGCCAGTTCCTTGGACGCCTCAAACACCGTCTCATATTTGACGGTACCGGAAAAACGGGGAAGCATCCCGGGTGCATTGAGATTTTCCAATCTCTGTAACTGGGTATAGGGGGTAAAGTTAGGATATTCCGTCGCCGTAGCGGTGGAAAGGGTCCAGCTTCCGTCCAGGGTCATCCTCTCCTTCAGATTCTCCTGCCAATCGGCAAGATCCGGTGCTATGCTGCGGTTTTCCGGGTCCACCGTGATGACCATTGCCTCATAAGGTGCCAGCGCAACAGGAATTTGAAGCCTATCCCCCTGGACTACATAAGCCATCCGATACAACCGGTTGTGATATGCATCGTAACGCAGCGGCACACAGTCTCCTCCGGCAAGGGAAAGGACGGTGCGCTGGGTCTGACGGGTGGATTCGTTAAACAACAGATAATGCTCCGCCGTACCTTGACGGTAATGGTAGATCCGCAGATCCGGCACAGCAGGACACGCCGACAGATCGAAAATCCCCATCTCCCGCACAGCACTGGCAACCTGTTCCAGCGCAACCGTTTTGCATCCCTGCAACTGCCGGTCCAGCTGTGCGGACTCTTCCTTGAGATCAATATACCGGCTGGGCTTACCATCCACAAAAAATACCGGCAGCCCTTCCTGGGTAAGGCGTTCCAAGCTCTGCGCCAGAGAAAGAGGAATTGCCTCCGCATAGGGAATCACAAGAGCGCCATAGCTTTCCCCGTTGAGACAAAGCTGACCCTGATGGATTTTGGCCTGGGGCAACACATCGATGGGAAGGATATCGCAATCGATCTGATCTTCCATCAATACCCGCACCGGAGCCTGGGATTTCATATAATTTTCCCCGGACCATTCCCCTTCCGCATGGTAAAGCACCGCCGCCGAGGCCACATGGACGCCCCCGCTGATGAGATTGCAGACGCGGTTCATATAATCCATCAGCCGGAAAAAGTCCTTATACTGAGGGTTGTTGCCTCTGGCGTAAAAGTGGGGAGGACAGTCGGGATCCGGGAACGCCTTGGGGGTAAATGCGTGAGGGACATACCAGTTTACACCCCGCACCAGCATAAAATCAGTGAGCCATTTCATCTCCCGAAGGCCTTCGCTCCAGCCATAGGCGCCAAAGTTTTCACACATTGCCCTTCCTTTTTTCTTGGGATCGATATGGGCGAGGGAGGAACAAAGTTTTCCCAAACCATAATAGAAGAACTCATCGTCCGCCTCAAAATCCCGGGAAGTCCAGGCGTGGGTACTGCCTTTGATGCCGGGAATCACCTCGTGTAGCACAATATCCACCCCAGCCATATCCTGTCCCCACAGGGAACGGAAATAATGACCGGTTCCGTTGCCCAGACGACCATGGCAGTTGTTCTCCTCAATGACGTGGCCAATATACTCTACCCCATGCGCCCGGCACCAGTCCCCGATCTTTTTGCAGAAGTTCTGCCCGTAGAGGATGGTCATGGCGTTCATGTAGGCGTACCGTACCCGCCAGGTATCCTCCCCGATGTCGTACCACAGACCCGGAAGAATCGATGCCATATCTTCTCCAAGGCTTTCCTGAAGCAGCTGCTCCAGCTGTTTGCACCAGGGCATAGACATATATGGCACCCGGCCGATGGACGCATGATAGCCATAGGCATTGCCCATCTGGGGTTCATCGGAGAAAAATCCTTTGAAGGTTTTTCCAAAGTCATCTTTATAGTGTTGATAGTGAGCCTCATAGACGGTATCGATCAGTACCTGGGTCCCTTCGGGAGTCAGCGGGTTAAGATATTCGTCCAGGCGGGTAGAATGACCGCTGACACGGGAAAGGGTCATATAAAAGATACGCCAATACCCCTCGGGAACCTCCCAATACAGCTGATCATCGGCGATGTTGCCGGTCAAATCTATGAAATTGCCATCCACATAATCTTTTTCTCCGGTGCGGCGGCTGGCAACCACCCGATAGAGGATATCTTCCTGCGCAACCTTCAAAAGAAAAGAGGTACCGCTGGTGGGGCCCATCACATCGATATGGGTTTCTTTGAGAAACCATTTGCGGTGCTCAGGGTGATCCCGCACCACCCGTCCTGCCGCATAGCCGGTTGGGAACAGCGCATCATCCAATACCCAAACCTCCATATCCCGCTTGCGGCATTCATCCATAATAATATCCATATCCCGCCACCAAAGCTCTCCCACAAAATCGGGATGGGGACGGGATTCCACACACAGCGCCCCAATATGGGACTGATGGATTTTGGCAATCATCTCCCGAAGCAGCGCTTCGTCCTCCCCGTGTTGCCAGAAAAACGGAAGAATATGGTTGTCCCACGTTCCGTCAAGCAGGGAATGGATGGTTGTTTGCATCTCAAACGTCTCCTTTTCTGATTTTTACCGGCTGCAAATCCGCAAACATTCTCCCGGGGTAGCGCTAAAGACAAATTGACGCTCCACAGGATCGGCGTCTCCCAAAAAGATTTTCTTTCCAGGAGCAATCTCATCCGGAATACGGATCATCAGCGAAACCGCCCGATCAAAACGGAGCACCGCTTCCAGCTGGCCGGCAGTGGTATCCCACTTGAGATCGATTTTTCCTCCCGGGAAGCAGAGTCCCCGGGCGTTTCCTTTCTGCCAGCGGGAAGGCAGCGCCGGCAACAGTTCCAGCGAGGAATTGCCCACAAAAAGCAGCGCTTCCTGAATGGCGTTGACCATCCCCAAGCTGCAATCCAGCTGCACCGGCGCTGAGGACATCTTAAAACTGGTTCCCATATTTCTCCAGTCATTGTGGGTGGAAAGCAGCCCGCCAGTCAGACAGGCTTTGGCAATCTGATCGATACATTCCAGCAGCCGGTCTCCTTCCTTAAGCCGTGCAAAGATGCTGGCCAGATGGGAGAAAGACCATCCGGTTTGGCTGGAAAGCCCCAGAGAAAGCCGTTTCTCCACGGCTTTCCGGCATCCGTCCAGCAACTGGTTGTTGCCGGAACGTTCCACCTCCTCGCCGGGAAACAGCGGATAGATATGGGAAATATGCCTGTGCTGATAGTTGTCCTCAAAATCGTCGGGAATCCACTCTCTCAGACTGCCATCATCGTTATACCGGTATGCGGGCAGATGACTTGCCATCTCTTTGGCCTGACGGGCTTCCTCCAGATAGGAGCCGGTTTCTTCCGCATACATGGCAAAATGGCTGAGAAGATCTTTGGCGACCGCCACATCCATTGTGGCGTTGATGGTGGTGGGCATGGGATGAGGGGTATTGGGGATATAATAATTTTTGGGGGTATTTTCCGGGGACACCGACGGATAAATCCAGTATTCCCCATTCTCCTGTTTCACCAGGAAATCCCGATAGAACAGGAAAATCTCCCGCAGGAAGGGCAGAATTTCCTCCCGCAAGCACCGCTCATCTCCGGTAAAGCGGTAATAATCCACAAAATGCCGGGAGATCCATCCCGCCGCGGCGGTCCAGTTCATAATGACCGGTACAATCTGATTGGGAGCGCCCAACCCGGGGGTACTGCCAGCCGGCATCAAAATGCCACTGCATCCATACAGCTTTTTGGCGTTGTCCCGGAAATCATCCAGCAGCGATCCGTAATAGTGAATCAGCGAAGCGATATAGCTGCTCAGTCCCCCCACCGCTGCGTGCCAATAGATACACTGGACATTTTCGTTGGCCATATTGTGGGGCCAGGCAGGATCATAGTCTCCACACCACAGACCATAGAGAGGAAAGGGATTACACTCCGGCCCGCTGCCGCAGATAAACAGATACCTTCCAAAGGCCCACAATTTTTCCGTGAGGGCGTTGGGTGTACAGTCTTCATATGCCTCATCCAAAAGCTGCTGGACGGTACGGCAATCCTCCTGTTCGGTCAAATTGATGTCAGCACAGGTCATCAGCGGCTCATGCAGGGCGCGATGGCGCTGGAGCAGCTGTTCATAATCATACTGCTGTGCCAATTCCTCCAGTTCACGCCGCAGCTGCTGCTGTGTCTGGACAGGGTCCTTACTTCCGACAAAAAATTTACAGAGCACCAGCAGCTGTCCGTCCGACTCTGCTTTTACAAACTGCTCTTTTTCCCACAGTTTCATCTGCACGGCATCGGCGCCACGGGTTTCCGCCGCGCCCCCTGCAATATGCTCGGCGTGGAACACCCCTGCCACCCCGCCAAAAAAGAGCCCGTCGTCGTTGACATTATGATAAGATACAAAGTTGCCGTCGGTGACGGTGGTAGCTCCCGAAAGCAGCATCTGGGAGAAAGGACGGTCCTTTTTGTCCCGGGTCAACTGCTCCGGATTGTGCAGCTGCAAACTGATCTGCGCCTGCACGGTCCCGTCCCCCTCGATCTGCATGGCAAGGAGATCATCTTTGCGGGACATAAAGGTGCGGCGGCGGAAAAGACCGGCGTCATCCTGCCATTCTACCGTAATCTCAGCGCTGCGCATATCCAGCGTACGGCGATAGTGACGAAACAGATTGTGCACCGGCATATTCACCAGCAGATCGCACACCGGCAGCGGGAATCCCAACTTGGAGAGATAGCCTTTCTCCTTGAGGGCGTTGGTGAGCACCCAGCTGGCTTCCCGGTAGTGTTTTTCTTTCATCAGCTTTCTGGTCTGCTTTAACGTATCGGAGACATCCGGCAGCTCTCCGCGAAGCTGTCCGCACCAGAGATCTCCGTGATTGATCTGTACAATTTCCTCCCCAGCACCGCCATATACAGCAGCGCCCATCTTGGAATTGCCGCAAACCAGCGCCTCCCGCCAGGGATTTCGCCACCAGGAAGCAGGACGGCGATGGGTCAAGATATACTTGCTCTGTGCCATTATCGTATCCCTCTCGATCCAAAAATCTCAAAATAATAGGTATGCTATCCACAGTATAATGGGATTTGGACATAAGGTCAAAGGATTTTGGAAAAAGCAGCATAAAATTATAATAAAATCATGAACAATATAACGCCCATATCCGGCAAAAACACCAAAAGAAAAAAACGGAATCTCCTTGCCTTTTTTCCGTAAAGAAAGGTATAATTGAGTTGCTGCTAATATCGATATCTTTTCTTTGTGAAAAACCGCATTAGCAGTTAGCGTTGTTTCCACTATAAAAAAATAAAAAATTTTTTACCACCGTGCAATAAAACAGATTGCTGCTGCATTTATAGATTGACAGGAAAGGAGCGCTGTATTTGTTCGGTTTGACGTCAACTGAAAAGTACACCCCGAAACCATCGTCCTTATTGCTGGAAGGGTATATCCGGGAAATTGCCCAGGGAGATACCGGATCACTGGCCCTGCTTTACCAGCAAACCAGACATGCTGTCTATGGATTTGCCCTCTCGATTTTGAAAAACCCACAGGATGCGGAAGATGTCCTTCAGGAAACCTATCTGCGCATCCACCAGGCAGCCTGCGGTTACCATTCCAACGGAAAACCCATGTCATGGATCTTTGCCATCACCCGCAATCTTTCGCTGATGAAGCTGCGGGAACACAGCAAGACCACCGATCTGACCGATCAGCAGTGGGCACAACTTCCCGCCAAAGCCCCCTCTGTCACCGACGAGGATAGAATTCTGCTTCAGGCACTGATGCAGCTTCTCACGGACCAGGAGCGGCAGATTGTGATGCTTCACACCATGTCCGGGCTGAAGCATCGGGAAATTGCCCAGCTATTGGAGATACCGCTTGCCACCGTCCTTTCAAAATATCATCGGGCGATCAAAAAACTGAAAAAACATCTGGAGGAGGGATGATATGAACAACAAGCAGATAGAGGAGAAGCTGAAAAACGCCGTCTCCCATGCAACCCCCGACGTTCTGGAAAACATCCTTTCCCAGTGTAGCAACGAGAAAGGAACGGTAATCGATATGACTCAAATGTTTGAAGATAAATCCAATAAATCTTCCCGCAAACATACTGCCATTGCTGTCGGTGCGGCAGCCGCCGCCATTGCACTGTTTGCCACCGGAATCTTTGCCGGTTCCCGCTTTTCTTATCTGACAAACGCTGTAGATTCCATCGTGGAAATCGATGTCAATCCCAGCGTACAGTTACAGATCAACCGAAAGGAAAAAGTGCTGGAAGCTACTGCTCTTAACGACGATGCAACTCAGATTCTGGAAGGAATGGATCTGGAAGGCGCCCAGCTCAACGTAGCAGTCAACGCCCTGATCGGTTCAATGCTGCGCCATGGTTATATTGATGAGCTGGCCAATTCGGTCCTGATTTCGGTGGAAAACGACGACACCGCCCGCGGAGAAGCACTCAGCCAGCGTCTGACCCAGGAAGTCACACAGCTTTTGGAGGAGAATGCAGTGCAGGGCGCCGTGCTGGCCCAGGCCATCTCTACAAAACAGCCTACTCAACTGACCCAGGCTGCCAGCGAAAGTCAAATCTCCTCCGGCAAAGCGGTTTTGATCCAAAAGATTCTGGACACCAAACCTCTGCTGACCTTTGATGATCTGTCTGGGCTTTCCATCAATGACCTGAACCTGCTGCTCTCCACCATTCAGCAGGAAACCGCGGACACCGTCAATGTGGTCAGCTCCGGTAACGCCAGCGACAAGGCCTATATCGGCACCGAAAATGCACTGACCATCGCCTATGAACACAGCGGTGTAGACTCTGCCAATGTGACAGTATTGGAAAGCGGTCTGGATTGGGATGACGGACGCATGGTATATGAGCTGGAGTTTGTCAGCGGCAACATCAAATATGAATACGACATCGACGCTTTGAGCGGCGATGTGCGTAAAGCGGAACGGGAAAATTTCTCCTCTCTCAACGTCTCCGCCCCCAACACCAGCTCCGATCTCTCCACCGCCGATTGGATAGACCAGCAGGCAGCCAAAGAGATTGCCTTTGCCGACGCGGGAGTTTCCCAGCAGGATGTACAGAAACTGGAACTGGACTTTGACTATGAAAACGGTCAGGGTATCTACGAGATCGAATTCATCTGCAATGGAACCGAATACGAGTATGATATCCATGCCAAAACCGGTGAAATCTTAAAAGCTGAGAAAGACCAAAAGACCAGCTCCGGTTCCACTGTCTCCGGCTCCGCTCCCAGTTCCGCCATCACCGCTGAGCAGGCGCAGCAGATTGCCCTGGAGCACGCCGGTGTCTCCGCTTCCCAGGCCAGCAGAATGCAGGTGGAATACGATGTGGATGACGGTGTAGCTCACTACTCGGTGGATTTCTACTATAACAGCACCGAATACGACTACGAAATCCACGCCCAGACCGGAGAGATCCTCAAACAGGAAAAGGAGCAGAAAGCTGCTCCCACTACCAGCACCACTTCCTCTATTGCGCAGACGGTTTCTTCTTCCTCCTCCACCACCACCTCCAACCAGTCCTCCATCACTTCTCAGCAGGCGCAGCAGATTGCCCTGGAACACGCCGGTGCTTCCGCCTCCCAGGCCAGCAGAATGCAGGTGGAATACGATGTGGACGACGGGGTTCCTCATTATTCGGTAGAATTCTACTTTGACGGCGCCGAATACGATTACGAAATCCACGCTCGCACTGGTGAAATTCTCAAGCAGGAAAAGGATCAGAAAACCGTTTCCGCACAGACTACCTCCGGCAGCACCATTAGCGCGGCAAAAGCACAGGAAATCGCCCTCAACCACGCTGGTGTCTCCGCCTCCCAGATTCGTGAACTGGAAGTAGAGTACGAGGTAGACGACGGAATTCCCCAGTATCAAGTAGAGTTCAAAAAGGGCGAAATCGATTACGAATACGAAATCGATGCTGCAACCGGTGAAATTCTCAAGGTAGAAAAAGACTAAACCTTTCTTCTATCCATCTGACTTTACAATCATATTCTCCCATAACAACAATGCCTTGCGTCACGAGTGAAAACCTTTGACGCAAGGCATTGTTTATCAGTGTACCAACGATACAGTTCTCTGTTTCATTCGGACGCTTTTAAGTCGATGTGCACTGTAAGCTTTATGGATTTTTCCTATCACAAAAAAGGCTATCTCAGAGAGCGGTACTGGAAAACTGAACTGCTCCCTGTCAAGTAGA